>JBCCIN010000221.1:0-8679 GCA_039028235.1 Pseudomonadota bacterium
CGATCTTGGACAGCGCTTCGCGGAAGAGGGCATCATCGATCGCCACCCCGTCAGCCTGGGCCAACCATTTGTCACGACCGTCCCGCTACCCGATCGCGACGGCATCGATCAGGGCGGCATCCGCCTTCCCGAAATTGCGGTGCCAGTAGCGACCTATACCGGATGGAATCTCAGGCGCGCCGAGATCGGCGCCGCCGACAGGCTCGCACGCTGGTCCGGCTCGATCCTGCCATTCCCGATCGACGAAACCAGCCGCATCGAAACGGGTGATCCCCGTGCATCGGTTGCCGGTCGCTATCGATCAAGGGATGACTACGCCAATCAAATCACAGCCGCCGCCGAGGACCTGATGAAACGCCGCTTCCTCCTGGCCGATGACATCAGCCGGATCAAGGATGAGGCTCTGCAAAGGTTCGACCGGATCCGAGCTCATCCCGAAAACGACCAGTACTGTCGCTACACGCTCCTCGATACCGACCAATAAGCAATGCACTGCCCCGCCATGATCAGACGACCTCCTGAAACAGCCGCCCCGAGGCCCGCACCCGGGCGGTGTCGACTCCTGCAACTTTGAGTGACTTCCAGAGCGCCGTTGCCACCGTGTCGTAAATAGGAAGGCCAAGCTCGGCTTCGAGCGCCGGAACGACCGCGATGCCGCGCAGATTCGTGCAGAAAATCGCGATCGCCTGAACGCCATCCGCCTTCGCGACCTCGCGGCACATCTCGGCAATGGTCGCCTCGCTCACCTCGGAAAAACTGAAATTGCCGGGATCACCCAGATGGCGTTCGGCAACACATTCGGAACCTCTGCCAGCATAGGTCTCGACAATACGTGCCTGGATCTCGTCCAGATAAGGCGTCACCAGGGCGAAACGCTCGACACTGGTTTTCTCGAAGATCTCATTCAGTGCCAGAACGGCGGAACAGGCCGGCACGCCCGTCCGCTCAGTGATCTTTTCGCACAAGATCTCGTCCTGCTCGAACCCGAGCCAGCCAGCGGACGTGCCGTTCCAGCAGATGCTGTGCACCTTGGCATCCGCGAGGAGGCTGGCCGCCTCCAACATGGGTTCGATGTCGAACTGGCCGAGGGCCTGATCACGCAGCGAAATCTCCGTGACCTTGAACCGCCCGAAATGCGCGGTGACGTCAGGAACGTCGGCCAGCATCGCGGCGGTATAGGGTTCCAGCACGGTGTTCGAAGACGGCGTCAGCATGCCGAGGAACCGCCTGTCACCAACGCTTTGCCGCATTTTTTCGTACTCTCTAACCCGTTAGCCGACAGTATCCACGATGTCTGCAGTGAGCGGGAGCCTTTCAGATCGACATGCTCGATTTCGCCGGCATCTTATTGTAAGTGGAACGCTTGATAGTTTGTGCAATTAAAGAGCGCGACGGCCATGACGGAACACAAGCTCTATCCTGGCGTGATGGTGTCCAGCACCTTCACCGATTTGAAGGAGCAGCGTCAGACGCTGCTGAAGGCAATCGCCAAGTTTCAGCTGATGCCGATCGGGATGGAGAATGACGGCGCGCGTGGGGATGTCGACGTCATCGGCTCCAGCCTCGACTTCGTTCGCGACGCTGCCGCCTATATCGGTGTGATCGGCCATAAATATGGCCAGACGCCGGAATGCCCGACGAGCAATCCCGACGAGCTTTCGATCACCGAACTTGAATTCAACGAAGCGATGCGTCTCGGCCGCCCCATCCTTCTCTTTCTCATGGCCGATGATCATCCGGTGACGAGAGCCGATGTCGAGCGAGACCCGGCGAAGATCGAAAAGCTCGAACGGTTCATCGAACGGGCGAAGGCGATGCGCGAGGGCTCGCCCGTGCACCGGGTCTACGAGATGTTCAGCAGCGCCGAAGATTTCGCATCGCGCGCCGGAATCGCGGTCGGGCGTCTTGCCGAACTTCTGAAGAAGGAGCCCGATCCCGAAACGCCTGACAGCGACGCAGATGAGCCCGCTCGCGCGGAGACTACCCTTCCCAACCCGCCCGACCTTCGCGCCGTGCCGAGCTATCTGGGCTCGCACGACTTTATCGGACGGGCCTCCGAGCTAGAGACGCTGGACGCATGGGCAAGTGAGGCTGACCCGAATCCGATGCTGCTGTTCGAGGCGATCGGCGGCTCGGGCAAGAGCATGCTGACCTGGGAGTGGGTCAACAACCGTGCGACGGTAGCGCGAGACGATTGGGCCGGACGCTTTTGGTATTCGTTCTACGAGCGCGGCGCGCAGATGGTCGACTTTTGCCGGGAAGCACTCGCCTACATCACCGGGCAGCCCGTCGAAGACTTTTCGAAGTTGCACATCCGGGATTTGTCGGAACGGCTGATTCCAGCGCTGGAGCGGCGGCCGTGGCTCCTGGTGCTGGATGGTCTGGAGCGTGTCCTGGTTGCCTATAACAGAAGCGACGCTGCGCAGCTTCGTGACGAGGAGGCGGACACGCCGGAGGATCAGATCGCCAATCGTGATCCATGTGCCGCGATCCGCCCAGAGGATGACGACCTTTTGCGCATGCTGGCCGGTGTCAGTCTCTCGAAGATCCTGGTGACCTCGCGTCTAACACCACGGGCGCTAATCAACCCCTCAGGCATGCCGGTCCCAGGAGTGCGACGCGAGATGCTGCAGGGGCTTCGCCTGACTGATGCCGAGGCGCTGATGCGCGGCGCCGGCATCAGCGGCGATTCGAGAAAAATCCGTGACTATGTTCAACAGAATTGCGACTGCCATCCGCTTGTAGTTGGCGCCCTCGCCGGACTCATCAATGACTATATGCGTGCGCGCGGCGATTTTGACACCTGGCTCGACGCACGGGATGGCGGCGGCGCCCTCGACCTTGCCGATCTCGACCTGACTCAGAGCCGCAACCACATCCTCGACGCCGCCATCCAGGCGTTGTCGCCGATGTCGCTTAAGCTCTTGCAAACCCTCGCGCTCCTGCAGCGGGGCGCGGACTACGATCTGTTGATGGCGCTCAATCCCCATTTGCCCGATGAGTCCGACAAGGGTGACGATCCAGCAGCTCCTACGAGAAAGACCGCGGCGAGAAATCTCAACAAGACCATCCAGGATCTTGAGCGCCGCGGACTGCTGCAATATGAGCACACCGAACGGCGCTATGATCTCCATCCCGTCGTACGCGGCGTCGCTTCTGGGCGAATGGGGAACAACGAGAAGCAGGCACGTGGTGAGTTGGTGGTCAGTTATTTCACAAGCCAAAGCCTCGGCACCTGGGATGACGCCGACAGCCGCGAAGATCTCGCACCGGGGCTGCAACTCGTCACAACGCTCATGGAGCTTGGACGGTTTCAGGAAGCAGTTTCAACATTTAGCAATGGCTTAGTCGATACATTGATTTTCAACTTCCAGGCCAATGTCGAAGTGCTTGCACTGCTGCGTCCACTCTTTCCCGAGGGCTGGGACGGCGAAACCGTTGCGTTTAGCAATTCTTTCCGTGGCCCTGTTCTCAACGATGTTGCGGCCGCCATCGTTGACATCGACGCCGCACAAGCTCAGCGCCTCTTAGAACGCTGTCTTCGCCTCGAAATCGAGAAGGGTTATCCGACCGACATATGCATCGCGCTCCGTAACCTGACCGAGACTTACAGTCGAGTAGGCAAGGCGGCGCTGCGGGGAAGAGCTTTGTCGCTCGCCCTCGATCTGGCGAAAGCTAACGGCAAAGACCAAGACACTTTTCGCTCACTCTCCTATCTATTCGAGTACTCATCCGATATTGGCGATGATCATCGCGCGGACAATCTTTGGGCGGAACTCGATCCCATGGGCCGAGACTGGCGCCGCTTCGTATACCGTCCGGGCGACGCTGAGACCTCTTATGCCTTCGATCGCTGGCGCCGAGGCGACCTTGTAGAGAAACAGCTCGCAAAGGCCGAGACGCTAGCTCGCGAAGGTCGCAACCGAAACGGAGTTCGTCAACTTGCCTACCTGCGCGGACAATTTCACATGGAGCGCGACGAGACGGGCAAGGCCGTCGACAGCTTGGTGAAGGCTGTTCGCATGGCGCGAGAAGTGGGCTCGGAAGATGCCGGGGCCGAAGCCTGCCTCGCACTGGCGCGTCGGCGCGCTGGTGACACCTTTGATGCCCAAGCCGAGGCGGAGCGCCTGGACAATAAGGAAGACAAGGCCGCGCTCGCAGTGGCCGAACTCTGGCGGGAACTGGGCGAGTCGGATCGCGCTATCGCGGCAGCCCTTCGCGCCCATGAGTGGGCCGTCGCCGATGGCGAACCTTATGTCTTTCGCTACGAGCTAAACCGCACCCGTGCCGTGCTCGAAGAGCTTGGCGCCGACCTCCCGGAAGTCCCAAAATACGACCCCGCCAGCGACCCGCCCTTTGAGTGGGAGGACGATGTCCGGAAGCTGATCGAGGAGCTGAGGGCCAAGAAATAGCCGGGCTCTGACGCTGGCTGTCACGCAGCACTTCGCCAGTCATACGATCCGAGACCACCATCCTCGTAGCACCAATTCCGCCTCAACTCTCAGAGGCCCAAGCCCTAGCACCGTCCCCCGGAGACCGCCGTGAGGTTCGGGCCGGGCTCCGTCAAGTCCACGCCGTGGGCCGCGCCCACCCAGCCGGCGAGTTCGCGGGTGGTGATGTCGGCTAGGAGGTCGATGTGGTCGTCCTCGGCATTGAGGCAGGGGATGTAGGCGAATTGCTCGCCGCCCGCCTCTTCGAAAGCCTCGCAGATTTCCTCCTGGATCTCTTCGAGGGTCTCGACACAGTCAGCGGAGAAGCCAGGGGCGATGATCGCGATTTTTTTGTGGCCGCTTTCGGCCAGATGCGCGACGTGCTCGACGGTGTACGGGCGGAGCCATTCCTCTTTGCCGAAGAGGGATTGGAAGGCGATCTGCAGCTTGTCCTCGGGCCAGCCGAGCGCTTCGCGGAGCAGCCGCGCCGTCTTCTGACATTGGCAGTGATAGGGGTCGCCCGCGAGAAGGTAGCGTTTGGGCACGCCGTGGAAGGAGGTGACCAGCACGTCCGGCTCCCAGTCCAGAGTCGCCAGATGGCGGCGGATCGAGTTGGCGAGCGCTTCGATATAACCGGGGTGATCGTGATAGGCGGGCACGGTGCGCACGGCCGGCTGCCAGCGAATGTTCATCAGGGCGCGGAAGGCGTGGTCACAGGCGGTCGCGGTGGTGGCCGCTGCATATTGCGGATAGAGCGGGAAGAGGACGATTCGCTGACAGCCCTGCTGTTGCAGTGCTTCGATCCGGGACGCGATGGTCGGGTTGCCATAGCGCATGCCATAATCGACGACCACCTCGTCACCAAAGCGTTCGCGGAGCTTGGCACCGAGCTTTTCGGTCTGGTCGCGTGTAATGGTGCGAAGCGGGCTTTCGTCGCGCTCCTCATCCCATATACTCCGGTAAGCTTCTCCGGAGGAGAACGGCCGCTTGCTGAGGATCACGACGTTCAACAGGAACTTCCAAAGGATCGGATTTACCTCGATCACCCGGCGATCCGAGAGGAATTCCTTTAGATAGCGGCGCATATCCCAATAGCCGGGACTGTCAGGCGTGCCGAGTGCAATCAGTAGGACACCAACCTTCTCAGGCAGCACGGGCGGGTGGTCGGACGGTAACGTCGCCATCAAACAATCTCCATAGCCGACGTTTCCGTTTCCAACGTCGCAGTATCATCCTCACCGCAGCGGTACGATGTCCCCCTAGGGAACGATCGAACGGGTCGGCTGGATCAAAAGGTAGGGATTTGCTGGTCCGGGTCAATCCAAGGGATGTTCGGCAAGGTCCAGGATGGTGGCAGCGACCGCCTTGGCGCGCGGCACAAAGCTCTCCAGATAGACGGCCTCGTCCGGCTGATGCCCCTTCTCGCCGATCGGCCCGACCGCGCAAAGTGTCGGCACACGAAGCGCCGAGGTGAAGCCGCTGTCGGCAGCGCCGCCGCTATATTCCTCGCCCACCTCAATCCCGAGGTCGTCCGATACCCGCCGATAGCGCTCGAACAGTGACTGGTTAGCAGGTGTCGGCTCGAGCGGCGGAAAGACGGTCGGTGGCAAGAGGATGGCCTTGGTGCGCTCGACCTCAATGGTCTCGACGATCGTTCGCACCGCCGCCTCGATGCCGGGCAGGTCCGACACGGACCGGTAGCGAATGTCGATGCTCGCCTTGGCGAAAGGCGCTATAGTGTTCGCGGATTGCCCGCCCTCGATCAGACCGACATTGGCGGTGATGCCGCTCTCGTAGTCGGTCAGGGCGTGCAGCGCCTCGACCTTGCGGCAAAGAGCGAGGACGGCACTCGCCCCCTTCTCATGAGCGGAGCCGGAATGTGCTGCGACGCCCTCCACCTCGAGTGTGCTGAACCAAGCGCCTTTTCGCCCGATGACGATATTACCGCTGGCGCGACCAGGCTCGCTGTTGAACACCACCGACGCGCCACGCGCCATCGCCTCGATCACCGCTCGCGAGCTCGGCGATCCGATTTCCTCGTCCGACGTGAAGAGAAGCCGGATCGGGCGATCATGGCCACCGAAACGATGGAACGCCTCGGCGACAAAGCAGTTCATCACAAGGCCGCATTTCATGTCGGCTACACCTGGACCGTAGGCCTTGTTCGTATCGATGTGGAACGGCCGCCGTTCGGCCTCGCCTTTGGGAAAGACCGTATCGCGATGCCCCATCAGCAGGATCGACGGTGCCTTGCCGATCTTCTCCGAGGCGTCGACCGTCGCCGTCAAACAGAAACCGGCATTCGGTCTTGGAATCACTTCCGTGGCGATGCCGCGCCCATCCAGATGCGCTTTGATCACGTCGCCGACCGCATCGACACCAGCTTGGTCGTAGGAGCCGGAATCGATGTTGACAATCTGCTGCAAAAGCGCGGTCATCGCTGGCCGCTGCTCGTCGAGCCAGGCCATCACATTCGCGTGAGCATCGGAGGATGCCATCATCCGTCTCCATGGTAAGGTTTTGGATTGGAAGTCGACTTATCAAAAGGTTGCGCGCTGTGGAATGGCAAAGTCTCGTCTGCGAATGGTCCCGGCCAAGTCTCATCGCATCTAAAGGATAAGGCACGCGGTTATTTTGCCGCATTTTTCCCGCAGAGATGATGTGGTTTAGCGTCATGCTCTGAAGGAGAACGGGATTGCCCGCCCGATTACGTCAAAACCTAGCCCTCAACATCAATCAGCGTCTCTTCTACGGCTGGATCATGGTCGTGGTCGCGATGGCCGGCTATTTCGCGAGCGGACCGGGCCAATCCCATATGTTCAGCGTCTTCATCCTGCCGATATCGGAGGATCTCGGACTCGATCAGACGGCAATATCGTCGGCCTATGCGCTCGCGACCCTCGCTGCCGCCTTCGGCCTCCCCTATGTCGGCCGGCTGATCGATCGTCATGGCATGCGCGTGGTCGTGCTGATCACGACAACCCTGCTCGGTTTCGCCGCGATCGCCTTCGGCCAGGTTCAGGGCTTGGTGATGCTCTGCCTTCTGTTCGGCGCGCTTCGCTTTCTTGGCCAGGGCACGTTGATGCTGAGTTCCTCCAACCTGGTCGCTCAATGGTTCAGCGCCAAACGTGGCTTCGCCGCGAGCCTGATGGCTCTTGGCTTTTCCGCAAGCGTGGCACTCCATCCGCCCTTCGCGCAATGGCTGATCGATCAGGTCGGCTGGCGCGACGCCTGGCTCTGGCTGGGCATCGCCACCTGGGCGCTCTATCTGCCGCTGGTGTTCTTCCTGGTGCAGAACAAACCCGAGGACATAGGCCTCCTCCCGGACGGTGACGGCGCGGCCGTCGGCGTGAACAAGAGCAGCGACGCCCTGATCGGGCTCACATCAAGCGAGGCGCTGCGGACCAAGGCTTTCTGGATAACAGCGATCTCGCTCGCCAGCTTCTCCATGCTGGTGACAGCACTCTTTTTCTATCAGGTGTCGATCTTTCAGACGCAGGGTCTGAGCGAGCAGATCGCCGCCCGCGTCTTCCCGATCTCGGCAATCGCCATGGTCTGCTGCATGCCGATCTTCGGCCGCATGCTCGACCGCTTTCCGACCAAACCGCTGTTCGCGTCAGGTGTCCTTTTGATGAGCGCATCAATGATTGCGCTGACCATGGTCCGTGACCTGCCGACCGCCGTCGTCTACGCCGTGATCTTCGGCATGAACAACGCCGCCGTTCACGCGCTGATCGGCTATGTCTGGCCGCGCTATTTCGGACGAAAGCACCTGGGCTCGATCCAGGGCACCGCCGCGACCATCATGGTGGTCGGCGCCTCGATCGGCCCGCTTCCCTTCGGCGTCGCCTATGATGCCACCGGCAGCTACCAGACCGCCCTTCTGACACTCGCTCTGCTGCCGGTGATCTGCGCGATTGCCGTGCTGCTCATGCGCCCGCCGGAGCTTAGAGAGCCAGGCTGATCCGTAAGAATCCATTTTCTTCAGCCATCCGCGGCTGTAGCTTTTGCGCACTTCGCCAAGAAGCCATTGGGAGGAGCATCAGCATGGAACGCGTTACCGGCATTGGCGGCGTCTTCTTCAGGGCCAGGGACCCGGATGCGCTGGCCCGATGGTACCAGACGCATCTTGGCATCAACCCGGCCCCGAAGGACATGACAACGCCGCCCTGGACATCCGAGGAAGGCGTCACCGTTTTCGCACCCTTTTCGAGCGACACGGACTATTTCGAGGCCGATTACCAGTTCA
>JBCCIN010000222.1:0-8661 GCA_039028235.1 Pseudomonadota bacterium
GACGGGTCGCTGTTCAGCTGTTTCGGTTGGTGAGCCAGGGCATCTGGGTGACGTCGATACCCTCTTCGGCGAGATCTTCTGCCTCTTCTCTGGTCGCCTCGCCGTAGATGCTGCGCTTCTCTGCTTCACCATAGTGCATCTTGCGCGCCTCCTCGGCAAAGTGCCTGCCGACATGATCGAAGTTCTTCTCGACATGCGTTTGCATCTGCCTGAGCACCTGTAAAGCCTCGGCAACTTTCTCCGGCACGGGCAGCTTGGCCGGTCCGGTCAGCGCCCCGGGGTTTTCCTGGACGGCCATCGACGGTTGCGGTGCGGCACCCGCACTTTCCTTATCACCAGCCTTCTCGCCGGAAGCCGACGCAGCTTTCTCTGCACTCTCTTCAGCCACCTTGAGATCTGCCGTCTTGGATGGGCTGATATTCGGCGCCATCAACGCTTTCTTGACGTTGCTGTCGCCGCAAAGAGTACATTGAATTTCGCCCGAGGCGAGGAGACGATCGAAGCTTTCGCTGTCGCGAAACCAGGCTTCGAAGGCATGGCCCTTCGAGCAAAGCAGATCGAAAAGGATCATGGAGGGTAGGTCTCTCTTGGCATGTGGATTAGAGCTAGGCAGTTCCACTGGTGAATACAAGTCTCTCTCTTCTCGCCGAATGGGCGATTATTTACAGCTGATCCGCCGTCCTAAACACACTCGAAGGCCGAAAAACGTATCAAAATTGCGCGATTCGGGCGAAATAGGAGGAAACCGGCAATTGTTTTTCTAAATTTTTTTGAATAGCGTAAAGGGACAAAGCCAACGGCTGTTCGCAAGCACGTTGAAAAAGAAAGGGGTGCCGTATGCTGGGACGACCGTCGTTTCTCATTCTAGCGGCGATCATATCAATCTTGGCATTATGGGTTTTTTTTTACGCTCTTTTCGGTGTCGAGGACGGAATTATCCGGCTTGATGTTGCGACCGTTTCGACGGTAGCTCTTCTTACGTCCGTCATCAGCCTCGCGCTTCTCATCCTCGGGATCGTCGTACGGGTAATCTCGCGGCCTTGGAAGAGTGAGACATTCGTCATGCGCTGAAAACACCTCTCAGGTCAGACTGGCCAAGCAACCCGGCGGCCGTTCAAGCAGTCGGGCTGGCAGCAAACCCCGTCGACGTCGACATCGGCCCGTCATCGACCCAGCGGTGGCCATGACCAACGTTGTCCACGAAACGGACCGAATTTTATTGGCGACTGGTGGCGCCGATGCAGCGCTTGTGAGCGGGCTTAGTTATAGGTGCGCATCAGGCTGACGAGACGCCCCTGCACCTTGACCCGGCTTGGCCCGAAAATCCGTGTTTCATATTGCGGATTGGCCGCCTCCAGCGCGACAGTCGCGCCCTTTCGGCGGAGGCGCTTGAGTGTCACCTCCTCATCATCGACCAGAGCGACGACGATTTCGCCGTTCTCCGCCGTCTCGGTGCGCTGGATGACCACGACATCGCCATCATGGATGCCGGCCTCGATCATCGAGTCGCCGACCACCTCAAGCGCATAGTGATCACCGGACTGCACCATGTGCAGCGGGACATCGACCTGCGTACTATGGTCACGCAAGGCCGCGATGGGCGTGCCGGCCGCGATTCGGCCATAGAGAGGCAGGCTCACATAGTGGCCGTCACCGTTTGCCGGCTCGGCAGGTCTCAGGCCGAAACGTCCATGGACGACATTACCGACACCGATATCATCCAGGCTCGCATCGACGACGTCGCCTCCCGCCACCTTCTGTAGGCTGTTCGGCAGACGAAGCACCTCCAGTGCTCGCGCACGGTAGGCCAGCCGTCGGATATAGCCGCGTTCTTCGAGGCCGGTGATCAGGCGATGAATGCCCGACTTCGACTTCAACTTGAGCGCGCTTCGCATCTCCTCGAAGGAAGGGGGCACCCCATGCTGCTCAAGATAGTCCTGGATGAACTTTAGAAGTTGATGTTGACGCTGCGTCAGCACCCCAAACCCCCTTTTTCTTCATGCGCGCCATCAGCACGTAATCTTCAAGTGTTCTACGTAAGTTCTCATTCTTGGTCAATGATTACGATCGGCTAAACTAACCAATTCGACGGCAGTTTCCAACGGTGTTTCAGCAATTTGGCGGGTGGTGTTGCGGTAACGCGTCTGTGGAAAACTCTGGGGACCTTTTTGAAAGGATCAAAGGCCGGCATCGGGAAGATGAAGCGGGATGATCGAGACGAGGTCGCCGACCTTCGCCTTTTCGGCGAAAGGTGGCCGTTTTATTAGGCAATCGGCGTTGGCGAACAGGGCAAACATGGCGCTGTCCTGACGTTTAGCCGGGGTCACGGTGAGACGGCCGTCGGCCTCCCAGCGTGCCGTACCGCGCAGGTAGTCCTGTCGTTCGTCATTCGCGTCAAGGTTGGCCTCAAGTGTGGCGCGCACTTCCATGGGGATAGGGTCAAGGCCTTGCAGGCTTCTGATGACAGCCTTCACGAAAAGAATTGCACAAACCGCTGATGACACGGGATTTCCAGGCAATCCGAGCAGGGGGACATCAGCCACATGGCCGAACATCAGCGGTTTGCCCGGGCGCATCGCGATCTTCCAGAAGTCCAGCATCAGCCCCTTTTCGCCGAGCACTTGACGGACCAGGTCGCGGTCGCCAACCGACGCACCGCCCAGCGTTACGATGAGATCGACGCCGGCCAGCGCCGGCACGACGTCGGCGAAGGCATCGGCCCGATCTTCGATGATGCCGAGATCGACCGCATTGCCGCCCCAGCTTTCGATCATCATCGCAAGCGTGATGCTGTTGGTGGTCACGATGCGATCCGGTCCAAGCGGCTCTCCCGGCCGCACCAGTTCGTCGCCGGTCGCGAGAAGGGCAATGCGCGGCCGGCGGCGCACCTGTAGCCAGACGCGGTTGAGCCCGGCAGCCAGCCCGAGCTCGCGCGGCCCGAGGATTGTCCCCGCAGCCAGCACGACCGAACCGCTCTTGACGTCCATGCCGGCCGGCCGAATGAAGCGTCCTTTGGAGAGCTTGCCGGTAAGCGAAATCCGACTGCCGTCGACCTCGGCGTTCTCCTGGATGGCGATGGCATCAGCGCCCTCCGGTACAGGGCCACCGGTGAAAATGCGGACGGTCTGTCCTGGTCCAACGACGCCATCGAAGCGTCCGCCAGCCGGCGCTTCGCCGATCTGGGTCAGGATCGCCTGACCGCTCGCCAGATCCGCCGAGCGCACGGCATAGCCGTCCATGGCCGAGATGTCCTGATGTGGCTGATCACGCGTTGCCACCAGATCCTCGGCGAGCACGCGGCCGCGCGCATCGGTGAGTGCTATCCACTCCATCGGCAGGGCAGCGAACGCCCGGGTGATGCGACTGAGCGCTTCTTCGACGGATATCATCAGTCCGCCTTGTAGTGTCCCGATTTGCCGCCGGATTTTTCCAGCAATCTGATGTCTGTGATGCGCATGCCGCGGTCGACCGCCTTGCACATGTCATAGACCGTGAGCGCGGCGATACCGACGGCGGTCAGCGCTTCCATCTCGACGCCGGTCCGTCCCTTGAGCCGGCAGGTCGCGGTGATCTCGATCGAAGGTGGCGCGGCCACGGCCTCCAGGCTGACCTGAACCGAGGACAGGGCGAGCGGGTGACAGAGCGGGATAAGGTCCGGCGTACGCTTCGCGGCCATGATGCCGGCGAGCTGGGCGACGCTCATCACATCGCCCTTTTTCAGCCCACGGCTCTGGACAAGATCGAAGGTCGCCTGCGCCATCAGCACGCGTCCGGTCGCCGTCGCCTCGCGTTCGGTCTCGGCCTTGGCGCCGACATCGACCATCACGGCATTGCCGTCCTCGTCGAAATGGGTGAGATCGCTCATAGCGGCAGCGAGCCGCTGATGGCTCGACGTGGACCTTGCCCTTCGCCCTGGAGCAGGCGCCTGGTGGCGGCAGTGACATTGGCCTCGCGCATGAGGCTCTCGCCCACAAGAAAGCAGCGCGCGCCGACCTCCGCCATGCGCAGGAGATCGGCATGGCTGTAGAGCCCGCTCTCCGCGACTAGCAACCGATCCTCCGGAACCCTGGGCGCCAGTTGCTCGGTGGTGGCGAGATCGATCTCGAGCGTTTTCAGATTGCGGTTGTTGATGCCGATCAACCGAGCATCCAGGCGAAGGGCGCGGTCCAGCTCCTCGCCGTCATGGACCTCGACCAGTACATCCAAGCCCAGTTCTCGGGCGAGGCCGGCGAGTTCGCGGGCGTGATCGTCGCTCAGCGCTGCCATGATCAGGAGAATGCAATCAGCGCCGATCGCCCGCGCTTCGACCACCTGATAGGGATCGAGCATGAAGTCCTTCCTGAGGCAGGGCAGTGTGCTGGCAGCACTTGCTTGCCTCAAGAAAGCGTCGGAGCCTTGGAAGTGGGGCTCTTCGGTGAGGATCGACAGGCAGGTGGCGCCGCCCTCCTCATAGGCTTTGGCAAGCGCCGGCGGGTCGAAATCCGCTCGGATGAGGCCTTTGGACGGCGAGGCCTTCTTGATCTCGGCGATCAGGGCCAGCCGGTCATCGGCGATGGTGCGCTCGATCGCTCGGACGAAGCCGCGCGTCGGCGGTGCATCCGCGGCAGTCCTTTCAATGTCGGCCAGTGGCGCCGCCACCTTGCGCTCCGCGAGGTCGGCCCGCTTGATGTCGCAGATCCGGGCGAGCACGTCCGACATGGTTCAGCCCTGATTGGTGACGGCGATCAGTCGATCGAGCGTGGCGGCAGCTTTGCCGTCGTCGATCGCTGCAGCCGCCATCTCGACGCCCGATCGCAAGTTATCGGCGCGGTCGGCGACCACCAGGGCGGCTGCGCTGTTCAAAAGCACGATGTCGCGAAAGGCGGACGGCTTGCCCTCCAACACCGAGCGCAAGGCTTTGGCGTTGTAGTCCGCGTCCCCGCCCTTCAGCGCTGACGCGTCGGCAAAGGGGAGGCCGGCGACTTCGGGCGAGATCTCGAACGTCTCGACCTCACCATTCTTGAGCTCGGCTACATGGGTCGCCGCTGTCGTGGTGATTTCGTCCAGCCCATCCGCGCCATGCACCACCCAGGCCTTTTCCGAGCCCAGGCGCCCAAGCACCTCGGCGAGTGGCCGCACCCATTGCTTAGCGAAGACGCCGATCAGCTGCCGCTTGGTGCCTGCGGGGTTCGACAGCGGTCCCAACAGATTGAAGATCGTGCGCGTGCCGAGCTCCACGCGCGTGCCGCCGACATGGCGCATGGCGCCGTGATGGCGAGGTGCCATCATGAAACCGATGCCCGCTTCGTCGATCGATCGTTCGACGACGTCGGGATCGGTATCGATGTTGACCCCGAGCGCCGTCAGCACGTCGGCCGAGCCGGCTTTGGAGGACAGCGCCCGGTTGCCATGTTTGGCGACGGTGACGCCGCAGGCGGCGACCACGAGCCCGGCCGCGGTCGACACATTATAGGTGCCGGATGCATCGCCGCCGGTGCCGCAGGTGTCGATCGCATGATCCGGCGCCTTGATCCGCACCATTTTGGCGCGCATCGCGAGCGCCCCGCCGGTGATCTCGTCAACCGTCTCGCCGCGCACGCGCAACGCCATCAGGAGCGCGCCCATCTGAGATGGTGTGGCATCGCCGGACATCATGATGTCGAACGCGGCCTTGGCCTGTTCCAGATCGAGAGACTGTCCGGTCGCCGCGTGGGCGATCATTTCCTTGATATCGTGGGGATCTGTGGTCATGCGTGGCCCGCCGCCGGCAGGACGTTCAAGAAGTTTCGGAGCAGGCGATGGCCGTGTTTCGTCTCGATGCTCTCCGGATGAAACTGCACACCGAAGATCGGGAGCTCGCGATGTCTCAGCCCCATGATCACGCCATCGTCGGTCTGTGCCGTGACCTCGAGACAGTCCGGAAGTGTGTCGGCTTCGGCGATCAGCGAGTGGTAGCGTGTCGCCCGGAAGGGAGAGGGGATATCCTCGAACAGCCCATTCCCCTCATGCCGGATGGGGCTGATCTTGCCATGCATGATGACCGGTGCCCTCACGATGCGGCCCCCGAAGGCCTGCGCGATCGTCTGATGGCCGAGGCAGACCCCCAGGATCGGACAGGTGCCGGCAGCGGCGCGAACGAGGTCGAGAGAGATGCCGGCCTCGTCCGGTGTGCAGGGACCAGGTGAGATGACGATGGCTTCCGGTCGGAGCGCAAGAGCTTCTTCCGCGGACAAGGCGTCGTGACGATGCACGTCGACCTCAACACCGAGTTCACCGAGATAGTGGAACAGGTTGTAGGTGAAGCTGTCGTAGTTATCCAAGAGAAGCAGCAAGATCGTGGCCCTTGACCGGTTGTGCGGGCAGGCGACGGGCGGATCGTCCGCAGGCGGGACCGATCCTCTCCATGCAAAAGCCCGGCATTGTCGCGAGAAAGGAAAGCCCCGAGTGCAGATGGCGTCAAGGACTGAATGCATTCCAACCCCGGGAAACGCCGGTCTGTCGGGTTTGTACAAGAACTGCGACGTAGAAAGGTGAGGGTGCACTATCCGGAAATTCGGTGGCATTGATGGAAAACGGCCATGGATCTTCAAGGGTTACTATCGTTTGATTGGAATGTTAAGCATAGTTAAATGGTTAGCATTAATCATGAAGATTAATTATTTGAGATCGTTATTGTTTATTTGATGTTAAAAGAACTTGAAAAATTTTTCTTTCATCGTCATAGTATGGAAGGCTTGTTTTTGTACCTGATGCGGTGTCTCGTGCTTCAGTTCGTTGGAGATCAGCCGAAACATGGGTGTCTTTTGGCAAGGCGGACGACGCAGCAGGCGTTCCCCAGCGCGGATTCTCGATTTCCTGCTCAAATCGCAGTATGGCGCTGCCGAGGCTGTCCTCGGTGCGGTGGCCGTGACGCTGGTCGTTTGGCTGCTCTGGCCAGAAGAACGGGGGCCGCAGCTCGATCAGCGGGCGATTTGGCAGCAGAGCGTCGAAGAGGCTGAACGCCGTCGCGCGGTGCTTGAAGCGCAGCGCTCGGAAGGCGGTGTGACTGCAAGCCGGCACGCCGAGAGCAGCGGGATCGCAGCCGATGACCGGCCGCGCGATATCGCGAGCCGTCAATCGCCTGAACAGGAGCGCCGCAGGATCGCGACCCCCTCTGAACTGGCGGACAGGTTGGATCGATTGGGCCGAAGGCCGGGTGATCTTTCCGCAAATCAGGCCATTCAGCCCAGTCCCAAGCGACCCGCGAGGTCAATAGAACCTGCGATCGATGCCGAACCGCTGCTGGAGAAAAGAACGATCCTCGCTGAAACGGCTCCAGGCATCGATGAGAGCCAGCCGCCGCTCGACGTGGCTGTCGTCTCCAGCGAAGCGCTCGATGCCGAACCCCTGCCCGAAGTCGATCTCAGCGATCTGGACAGCCTCGTTCCTCAGGAGGACGAGCCGGCCCTTGAAGCGACCGCCTCTCTGGACGCCGCACTTTCCGACAGTTCCGCCGTCGAGCTGCCGACGGAGCCGACGATCGAGCCTTTCATTGTCCAGCCCGATGATACAGTTCCGTCGACCGATGTCCGGGAGCGGCCTCTGGACGATGCGCCGACCTGGATGAAGAATGCGGTGACGGCATTCATTGCCGATGACCGACCGATTATCGCCGTGGTGATCGATGATCTCGGCCTCAACCGGCCGAACACGGCGGCACTCAACGAGTTGCCTTCGCCGCTGACACTGGCTTTTCTTCCCTATGCCGGACGGATCGAAGCACAGACTGCAGCGGCCCAGGCGGCGGGCCATGAGCTGATGCTTCATCTGCCGATGGAGCCGTTGGGCTCTGATTGGCCCGGACCCGATGCGCTGACCACCAAGATCGATCAGGACGAGTTCGCCGCTCGTCTGCAGAAAAATCTCGACCGCTTTGAAGGTTTTGTCGGCATCAATAACCATATGGGCTCGAGGCTGACGGCCGACGGCTCGAGAATGGATGCCGTCATGCGCGAGCTGAGAAAGCGCGACGTGCTATTCCTCGATTCCAAGACCAGTGCGCGTTCGGTCGCTGGCGATGTTGCCGAACAGAACGGCGTGCCCAATACCACCCGCGACGTCTTTCTCGATCACGTCATCAACCTCGACTCGGTCAGGCGTCAGCTCGCATTGACCGAAAAGATCGCCGTTAGAAGCGGGAGCGCCGTCGCGATCGGGCATCCGCATGGCACGACCATCGAGGCTCTGCGTGAATGGTTGCCGACCCTGGAGGCTCGTGGCTTTGCGCTGGCCCCCATCAGTGCCGTGGTGGCACGGCGCGCCTGCAGCAGCGGCGTGCTGATTGCGCCTGAAACCTGCGGGCGCTATCTCCAGGCACGCTCGCCTTCCCCGCCAGCTCTGGCGGCAAAAGACGGCTGATCAAGAGACGTCCTCGAGCATATCAACGGGGGATCTTTGTCCGCTGGTCGCGCTCTGTTGGCGTCAAGCTTTCCGCATGAGATAAAAGGACGATAGGGGTAATCAAGAACGGGCGGCACGGACCACATGGCAGTCTCGGCTCGAGCGAAAGTGTTTCTGGCCTCGTTAATCATGCGCAGGCGGGCGCTCAATCGCTGGGCGCACAAGCGCCTGCCCGCCAAACGGCTTGCGGCTTGCGTTCTACTGTTCGATGACCACGACCGGCTTCTGATTCTAGAGACTACC
>JBCCIN010000223.1:0-8622 GCA_039028235.1 Pseudomonadota bacterium
AGGCTGTCATTCTCGCCGAGGCCGCTTGCCTTGTTGAGGGCGCTGTAAGCAGTGAGGCCGGCGCAGGCATAGGTGCAGGCGAGGTCAGCGGAGATGCCGTCATGGGGCACGAGATATTGCGGATCGGGCACGATCACATGGTCGCTGTAGCCGCCATCGACGCGGGCGCCCAGGAATTTCGGCGTCATACAGAATTGCTCGCGCTCGTGGGAGCACACGCCGCAGGAACGGCAGCCGATCCAGGGAAAGGCGATATAGGCCTCTCCGACCTCGATGCCGTCGACGTCAGGTCCGATCGCCTCGACCACGCCGGCGATCTCGTGGCCGAGGGTCAGCGGCAGCTGCGCGCCGAGCTTGGCGAAATCGACCCGATCGCCCTGACCAAGATCGAAGAAGCCGTCCTGGATATGCAGGTCCGAATGGCAGATGCCGGCCGCCGTGATTCGCAGCAGCACCTCGCGGCCCTCGGGCGTCGGCGTCGGCCTTTCCGCAAGCTCGAGCGGCCCACCCCACTCCGTGATCTGGTAGCTCTTCATGGCATCCCCCTGATCGTGTGATCATCCCAAGGATGCGCGCAATCAAGGCACAGCTGCAAGCCCGATCGAGCGCATGCCCAATCCCCTAGGCGATCACGTAAAATTCCGCCATCGTCCCGCCATGAACGTCTTTCACACCTTCGGGCGCTCCTTCTTGCGCCTGTTTCTCGGCCTGCCGCCGATGATCCAGGCCGCCGTCCTGATGATCCTCGGCGCCTTTTGCGTGGCGACGCAAAACGCCATGATCCGGATCGCATCCGAGCACATCCATACGTTCGAAATCGTCTTTTTCAGGAACCTGTTCGGCCTCGCCGTGATGCTGCCGCTTCTGGCGGGCGCGGGGCGATCGATGCTGCGAGCGCGCCATCCGGGCGGCCTTCTCCTGATGAGCATCTGTCATCTCGCCGGCATGGTCTGCTATTTCCTGGCGATCGCTTATCTGCCGCTTGCCGACGTCATCGCGCTTTCCTTCTCGAAGCCGATGTTCGTGACTCTAGGCGCCGCCCTGATCCTCGCCGAGATCGTGCGTGCCCGGCGCTGGAGTGCGGTGATCGCCGGTTTTCTCGGCGTGGTGATCGTGCTGCAGCCGGGCAGCGGGGTGATCTCGCCCTATGCGCTCGTGGTGCTTGCCGGCACGGTGATGGGGGCGGTCACGTCCCTGATGATCAAGCGCCTGACCGCGTCCGAGCAGGTGAGCGCGATCGTCTGGTATCAGGCCATGTTCGCGACCGCCCTTTCGCTGCCGCTTTGCCTTCTCCACTGGCGGATGCCCGATCCGACCGAGTGGATGCTCCTGATCGCGATCGGCGCGCTCGGCACAGTCTCCTGGCTGTCCGCGACCCGAGCCCTCGCCCTGATCGACGCCTCGGCCGCAGCACCCTTCGAATTCCTCCGCCTCCCCTTTGCGGCGCTGATCGCCTATCTCCTGTTCGCCGAAATCCCCAAGCTCACCACCTGGCTCGGCGGTGCCGTCATCTTCGCCGCCGCCATCTACATCGCACGCCGCGAGGCGGCTGCTGCCAGCCGAGGAGTGGCCGCCGGCCACGCGGTTCACTCGGACGCACGCGGATCGAAGTCAAAGCCTGGGCTATAGAAAAGGGCGGCCCGAAGACCGCCCTCTCTTATCCAGCTTGGGCGCAAACCGTTCACATGAGAAACGCGTTCAGCACCAAAGCCTCCAAGTCAACGAGGTGGCCGCGCCACCCGCGCCACTAACAGCCGTCGGCGAGGGCGAGGACGCGGTCGATGAGTTCGGCGCCGCCTTCGACCTCTTGGGCGAACTGATCGTAGATCGGCTTCGACGCCTCGACGAAGGCATCGCGGTCGGCGACGTTGAACTCCATGCCGCCGGCCTGGAGCGAGTCGCGAAGCTCGCCTTCGACCTTGGCCGCATATTCATAGGTCCAGCCCTGCACGTCGGCCGCGGTGGACATGACCGCATCCTGGACCTCGGCGGGCCAGCTGTCGAACAGCTTCTTGGACGCGGTCGGGAAGGACGGCGTGTAGACGTGGTTGGTCTCGGAGAGATAGGTCTGAACCTCCTGGAACTTCGCCGAGTTGATGTTGGCGTAGGGATTTTCCTGACCGTCGATCACGCCGGTCTGAAGGGCGACGAACACCTCGGAGAACGGCATCGGCGTCGGGTTGGCGCCATAGCTCTCGAACATTTTAACCCGCCAGACACCCTTCGGTGTGCGGAGTTTAATGTCCTGGAGATCGGCAGGTGTGTTGATCGCGCGGACATTGTTGGTGATGTTACGGAAACCATTCTCCCAGACCGCGAGCAGCTTGTAGCCCTGCTCCTCCAGCTTCGGTGCCAGATCCGGCATCACGATCTGATTGGCGACGCAGCCGGCGTGCACTCGATCCTTGATGATATAGGGCATCTCGAACACGCCGAACTCGGCCTGAATGGTCGACATGATCGAGGAGGGCTGAGCGACCTCCTGGGTGCCGAGCTTGACCTTCTGCAGCATCTCCTTGTCGTTGCCGAGCTGGGATGAGCCGTAGATATCGGCCTTGACCGCACCACTGGCGGCTTCGTTGATACGCTTCACCCATTCCGCACCGGATTCATACTGAACGCCGCCCGGATCGTTCACTGTACCGAAGCGAATCTCGATCTCTTGGGTGCTGGCGGCACCGGCCAAGCTTAGAGCGGCGATAAAGCTGGTGGTCGCAAGAATAGAACGTGGCGTCATTGGTAGAGCCTCCCTTCAGGCTTTGTTTCTGCCACTAGCTTTGCCGGTAAAACCCCGGTCTGTCCACCGTTGGTATACCAGATCATGCCGGCAACGCCCGATGCGAGCGCCTTATGCTGCGCCTCATCTCTTTTTCATCGTGACTTGTCGTTCATCAGTGTAAGTTTCAATTTACAAGTGAAACTATAAATAAAATGTCAATTTACATTGAAGAAAAAAGGAATTGACTTAAAAGTTATTATTATTTATTGATTTCTTGGTAATTTTTCTAAATGGAGAGTTTTGATGTCAAGTATTGGATCAATTTCCGGCGCTTTGAAAGACGCTCTTGGTGACGTGGGTAACAAGCTTTCTGACAAGATCGCAGATAAGAAGTCTGCCGATAAGCCTGCGGATGACGCCGGCAAGCTCAAAAATCTTGCGGAAGCCTTCGAGAAGGCGTTCGGCAAAGTCAGCGGCTCATAGCCCATCAGGCCCATATGCCGTCCTTGGGTCAGGCCGATCTGCGCGTGCCCGAAAGGCCTAGGCAAAAGGCCCAAGCTTTCGGCCGTAACGCTCAAGAATAACGAGGCCGAGGTCGGTCGGGCGCTGGCATGGCTCCCGATCGACCACCTCTGAGAGCCCCAGCCGCTTTGCAGTCAGCCGCTTGCCGTAGCAGAGGAACTGGTCGACCGACTGCATCAGGAAGGTGATCAGCGGTAGCACCGCGGCATAGAGCCGTTCCGCGTCCTCTTCGCGTCCTTCCTTCATCAGTTCGTAGATCCTGACCTGGACGTCCGCGCATTCCGGGGCGGGGATCATGCCGACGCAGCCGGCTCGGAGATTATCGGTAAGCTCCAGACCGCCGCGGCCGTTGAGCACGCTAAGTGCGCCGTCGACGGCCTTGATCGTGTCCGCGATCTGAAGCGCCGAGCCCTCGCCTTTTAGCAGAGTGAAGTTGGCATGGTTGCGGCAGAGGCTATGCAGCCCGTCGTCTGACAGGCCCACGCCCAGATATTGCGGCGCGTTCTGGATGGCGACCGGGATGGGCGAGGCGTCCATGACCTTGCCGAAAAAGCGGATCAGGTCGGGTTCCCCGATAGGATTCCCCTGCGGTGGCTGCAGAATGACCCAGGCGGCACCCAAATCGGCGGCGGCCTTGACGAATGCGATCTGCTCGTCTGGCGTGTCGCCGAAGACGGTGATCGCCACCGGCAGGCGCCCGGCGACATCTTCCGCAAGCCAGGCCATGACGTCATGACGCTCGGCGAGCGTGAGCTTGCTCACCTCGGTCGCAAGGCCCAGCGCCGCCACGCCGTGGGCGCCCATGGCGACGCAGGCTTCGGTCTGCCGGCGCATGGCCTCGCGGTCGAGCCTGCCATCCGCACCGAAGAAGGCGTAGAGGATCGGGTAGATGCCGTGGACGTCGGTCATGGTGTTCGGGGCCTCCTTCCCCAGCAGAGCCTCTGACATGATCGACCGGAATGCGATCGAACGCCAGGCGTCCACTGAAGCGTAGGGCGATCGTCAGAAAATTTTCTGTGATCTTTCGTTGAATTTGCCCTAATGTCTCCGCCGATCTGCGCGGAGAACAGCCCATGTCCACCTCGCCCCAATCCCGAGATTCCATCCAAAGCAGCACCTCCGATCGTCTGACCGAGGCGCAGGCCGAGGACATCGAAGCGCTTCGCAGCGCGGTCCAGAAGACCCGGCGTGCGATGGTGCCGGCGCTGGAGGAGATCCTCTACGAGCCTCTCCCGGTGCTCGACCAGGGCTTCATTCGGGTGATCGACTATATGGGGGATGATGCGGCGATCGTGCAGGCTGCGCGCGTTTCCTACGGGCGTGGTACCAAGCAGGTCAGCAATGATCGCGGGCTGATCAACTATCTGATGCGCCACCGGCATACCAGCCCGTTCGAGATGTGCGAGATCAAGCTGCATATCAAGCTGCCGATCTTCATCGCGCGGCAATGGATCCGGCACCGCACGGCCAATGTCAACGAGTACTCCGCCCGCTATTCCGTGCTGGAGGAGGCGTTTTATACGCCCGAGCCCGAGCATCTGGCTGCCCAGTCCCAGACCAATCGCCAGGGCCGCGCCGATGTCCTCGAAGGCTCCGAATCGAGCGACACGCTCGATCGTCTACGGGCGCACAGTTCGGAGGCCTACGCGCTCTATCTCGACCTTCTCAACGAGGACCGGCAGGGCGAAACACGTGATCCGGACAAGCAGGGCCTTGCGCGCGAGCTGGCGCGCATGACGCTGCCGCTCAACACCTATACCGAGTGGTACTGGAAGATCGATCTGCACAATCTCCTGCATTTCAGCGCCCTTCGCGCTGACAGCCACGCGCAATATGAGATTCGCGCCTATGCGGACGTGCTGCTCGACGTGCTCAAGCGCTGGGTGCCGCTCACTTACGACGCCTTCATCGACTATCGCCACGAGGGTGCCGAGCTCTCGGCGAAGGCGCTGGCCGTGGTCCGCAGGATGCTCAAGGGCGAAAAGATCGAGCAGGCCGAAAGCGGGCTCTCACCCCGTGAGTGGCGCGACTTGCAGTCGTTGCTCGACTTGTCCTGACGATAGCGCCGCGGTCCGAGATGGCGCGCTTTTTTTGGGGTTGAGGCGGCCATGGACGATGATGCCAAGCCGATCATCACCGGGCGCTGCTATTGCGGCGCCATAACGATTGAGGCTGTAGCACCACCGACCGCTATCGCCTACTGCCACTGCGGCGACTGCAGGCGTGTGACGGGAGCACCGGTCGCCGCGTTTGCGGCGTTCGCCTGCTCCGAGGTGACCTTCTCGCCCCATGAAGGACGGTCGGTCAGTATCTCTGCGGGCGTGACGCGGACGTTCTGCGAAAGTTGCGGATCGCCGCTCGCAGGGCGTTATGACTATCTCCCGAACCGCCTGTACATTGCCATTGGGCTGCTCGATCAGGCCGACAACTTCCCGCCGGAACTTCACGCTCACAGCGCCAACCAGCTGGAATGGCTTCACATTGACGATGATCTGGCACGTCATCCCAGTTCAGCGCGATCCCAGCTCGACAAATGATGGTCGGCTCTGCCATCCCCACACCAGGCCGTAGACTTTGGCGACAGGCCAGGGCGGTCATTGTCAGCGAGGTGGCCGCGCCACCCGCGCGACATCGGGGACGAAGAAGAGATGATCGTTTTCGTCGCCGGCCGCCTGGTGGCAGGTGATGCAAAAGCGCACGCGCTCATCATTATCGCCGCCGGTCATGCCGAAGAAACTGCCGTCCGGCATAATCATGCTGTAACGCCAGTCTCTGGCTTCGGGATCGAAGCCGGGCGCCATCTTCTCCATCAAAAAGAGTGGACCCAGAAACACGTCGCCATTCTCGGTCACGGCGAAGGCGTCCTTCGCCAGCACAGCGCCTTCCGGCATGGGCTCGGCAATGCTCCCGTTGCCATAGCCCTCGGTAAGCGCATTGCCGTAGTTGCTGACATAGCGGGTGCCGTGGGTCGCTGAGGCATAGGGTGCGCTGCTGAAGCGCTGCCAGCGTTGATAGTTCTCCGCATTCGGATCACGGGACACCGCGTAGGCGCTGGCCATATCGCCCACGATCCGCTCATAGATCGCCGCCGCCTCATCGGGCGACAGATCGGCCGGTCCGTCGACGGAGAAGTGCGCCTCCTGCGCACCCGCTGTCTGGATCAAGATGGGCAGGGAGACCAGCGTCAGCATGATGGCTCGAACCATCGGTGAAGAGCGGCGAGCCGTTCGGCGAAAGCATCTTGCGAACAGGGCAAATGACATTGGAAGGGCGAATCCCATTGAACGCACGCTCCGCGCCCCTGGATCGTGCGTATGGTGTCAGCCGTGTCCCGTGTTCTCTTTCTAGCCTTCTCTCGGTTTCAATGCGAGAACAACTCACACGGGTTTGATCTGCCATCGCGA
This sequence comes from Pseudomonadota bacterium, assembly GCA_039028235.1. Classification (GTDB taxonomy): domain Bacteria; phylum Pseudomonadota; class Alphaproteobacteria; order Geminicoccales; family Geminicoccaceae; genus JANQPX01. The sequence continues at coordinate 6,646 of JBCCIN010000223.1, forward strand.
TTGGGACCGATGCTGTGATTCATGGCAGACTGCCCTTGCGACGAATGCGGCGTTGACGACGACCGCGTATATTCGAGATAATGAATATGTGCCGTTGGATGTTCGTCCTGATACCTGCAGTCGGTTGCTGGCCTTGTCTGAGCAGGTGTGAGGCGGTGCTGGAGAGACGAGATGACCGATTATGCCATCGATATGTCCGTGAAGCCGGAGGTGAAGGCCTTCTTCGATCCCGCCACCAACACCATCAGCTATGTGGTCAGCGATCCGGGGTCGGCAGCCTGTGCGGTGATCGACCCGGTCATGGATATCGACCTCGCGGCAGGACGGATCACCTCGGAGCATGCCGATGAAATCATCCGCTTCGTCGAAGAGAAGCGCCTCTCTGTCGAATGGCTGATCGAGACCCATGCCCATGCGGATCACCTTTCGGGCTCGCCTTATATCCAGCAAAAGCTCGGCGGCAAGATCGGCATCGGGCGGATGATCACCGTCGTGCAGGACGAGTTCGGCAAGGTTTTCAACGAAGGCACGGAATTCCAGCGGGACGGCAGCCAGTTCGACCGTCTGTTCGAAGAAGGCGACAGCTACGAGATCGGCGGCATGAAGGCTTTCGTCATGCATACGCCGGGGCATACTCCCGCCTGCATGACCCATGTCATCGGCGATGCTGCCTTCGTCGGCGATACCCTTTTCATGCCGGATGGCGGCAGTGCCCGCGCCGACTTTCCGGGCGGTGATGCAGGTCAGCTCTACGATTCGATCCAGCGCGTGCTGGCCCTGCCGACCAACATGCGCCTGTTCATGTGTCACGACTACGGACCGAATGGCCGCGAGATTCGCTGGGAGACCACGGTCGCCGAGGAGAGGGCGCACAACATTCATGTCGGCGGCGGCAAGACGCGTGAGGACTTCATCGCCATGCGCGAGGCGCGGGACAAGACGCTGAAGATGCCGCAATTGATCATCCCGTCGATCCAGGTGAACATGCGCGGCGGCAAGTTGCCGCCGGCCGACGAGGAAGGTGGGACCTTCCTGAAAGTGCCGATCAACCGGCTCTGATGGCCGGGTGCTTCGCCGGAGAGGTCCTAGAGGAATGTCATGATTGGCAAGAAAGTCACCGAAGAGCTGACGGTCAGCCCGCAGATCGACGCCTCCGACGTCGAGGCGATCAAGGCGGCCGGCTTTCGCTCGATCCTTTGCAACCGGCCGGATGGCGAAGAGCCCGGACAGCCGGACTATGCGGCGATCGAAGAGGCAGCAGCGGTTCTCGGTCTCGACATTTACCACCAGCCCGTAATGTCGGGCGGGCTCCGCGACGAGGATGTCGACCGATTCGCAGGCCATTTGGATCAGCTTCCGGCGCCGGTCTTCGCCTATTGTCGAAGCGGCACGCGCTGCATCATGCTTTGGGCGCTCGCAGAGAGCCGAAAGCGGCCGATGCCCGAGGTGCTCGAGATGGCGCGAAAGGCCGGCTACAACCTCGGCGGCGGCTGAGTAAGCCGATCAATCCGCCGTTTCGGTCGGCAGGGCGGCATTGGATTCGCGCAGCCTCCGTTCGACCTTGCGCGCATCGTCATTGGCGCCCGCCTGCTTGAACGCATCGATTGCCTGCTCCAGGGCTTCGATCGACGCCTGGCGAAGGTCTGAGTCTTCGCGAACCTCGGCGAGGCCATCAAGTGATACGCCGAGATGATGCTGGGCTGCCGCCCAGAGGAGCGGCGTTTCCCAGCGTCCGAGTTCTAAAAGTGCGTCCCGGCTTGCCGCTGCCGCCTCTTCGAGCACGCCGACATCCGCGGTTCTCTTGCCGAGAAGAGCGAGCGCATAGCCGAGATCGCTCCTGGCGATCGCCCAACGTTTCGGATCGCGCTGCTTAGGCCATTCGCCGAGCACCGCCTTGAAGGCGAGGATGGCATCGCTGAGCTCGCGGGTGCCTGAGCTGCGCTCGGCGGTCGAAAGAAGGCGGAGGCCGAGCAGATA
>JBCCIN010000224.1:0-8574 GCA_039028235.1 Pseudomonadota bacterium
TCCAAACTGAACGACGCCGCACGCACAAGGCTGCGTCGGGAAAAGCTCGGCTTCGTCTACCAGTTCCATCATTTGCTGCCGGAGTTCAATGCGCTGGAGAATGTCGTCCTGCCGCAGATGCTTGCCGGCAAATCAAAGGGCGACGCTACCGATCGCGCGATGGGTCTCCTCGCCTCGCTCGGTGTCGGCGAACGCGCCAGCCATCGGCCGGCTCGCCTCTCGGGCGGCGAGCAGCAACGGGTCGCGATCGCTCGAGCGCTTGCCAACCGCCCTGCCGTCCTGCTCGCGGATGAGCCCACCGGAAATCTCGACGAGGAGACCGCAGACGGCGTGTTTGGCGTCCTCATGAGCACCATCCGAGACGAGGGCAGTGCGCTTCTGATCGCCACCCACAACCCTGAACTCGCCCGCCGCACCGACGGAATCGTCAGGCTGCACAACGGTCTGATCGAACGCGAATAGTGGGTGGCGTGGTCACCTCATCGACCTATGTCATTATCGACATCGTAACATCTAGCCGCGGGACGGCGACAGTGAGACTTCATACCGACCATTGGCCGCTTCGACTGATGGGCGTCCTGTTCGGAACGGGCTGCCTGGTGGTTGGCCTTACCGGATTGATGGGCGGTGAAACCGGCGGCCGCATAGATTTTGTGATCATCGCCATCGTAACCGGGCTGATCGCTGTGATCGGCTCGCTCATCAGCCACGACATCATCGGCTTTTGGTATTGCAATGCCAAGCGGCTCGCGGCCAGGCGGGCGCGTGATGCGCGGTCTTCGGACTTATCCACAGGTTCTTAAAATCATTCACAAAAGAGGGTTCGGGGCGTACCTTCGAAACGCCATCCAGGGTGAGGGAAAACCGTGACCGATCCGACCTTCGTGCATCTGCGCGTTCGTTCCTGTTTTTCGCTTCTGGAAAGCACGGTACGGGTGCCGAAGCTGCTGGATCGCTGCAGCACGGACGGCGCGCCGGCCGTTGGTGTGGTCGACAGGGCCAATCTGTTCAATGCGCTGGCCTTCAGTCAGGCGGCGGCCGGTAAAGGTGTGCAGCCGATCGTCGGTTGCCTGCTGCCGATCAGAGATGAGGGCGAGCGACGGGGCAACGGCAAACATGCCGGTCCTGCCTGGATGCCGATTTATGCCCAGAATCAAAAAGGTTACCGCAATCTCCTGAAGCTTCTTAGCCTCGCCCACCTGGAGACCGATGCCGGTCTTGCACCGGAAATCGGCCTTGATGACCTGATACAGCATCAATCGGATCTGATCTTGCTCTCCGGCGGTCCGGAAGGGCCTGTCGGGCGTGCGCTGCTTCAGGGCAATCGTGAGCAGGCCGAGGCGATCGCCCGATCTCTGAAGGAGACCTTCGACGGCCGTTTCTATATCGAGCTGATGCGCCATGGCCTTGTCGAAGAGGATGAGATCGAGCCGGGCATGATCGATCTCGCCTATGCTTTCGATCTGCCGTTGGTCGCCACCAACGATGTGCACTTCCTGGAGGCCGAGGAATTCGAGCCGCATGATGTATTGCTTTGCATCGAGCAGGGCGTGCAGGTGGGGGTGCGCGAGCGTCACCGGGTCACTCCGGAGCACCGGCTGAAGACCCCCGACGAGATGGCTGAGCTGTTCTCCGACCTGCCTGAGGCGCTTGCCAACAGCGTGGTGATCGCCAGGCGCTGTGCTTTCATGGTCGGTGCCCATGACCCGATCCTGCCGGCGTTCGATACGGCAGGCGGTCGGGATGAGGCGGTAGAGTTGAAAGCGCAGGCCGAAGCGGGCCTCGAACGACGTATGGATTTTCTCGGCAAGTCGGAGGAGGAAAGGGCGGTCTATCGCGAGCGCCTGGCCTATGAGGTCGACGTCATCCTGCGCATGAAATATGAGGGCTACTTCCTCATCGTCTCGGATTTCATCAAATACGCGAAGGCCGAGGGCATTCCGGTCGGACCGGGTCGCGGCTCGGGTGCCGGATCGGTCGTCGCCTGGTCTCTCGAAATCACCGATCTCGATCCGCTGCGCTTCGGGCTTTTGTTCGAGCGTTTTCTCAATCCCGAACGCGTGTCGATGCCGGACTTCGACATCGACTTTTGCCAGGACCGCCGTGACAAGGTCATCGAGTATGTCCGCAACAAATATGGCGCGGAGAAAGTCGCGGCGATCATCACCTTTGGAAAGCTGCAGGCACGGGCCGTGCTGCGTGACACGGGGCGGGCGCTGGGCCTTCCCTTCTTCCAGGTGGACAAGGTCGCAAAGCTCGTCCCGTTCAATCCGGCCAATCCGCCGACGCTCGAAGAGGCGCTGTTAATGGAGCCGCGGCTTCAGGAAGTCGCCGACGAAGACGAACAGGTGGGCGAGCTGATCCATATCGCGAAGCAGCTCGAAGGCCTGCCGCGGCACGCGTCCACCCATGCAGCCGGCGTGGTGATCGGCGATCGTGGGCTTGACGAACTGGTGCCGCTCTATCGCGACCCTAGAGCCTCCATGCCGGTGACCCAGTTCAACATGAAGGACGTCGAGAAGGCCGGTCTGGTCAAGTTCGATTTTCTCGGACTGACGACATTGACCATGCTGACCCTGGGCGAGCGGCTGGTGAACGAGCGCGGCACCAAGCTTGAGCTCGCAAAGCTCCCCCTTGACGACAAACCGAGCTACGACCTGCTAGGTCGCGGCGAGACGGTCGGCGTGTTCCAGCTGGAAAGTTCGGGCATGCGCGATGCCCTTCGAAAGCTGCTACCGGACTGCTTCGAAGACATCATCGCGATGGTCTCGCTCTACCGCCCTGGCCCGATGGACAACATCCCGCGTTACATCAACGTTAAGCATGGGCGCGAGGATCCAGAGTACCTGCATCCCATGCTGAAGCCGATCCTGGCCGAGACCAACGGCGTCATCATCTACCAGGAACAGGTGATGCGCATCGCCCAGGATCTCGCCGGCTACTCGCTGGGCGGTGCCGATCTGCTCCGGCGCGCGATGGGCAAAAAGATCAAGGCGGAGATGGACGCACAGCGGGAGGTGTTCATCGAGGGCGCCGTCAAGCACGGCATCGGGAAGAAGCTCGCGACCACCATCTTCGATCAGGTCGCCAAGTTCGCCTCCTACGGGTTCAACAAGTCCCACGCTGCTGCCTATGCACTGCTCGCCTATCACACGGCCTATCTGAAGGCGAACCATGCGGTCGAGTTCTACGCCGCCTCCATGACCATGGACCGCGGCAATCAGGACAAGCTCAACCTGTTCCGACAGGAGATTGCCAAGACCGGCATTCCGGTCCTGCCGCCGGACATCAATCGCAGCGAGTCGACCTTCATCGTCGAGGACCCGGACGCGGAGAATGGACAGGAGCGGCCCGGTATCCGTTATGCTCTAGCCGCGATTAAGGGCGTCGGCGTCCATGCAGTCGACGAGATGGCCGCTGAGCGCAAGGCGAACGGACAGTTCGAGGACATCTTCGATCTGACCGCGCGGGTGGGCACCGGAGTTCTCAACCGCCGCATCCTCGAAGCGATGATCAAGGCCGGCGCGCTTGATGCCTTTGATGACAACCGCCAGCGGCTGATCGCCAGCATCGATCCGGCCCTCCGCTATGGTGCCGCCCATGCAGAAGAGGAGGCGAGCTCGCAGGAGAGCCTGTTCGGCGCGGGTCTCGGCTCGGTTGACCTGCCCAAACCGAAGATCGCCGAGGTCGACGATCTCCCGGAGCTGGAGCGGCTGCAGCAGGAATTCTCCGTGCTCGGCTTCTACCTGTCCGCCCATCCCCTGGACGGCTATCGCACGTCGCTGGCGCGCATGGATGTGGTCAGCGCCGAAGATCTGCCGAACCATGGCAATCAACGGGTCAAGCTCGCGGGAATCGTCCTCGGCAAGCAGGAGAGGACAACCGCGCGGTCCCGCTTCGCCTTCGTGCAGATGTCGGACCCGACGGGCACTTATGAGATCACGCTTTTCTCGGAGTTGCTCGGGAGTGCGCGCGATCTTTTGGAAGGGGAACAGCCTCTTCTGATCGAAGGTGAAGTGCGTCTGGACGGTGATATCGTCAAAGTGATGGCGAACGCGGTGAAGGCGCTGGACGAGGCGGTCTCGGACGGCCGTAGCCGGGCGGCCGCCGGGCGTGTGGCAGTCAGGCTCGCCGACGCCGCCGCGGCGGATAAGGTCAGCCGTCTACTTGGCCCCCATGGCGATGGCAGCGCCGGCGTCCGGCTGGTTCTGCCGCTGGATGATGAGGAGGAAGTGACCATCGATCTTGGCGAGGGTCACAGGCTGGCGCTCGGCCGTCGGATCGACCTTGAACGTCAGGCGGGCGTCCTTAGCGTAAGTGATTGTTGACACGAGCGCGAAACTGCTTATTTCCTTGATCGTCATCGGTCGCCGGGGGGCTTGTCAAACCGGCGCTCAGAGACTAGACAACCTTCATCCCTCACGCAGGTCAGGAGGGCCAGGGTTTCCTTGGCCTCCGTTCCGGTGTCCGCATGACGGACCTCGACCTGCGGCGGCACAACCGGAGCTAGGAAGTAGAAACCATGGTAATGCCTACCTTCACGATGCGCCAGCTGCTCGAAGCCGGCGTTCATTTCGGGCACCAGACCAGGCGCTGGAACCCGCGGATGGCCCCCTACCTGTTCGGATCGCGAAACGGGGTGCACATCATCGATCTCACCCAGACCGTACCGATGCTGCATCAGGCGCTCGCGACCTCGCGGGAAGTGGCAGCGAACGGTGGTCGTGTCCTGTTCGTCGGTACCAAGCGCCAGGCGCAGGAGCCGATCGCGCGCGCAGCACAGCGCTCAGGCCAGTATTTCGTGAATCACCGCTGGCTCGGCGGCATGCTCACCAACTGGCGGACGATTTCGCAGTCGATCAGACGCCTGCGCGAACTCGAAGCCAAGCTCGCCGAAGGCACGGTCGGCCTCACCAAGCGTGAAACGCTTACACTTACTCGCGAGCGAGACAAGCTTGAGCGGGCGCTAGGCGGCATCAAAGATATGGGCGGCCTTCCCGACCTCCTCTTTGTGGTCGATTCGAACAAGGAGTCGATCGCGGTCGCTGAAGCGCGGGTGCTGAACATCCCGGTGATTGCCGTGGTCGACAGCAACTCCGATCCGAAGGATATCACTCTTCCGATCCCCGGAAACGACGATGCCTCGCGCGCGATCAACCTTTATTGCGACCTGATGGTCGGTGCCGTGCTCGATGGCATCCAGGCTGAAATGGCAGCATCAGGCGCGGATGTTGGTGCCAGCGAGGCGGTTCCGGAGGCGGAGGAGACCGTGCCCGAGGAGGCTGAAGCTGCCGAAGCCGAGGCACCGGCTGAACCCGAGGCCGCGCCCGCTGCCGAGGCTGCGCCGGTCGAGGCCGACGACGACGCGTCCGAGACCGATGAGGCCGAAAGCAAGGCGTCTGCCCCGTCGGAGACCGAGGCCGCCGAGGTCGCTGCGGCAGAGGAAGCGGAGAGCGAGCCTCAGAAGGCGGCTGCTGCCGGCTGACATCTCTAGAGAGAAGCGAGACAAATCAATGAGTCAGGTGACGGCGGCGCTGGTCAAGCAACTTCGCGAGAAGACCGGCGCTGGCATGATGGACTGCAAGAAGGCGCTTGCGGAGAACGACGCCGACATCGAGTCGGCCACCGACTGGCTGCGCAAGAAGGGCCTAGCGGCGGCGGCCAAGAAGGCTGGGCGCATTGCGTCCGAAGGCCTGGTCGGCGTCAAGGTCGAGGGGCCGCGCGGCGCCATGGTCGAGATTAATTCCGAGACCGACTTCGTTGCCCGAAATGAGGACTTTCAGGCCGTCGTCAGGTCGATCGCTGACATGGCGCCGGAGGCGAACGGTAACGCCGAGCGCCTGCAGGCGATGGAGGTGCCGGGCACCGGCCGATCTGTGGCCGATGAGATCACGCAGGCCATTGCGACGATCGGCGAGAACATCAGCTTCCGGCGGACAGCGGCGGTCGAGGTCGATCAGGGTGCCGTCGCGTCCTATGTGCACAGCCAACTGGCGCCGGGCCTCGGCAAAATCGGCGTTCTGGTCGGGTTGAAGTCGGCGGGCGATCCGGCCGAGCTTGAAGCGCTCGGCAAGCAGATCGCGATGCATGTGGCGGCCGCCAAGCCCGAGTCGGTGAGCGTCGATCGCCTTGATCCGGAGACGGTCAGCCGCGAGCGGGCCATCTATGCGGAGCAGGCAAAGGCCAGCGGCAAGCCCGAGAACATCATCGACAAGATCGTCGACGGGCGTATGCGTAAGTTCTACGAGGAGGCGGTGCTCCTGGAGCAGGTCTTCGTCGTGGATACCGATCTGAAAGTGAAGGAAGCGATCGATCGTGCTGCCGAGAAAATCGGGAGTTCGATCGCGGTGACGGACTTCGTGCGCTTTGCGCTTGGCGAAGGTCTTGAGACCAAGACCGAGAACCTGGCGGACGAGGTCGCGGCGCTGTCGGGAACCTGAATGCGCGGGTGCGGCTGCTTGCCTGGGTGATCCTGGGCCGGTGCTGCGCAGGTTTTCGAGGATTGCCGTTGTTACTCAAAAAGGGCTGATCGAACGTCATGACCGATTTGGGCCACGCCTCCCTGAGATATCGCCGGGTTTTAATGAAGATGTCCGGCGAGGCGCTCATGGGAGGTGGCGATTTTGGTCATGATCCCGCGACCCTTGCACGTCTTGCCGAGGATGTGAAAAGCGTCCACGCCGAGGGAATCGAGCAGTGCATGGTCATCGGCGGCGGCAATATCATCCGCGGCGGCATGGCTGCCGAGAATGGTATCGAGCGTGTCAATGGCGATTATATGGGCATGCTCGCGACCGTGATTAACGCGCTCGCCGTGCAAAGCGTGCTGGAGCAGACCGGGCTGCAGACCCGTGTCCTCTCCGCCATTCCCATGTCGTCGGTCTGTGAGCCCTATATTCGCCGGCGTGCGATCCGGCATATGGAAAAGGGCCGGGTGGTGATCTGTGCGGCGGGCAGCGGTAATCCCTTTTTCACCACCGATACGGCCGCAGCGCTCAGGGCAGCCGAGCTCGGTTGCGACGCGATCCTGAAAGGAACTCAGGTCGACGGAGTCTACTCGGCTGATCCGAGGAAGGATCCTCATGCCGAGCGTTATGATCGGCTCACATATCATGATGTGCTGGCGCGTGATCTCAAGGTGATGGACGCGGCAGCCATTTCGCTTGCGCGCGAAAGCGCGATTCCCATCATCGTCTTTTCAATCCGACATCAAGGGGCGTTTGCGCGCGTGCTCACGGGCGACGAACCCCATACGCTGATCACGACCTGACGGTCACGATAGGTCGTGCTCAAGCTGGAGGAGGCATTCAGATGAGTGACGTCGATACCGCAGACCTGAAGAAGCGCATGAACGGGGCTGTTGAGGTGCTGCGTAAGGAATTCGCCGGCCTGCGCACTGGACGCGCGTCCACCAGCCTCCTGGAGCCGATCACCGTCTCCGCCTATGGCAGCGAGATGCCGCTCAATCAAGTGGCGGCGCTGAGCGTGCCCGAGCCGCGCATGATTTCCGTGCAGGTCTGGGATAAGGGTATGGTCGCCGCGGTGGAGAAGGCGATCAGGATGGCCGATCTCGGCCTCAACCCGGCGGTGGACGGTACGTTGATCCGTGTTCCGTTGCCGGAGTTGAGTGAGGAGCGGCGCCAGGAGATCGCCAAGGTCGCCGGTCGCTATGCCGAGCAGGCGCGGGTCGCGGTGCGCAATGTTCGGCGGGACGGCATGGACCAGCTGAAGCGCGCCGAGAAGGACGGTGACATCTCCAAGGATGAGCACCACAAAACCGGCGAACAGGTGCAGCAACTTACTGACGAAACCATCAACCAGATCAACGAGCTTCTGGCGCAAAAAGAATCCGAAATAATGACGGTCTAACGGGGCGAATGCTTCAAATATGTCGATGAACTCTGTCACTGGCCAAGCGGCAACCAGGCTTGGCGGCTCGGGCATTCCTGGGCTGGACCATATCGCTATTATTATGGACGGCAACCGACGCTGGGCGAAGGAGCGGGGCATGCCGCCGCTATTCGGCCATCAGCGGGGCGCCGAAGCTGTGAGACGGACGGTGGAAAGCTGTCGTGAGCTTGGGATTCCCTATCTCACGCTGTTCGCTTTCTCCTCAGAGAACTGGCGGCGTCCGATGGAAGAGGTGGAGGAGTTGATGAACCTCCTTCGCTTCTACATTCGTCGCGAGCTGAACGAACTGGCGAAGAACGGTGTCCAGTTGCGTTTTCTCGGTGAGATCGAGAGACTGGCGCCGGATATCGTCGAGCTTCTGCGCAGTGCCGCCGAGAAGACTCGCCACAACAGTGCGCTTACCCTCACCATCGCGCTGAACTATGGCAGCCGACGTGAGCTGGCGCTTGGCGCCCGGCGTTTGGCCGAACAGGTGCTTGCCGGCGAGCTCAAGCTGGAAGATATCGACGAGGATCGCCTCGGTGCATCGCTGAATGGGCTGGGCATTCCCGATCCGGATCTCCTGATTCGCACCAGCGGTGAGCAGCGCGTGAGCAACTTCATGCTCTGGCAGCTTGCGTACACAGAGTTCGTCTTTCTGCCCGGTAATTGGCCATCGTTCGA
>JBCCIN010000225.1:0-8571 GCA_039028235.1 Pseudomonadota bacterium
GAGCACTGGCTGGGCACAGACGAGCTGGGGCGGGATATCTGGTCACGCATCGTCCATGGTTCGCGGCTGACGCTCTACATCATCTTCATCGTCGCCATCATCGTCGGGCCGGTGGGTCTCGCGGTCGGCACCATCGCCGGCTATATGGGCGGCTGGGTCGACCGCATCTTGATGCGGATCACGGACATTTTTCTGGCCTTTCCGCGGCTCATCCTGGCGCTCGCCTTCGTCGCCGCCCTGGGCCCCGGCATCGAGAACGCCGTCATCGCGATCGCCATCACCGTCTGGCCGCCCTATGCCCGCATAGCGCGCGCGGAAACCCTCACGATCCGCCAGGCGGACTACATCGCCGCCGTACGCATTCAGGGTGCTTCGACCGCCCGCATCGTCGGCCGCCACGTGGTGCCCATGTGCATGTCGTCGCTGATCGTGCGCCTGACGCTCGACATGGCCGGCATCATCCTCACCGCCGCCGGTCTCGGTTTTCTTGGCCTCGGCGCGCAGCCTCCCCTTCCCGAATGGGGCGCCATGATCTCGTCGGGCCGACAATATCTCCTGGAGCAATGGTGGGTCGCCACCATGCCCGGCCTCGCCATCTTCACCACCTCGCTTGGCTTCAACCTCCTAGGCGACGGCCTCCGCGACACCCTCGACCCCCGGCGCGGGGGGGCGTGAACTTGCCTGAGACTCTGCTTTCGGTTCGGAACCTTTCCGTGAGCTTTGAGCAGCGCGGCCGTCGGATTGAAGCGGTGCGGGGGGTGTCGTTTGAGATGGGGCGGGAGAAGCTCGGGATCGTCGGGGAGAGCGGGTCGGGGAAGTCGCAGACCGGGCGCGCGGTGCTTGGGTTGAGCGAAGGTAAGGTTGAGGCGACACGCCTCCGCTTCCAGGATCTCGACTTGTTGACCCTGGGCCGGCGCATCCGTCGCGATCTACGCGGTGGGAAAATCGGCATGGTGATGCAGGACCCGAAGTTCTCGCTGAACCCAGTCATGCGTATTGGCAAGCAGCTGGTCGAGGCGCTGAGAGCGCATGAAAAAGTATCAGCGAGTACCGCCCGGCACCGGGCCCTTGCGGCGCTGGAGGCGGTGCAGATCGATGATCCGGAACGGGTCTATCGAGCCTACCCGCATGAGCTTTCGGGCGGCATGGGGCAAAGGGCGATGATCGCGATGATGCTGCTGCCGGGACCGGATCTGCTGATCGCGGATGAGCCGACCTCGGCGCTGGATGTTACCGTACAGCAGACGGTGCTGCGCATCATGGATCGCCTGGTCCAGGAGCGCGGCATGGGGCTGATCCTGATCAGCCACGATCTGGAACTGGTCGCCACCTTCTGCGATCGCATCCTGGTAATGTACGCCGGACAGATCGTCGAGATGCTCGCGGCTGATCGCCTGCACGATGCGGAGCATCCCTACACGCGAGGGCTGATGTCCTGCCTGCCGAGTGCGGCGACGCGCGGCCGACCGTTGCCGGTGATGAGCAGGGAGGGGGTGCAGCCTTGACCCTCATCCGCATCGAGGACCTCGATATCAGCTTCGGCAAAGGGGCGGATCGGGTCGATGCCGTGCGCGACGTGAGCTTCGATGTCACCCGTGGCGAGTCCTTCGGTCTGGTCGGCGAGAGCGGTTCTGGCAAATCGACCATCCTGCGCGCACTCGCCGGCCTCAATTCCGACTGGCAGGGAATGATCAATTACGATGGTGAACCTCTAGCAAGTCGGAAAAAACTCGCCTTCTACAAGAAAATCCAGATGGTGTTTCAGGATCCATTCGGCTCGCTGCATCCGCGCAGGACCGTTGATCAGACCCTGCGCGAGCCGCTCGCGATCCATCGCATGGATGATCGTGAGCGCCGAATCCTAAAGGTCCTCGACCAGGTGAGGCTCGGCCTGGAATTCCGCTTTCGCTTTCCCCACCAGCTCTCCGGCGGCCAGCGCCAGCGCGTCGCCATCGCCCGCGCTCTTATTCTGGAACCGGAAACGCTCCTCCTGGACGAGCCGACCTCGGCGCTGGATGTCTCGATCCAGGCGGAAGTGCTGAACCTTCTCGTCGAGCTTCGCCAAACCTTGGCGCTGACCTTCATCCTTGTCAGCCACGACCTCGGCGTGATCGCGCATATGTGTGATCGCCTCGCCGTCATGCGGCAGGGGCGCATTCTCGAATTCGCCGATGGCGGCGTCCTGGCTGACGGCCGGTTTCATACCGAATATGCCCGGGAACTCTTCTCTGCCAGTCAGGGCTACAGCGCAGAAACGATGGCATAAAGTCGGATGCGCCGAGGCGCTTGCAATCTCTGCCACGGACAGGAAGACTTGTCGGTAACGAAGCCGTAAGCCTGCGAAGGAGGCTGTTATGAAGCTCGGAGCGCTCGATCACATCAATGTGCGCACACGCAGTCTGGACAAGATGATCGACTGGTACGGCCGCATCCTCGGCATGACCGAAGGGCGCCGTCCGGGCTTCGACTTTCCTGGGGCCTGGATGTATGTCGGCGACAAGCCTTATCTGCACCTAGTCGGCGTCGACCGTTCGTTGCCGGCCCATCAGGATGACCTTCGCCTCGAGCATTTCGCGCTGTCGGCAACGGGGCTCGCCGGTTTTCTCGAGCTTCTGAAAGCCGAGCGCGTCGACTACAAGCTCAGCAAGGTCCCGGACTTTCCGATCGTCCAGGTCAATATCTGGGACCCTGACGGCAACCACATCCATATCGACTTTCACGAGAATGAGGCGAAAGAGCTCGAGGGCGTATCGATCGCCTAAGCCTCACGCAGCGTAAACGGCCTTCTCATAAGCCTCGTAAAGGCGCATGTAGCGCGGTTCCACGAATGGCAGTGATTGAGTCATGATCACCGCGGCGACATCATGCGCCGGATCGAACCAGTAATGTGTGTTCAGGACTCCGGCCCATGACTGCGATCCGGCGGCTCTCATCCCCGGAATGTCGTCTTCGTTTCGTAAAAAGCCGAAGCTGTGGGTGCGATGAGCATCGGGGAGGGGATCGCAGTCGGCCGTCACCTCGGGGACGACGGTCACCATCTTCTCGAAGCTCAAACCGTCCATTTGATCCGCAAGCATGGTCCGAAGGCCATCCTCGCTCAATAGGCGCTCGCCATCGAGCTCACCGCCATTCAAGAACATCTGAAGAAAGCGCAGATAATCAGGCGCGCTCGAATAGAGGGCGTGCCCCATGCCGTAGACTTCGGGCTGAGGCGGTGGGGCGAGATCGAAGGGGCCGAACGTGCCGTCCGGGCCTCTCGCGTAGACCGACGCCAGCCTTGACGCCATCTCGTCGCTCACCTCGAATGCCGTGCTGGTCATGCCGAGTGGCTCGAAGATCTCCTCCCGGCAATATTGGTCGATGCGCCGGCCATCGACTTTCTCGACAGCCTGACCGAGCCAGTCGATGCTCGGGCCGTAGCCCCATCGCGTGCCCGGGTCGGTCATCAAAGGATAATTGAGCGCCTGCCGCGTGCCTGTCAGGATCGAGGGATGTCCTGTCGCTTCCATATAGCGGGGCATGTCGGTATTCCAGAACTCGTACTCCAGACCGCTGGTATGAGTCGCGAGATGGCGAACCGTCGCCTTGGTCTTCGGGGCGCGCATAACGGGCTCACCGTTCTCAAATCGATCGAGCACCATGAGATCAGCGAACTCGGGCAGGATGTCCTCGACAGGCGTCTCAAGATCGAACTTTCCGCGGTCGATTGTCATCATCGCCGCCAGCGACCCGACGGCCTTGGTCATGGAGAAGATGCGAAACACCGTCTCCTCGCCAGCCGCACGCCCATCGGCTGCATCACCGGCAGCCCCGGAATAGGTCACGCCCATCCGATCTGCCGCCATCGCGACGACAAACGGCACATCCTGGCTGGCAACGGCGTCTTTCAAGATCGCATCTATGTTGCTCATCGGTATCTCCCTGCCACATCGGCTAAGTTCTCGTGTAGTGCCGAACCGGCTTGTCGTTAACGCAGTCTACATCGGCGCGGCCCTCGAAGGCCACAGTGAGGCAGGCTGGTGCCATCGAGAACCTCTGCCCGCAAGCAGCAAAAGAACGCTGACGAAAGGGCGGCGTGCGATCGCACTGATACGGTTTGATATCGAGGCGAATAGAACTGGCTCTTTGAAGATATCGATGCTTAAGGTGATGGTCGCGAGGACGTTCGTTAACCATCTCTAGCGGGAGCGTGTTATGGCGCGCGTGTTTGATGAGCATCTTGTCCGAGCGGCCCTCGACGACGCCTGGTCTTTAGAAACCGCTGCTCAATGGTCCGCGGAAAATCCCGCAAATGGTCAATGCAACGTGACGGCGGCGGTTGTTCATGATCTCTTTGGTGGCGCGATCCTTCGGACTCGCTACCCGACCTTTTGGCATTACTACAACCGCATCGACGGTCGCCGTGTGGACCTGACCGACAGCCAGTTTTCGCGGCCCGGCGCACGCTTCCCCGCACCCGACCGCTACGATGACGACGTCAGCGATCGCGATGCCGCGATGGAAGGAATCCCAGAGCGAGAATATGACGCTCTAAAAAAAGCTCTCCTTCTCCACCTCGATTAACCGCGAACCGTCGAGCGTCAGGTCTTCAGCGCCGAGCGTATCTTGACCTCATGGGTGAGCGTGCGATGAACCGGGCACTTGTCGGCGATTTCCAGGAGGCGCGCACGCTGGTCATCGTCGAGCTCGCCTTCGAAGGCGAGCCAGCGGTCAATCTCGTCGATCCTGCCTTCTTTGGTTTCGCAGTCGACACAATCGTCGGCGTGGATTTTTTTGTGGCTAAGGCCGACGGTGACGCAGCTGAGCGGCCAGCCTTTGCGTTCCGCGTACATGCGGACCGTCATCGAGGTGCAGGCGCCGAGGCCGGCGAGGACGTAATCGTAGGGACCGGGGCCGCTGTCATCGCCGCCAAAGGACGCCGGCTCATCCGCGATCAGATGGTGTTTACCTGTGCGGACGGTCTGCGTGAATTTACCGTCGCCTGTTTCGCTCACGATCACTTCCCCCGATGCCGGAACAAGTTCGGCCTTGGCCGTCTCGGCCGTGGGGAGGTAGCGCGCGGCCCAGGCGGCGAGGACGTCGGCGACGTAGACGGCATCGGCGCGGCGGGAGAGCAGGTGATCGGCGTCGTCGAGAGAGACGAAGCTCTTCGGATGCTTCGCGGCCTTGTAGATTTCAGCCGCGTTGTCGATGCCGACCACGGTGTCACCGGGTGCGTGGAAGACGAGGAGCGCTTTCTTCAAGGCGGCGATATAGGCGCTGGCGTTGTGGCCAGCGATGTCGTCGAGGAATTGCCGCTTTACAGTGAAGGGCCGACCGGCGATCAGGACCTCGGCCTCGCCTTTGGCGGCGATCTCGGCGGCGGCGGACTGAAACAGATGGGCGACGTGGCCTGGATCGAAGGGTGCGCCAATGGTGGCGACGGCGACCGCTTCCGGCACGCGCGCGGCCGCAGCGAGCACGGCAGCACCGCCGAGCGAGTGGCCGATCAGCAGGCGGGGGGCTTCGCCTTCCTCGCGCATGAAATCGGCGGCGGCGACCAGGTCCTCGATGTTCGAGGAAAAGTTCTCATTGGCAAACTCGCCTTCGCTGGCACCGAGACCGGTGAAATCGAAACGCAGCACGGCAAAGCCAAGCTCGGCCAGTTCCTGACTGATGCGGGACGCGGCGAAGATGTCTTTCGAGCAAGTGAAGCAGTGGGCGAACAATGCTGCGGCCCGTGGCGGTCCGGCGGGCAGGTCCAGCCTGGCGGCGAGCGTCTCGCCCTGCTGGTTGACGATCGCCACCTCGCGTGTTCTGCCGGACATTCCGTGCTCTCCCTTAGATGAAAATCCTTGGCGCCCTCTGAGAAGGTCACTGACCGGAGGAGTCGGTGCCGGTTGGCATGATCTGGATGAGGGACGCTCCTAGCGTCCCAGCATCCCCGGCGGCAGGCCGCCCGGGGGCATGCCGCCGCCCATGCCCGGCATGTTGGCCATCAGTTTCTTCATACCGCCAGCCTTCTTCATGCGCTTCATCATGGTCTGCATCTGCTGATATTGCTTCAGCAGCTTGTTGACCTCCTGCACCTGGGTGCCCGAACCGGCGGCGATTCGCTTTTTGCGCGATGCGTGCAGGATCTGGGGATTCTTCCGCTCCCTGGCGGTCATCGAGGACAAGATGGCAAGCTGGCGGCCGATCATCTTGTCGTCGATCTTGGCTTCGGCCATCTGCTTTTGGATCTTGCCGATGCCGGGCAGCATACCGAGGATCGAGCCCATACCACCCATCTTGGTCATTTGCCTTAGCTGGGTCGCGAGGTCGTCGAGATCGAACTTGCCCTTTTGCATGCGCGCAGCAAGCGCTTCGGCTTCGTCCTTGTCGACGGTCTCGGCGACTTTTTCGACCAGCGAGACGACATCGCCCAT
Organism: Pseudomonadota bacterium; assembly: GCA_039028235.1. GTDB lineage: Bacteria > Pseudomonadota > Alphaproteobacteria > Geminicoccales > Geminicoccaceae > JANQPX01. The sequence goes on from JBCCIN010000225.1 coordinate 6,408, forward strand.
GCCGAGAATGCGACTTGCCACCCGCTCGGGGTGAAAGGGTTCGAGCTCATCGATTTTTTCGCCCATGCCGACCAGCTTGATCGGCTGTCCCGTGACCGCGCGCATCGAGAGGGCGGCACCGCCACGCGCATCGCCATCCATTCTCGTCAGGACGATGCCCGAGATCCCGATCCGATCATGAAACGACTTCGCGAGATGGACGGCGTCCTGGCCGGTCAGGCTGTCGGCGACCAGAAGGGTCTCGTGCGGACGGACTTTGTCACGTACCGATTCGAGCTCGACCATGAGCTGGTCATCGACATGAAGGCGGCCCGCCGTATCGAGGATGACGACGTCGATACCTTCCTTCTCAGCCGTCTCCTTGGCGCGCACGGCGATGTCGACCGGCTGCTGGCCAAGCACGATCGGCAGGCCGTCGACACCGGTCTGATCGGCAAGCACCTGGAGCTGCTGCTGGGCTGCAGGGCGCTGCACGTCGAGGGACGCAAGCAGCACCTTCTTCCGCTCCTTAGTCTTCAGCCGATGGGCGATCTTAGCGGAAGTCGTGGTCTTGCCCGAGCCCTGCAGACCGACCATCAGGAGGACTTGGGGAGGGGAGCCGGCCAAGTTCAGCTCGGCAGCCTCACCCCCGAGAAGCTCGACCAGGCTGTCATTGACGATCTTGACCACCATCTGGCCGGGCGTGATCGACTTCAGCACCTCCTGGCCGACCGCCTTTTCTTTGACGCCCGATATGAAGTCCTTGACCACCGGCAGCGCGACATCGGCTTCGAGCAGGGCGACGCGGATGTCGCGCATCGCCTCCTCGACGTCGTTTTCCGAGAGCGAGCCGCGGCGTTTCAGCTTTTCAAAGACATTGCCGAGGCGGTTGGAGAGATTGTCGAACATCGGGTCGATCCGGGATTTGCTGCAAGCGGAAACGGCTGGTCCTGGTCAGGACATAGGAAGCCATACACCATTGCGTCAAGAAAAGCACCGCGACAGCGTCGGGCGGGACCACCTTCGGCCTTGTAGATGGGGGAGGAATCGCCTTTATTGTGCGGCGTTATGAGCGAGCTCGCCTTTCATAAGATGCACGGCCTTGGCAACGATTTCGTGATCGTCGATCAGCGGAGCGGGAAGCTGTCGCTTTCCACGGAGCAGATCCGGCAGATCGGCGACCGGAGGCGGGGTGTCGGCTTCGATCAGCTGCTGCTCCTGGAGCCGTCGCAGCAGGCCGAGGTGTTGATGCGCGTCTACAACCCCGATGGCTCGGAATCCGGGGCCTGCGGCAATGGCACGCGCTGCGTTGCCCGGCTCCTGATGGACGAGCGGGGTGGCAGCCGGATCACCATCGAGACGCGGGCGGGCGTGCTTGCAGTCGCGGCCGGCCTTCGGGGCTACGAAGTGAACATGGGAAGACCGGGGCTCGGCTGGGACGAGATCCCGCTCTCAAGCCCCGCGGACACGCTCTATCTGGACATCGAGGCCGGCCCGCTTTCCCGTCCGACGGCGGTGAACATGGGCAACCCACATGCGGTCTTTTTCGTCGATGATGCGGAAGCGGTGGATCTGGAAGCGCTCGGTCCCGGGCTCGAGCATCACCCGTTGTTTCCGGAGCGCGCCAATGTCGGTGTCGCCCAGGTGATCGACCGTGAGACGATCCGCCTTCGCGTGTTCGAACGGGGTGCTGGCATCACCAGCGCCTGCGGCAGCGGTGCGTGCGCGGCGGTCGTCGCCGCCATCCGGCGCGATCTGTGCGCGCAGACAGCGTCCGTCCGTCTTGACGGCGGGCGATTGCACATCACTTGGGGGGAGGATGGCCGGGTCAGCATGACCGGGCCGGCGACCTATAGTTTCCAGGGCGAGTTTGCACCGGATATGCTGGCGCCCCCCGATATGAAGGCCATCGCGTGAGCAAGCCCGAGATCATCACCTTCGGCTGCCGTCTGAACAGCTTCGAATCCGAGATCATACGGGGTCAGGCGACCCAGGCCGGACTCGACGACGTCGTGGTCGTACACACCTGCGCGGTCACCGCCGAGGCCGAGCGCCAGGCGCGCCAGGCGATCCGGCGAGCACGGCGCGAGCGGCCCGACGCCAGGATCGTCGTCACCGGCTGCAGTGCCCAGATTTCGCCTGATGTCTATGCCGGCATGGACGAGGTCGATCAGGTGATCGGCAA
>JBCCIN010000226.1:0-8501 GCA_039028235.1 Pseudomonadota bacterium
CTCCTCGGTCACCAGCATCTTCACGCCGGCCTCGCGCGGCGAGGAGCCCTTGGCATCGGCGATGGTCACCAGGGTGGCAGGGCCACCGGCCTCGACTTGGGTTTCGAGCGCGGCCAGCCAGTCTTTCATCGTTTGGCACCAGCCATCGCCTGGCAGGCGGCGAGCACGCGCTCGGGCGTCGCCGGGGCGTCGAGTTCAGGGAGAGACGCGCCGCCGCCGAGGCTGGCGATGGCGTCCGAAATCGCGAAAAACACCGACATGCCGAGCATCAGCGGCGGCTCGCCCACGGCCTTGGAGCGGTGGACGGCCATTTCGGTGTTGAGGCCACGCTCGTAGATGTTGACGTGGAAGTCGGCAGGGAGATCCGAGGCGGTCGGGATCTTGTAAGTGGAGGGCGCGTGAGTGGTCAGCCTGCCGTCCGTGTTCCAGGCGAGTTCCTCGGCCGTCAGCCAGCCCATGCCCTGGATGAAGCCGCCCTCGATCTGGCCTTTGTCGATGGCGGGATTGAGCGAGCGACCGACGTCGTGGAGGATGTCGGCGCGCAGCAGGCGATATTCGCCGGTGAGCGTGTCGATCACCACCTCGGACGCGGCGACGCCATAGGCGAAATAATAGAACGGCCGGCCGCGCGCGCGTTCGCGGTCATACCAGACTTTCGGGGTCTTGTAGAAACCGGTGGCCGAGAGCTGCACGCGGCCAAGATAGGCGAGCTTGCAGAGTTCCCCAAAGCCAAGCGTGCGGTTGCCGATGATGACTTGGTTATCGCGAAAGGCGACGTTGTCGGCCGACACATCGAAGTGATCGGAAGCAAAATCGATCAGCCGACCCTTGATGGTGCGCGCGGCAGCGAGGGCGGCGGCGCCGTTCAAGTCCGTGCCGGCGGAGGCCGCCGTCGGCGAGGTGTTCGGCACCTTGCCGGTCGTGGTCGCGGTGATCCGGACCTTGTCGAGATCGATCTGCAGCTCTTCGGCGACGATCTGCTGGACCTTGACCATCAGCCCCTGGCCCATCTCGGTGCCGCCGTGATTGAGCTGCACCGAGCCGTCCGTGTAGACGTGAAGGAGAGCACCCGCCTGGTTCAGATGGGTAACGGTGAAGGAGATGCCGAACTTCACCGGTGTCAGGGCGAGCCCGCGCTTCAAGATGCGGTTCTCACTGTTGAAGTCCGTAATCGCTCGACGCCGCGCGTCGTAGGTCGAGCTTGCTTCCAGGTCAGCGATCAGCTCGGGCAGGATGTTGTCCGTGACGCGCATATGGTAGGGCGTGCGGTCGCGTTCGCCTTGCCCGTAGAGATTACGTTTTCTGACCTCCAGCGGATCCAGGCCGAGGCTTCGGCCGATGTGGTCGATCACGCGCTCGATGCCCATCATCCCCTGCGGTCCGCCGAAGCCGCGAAAGGCGGTGTTGGAGACCGTGTTGGTCTTGCAGCGATGGGAGGTGATGCGGACGTTCGGGAGGTAGTAGGCGTTGTCCGCGTGGAACATGGCGCGATCGGCGATCGCGGCGGAGAGGTCGGGCGAGTAGCCGCAATCTGCCGCCTGTTCGAAGGTGACGGCTTGGATGCGTCCATCTACGTCGCAAGCGACGTCGTAGTCGATGCGAAAGCCGTGGCGCTTGCCGGTGAGCGTCATGTCGACATCGCGATCGAGGCGTAGCTTGACCGGTCGGCCCGTCTTGGCGGCGGCGAGGGCTGCGAGGCAGGCGATACCGGCGGCCTGGGTTTCCTTGCCACCGAAGCCGCCGCCCATCCTTCGAACTTCCACCGTCACCGCGTGGTCCGCGAGGCGAAGCGTCTTCGCCACCAGGTGCTGGACCTCGCTCGGATGCTGGGTCGAGCTCATCACCTGCATGGTCCCGCCCTCGCCGGGGATGGCGAGCGCCACCTGGCCCTCCAGATAGAAATGGTCCTGGCCGCCGATCCTCATCCGTCCCTTCAGGCGATGCGGTGACGCACCGAGCACGGACTCGGGGTCACCGCGTTCCATGGTGTGGGGCGGAAGCACGAAGGATTTTGCATCCATCGCCTGGTCGATGGTGAGGATCGGGTCGAGCGATTCGACGTCGGCCTTGCTCAGAAGAGCGGCGCGTCTTGCCTGTTCCACCGTCTTGGCGACCACCAAAAACAGCGCCTGGCCGGCATAGTCGATTTTTCCGTCCGTCAACAGTGGATCGCCTGGGAAGACGGGGCCGACGTCGTTCTCGCCGGGGATATCGGTGGCGGTCAGTACCGTGACCACGCCGTCCGCAGCCCGGACCTCGGCGAGGTCTAGATTCTTGATCGTCGCATGGGCGATCTGGCTCTGCCCGATCGCGGCATGAAGGGTGCGTGCCGGGATGGGCAGATCGTCGACATAGAGCGCCTCGCCGCTCACATGCAGCGGCGCGCTGTCATGGGCGAGCGGGCGGCGGAGCGCCAGGGTCGTGTCGTCAGGCCTGGCCGTGTTGCGATCGATCGTCGTCATAGCGGGAATGATACGCGCAGCTTTCGACGCTGCGAAGTCGCGAAATGATGGGTTCGAGTTGGAACAAATTTCGAGGAACGCTGACATTTCAACAGGAAAGGGGTTTTCCTTCTGCGATTGTACAGGGATAAAGGCGGAAACCGTGCCCTCTGGACTAGGCGCGCGGTACACATAACTTTTCGAGGCAATGCCAGAACGAACCCCGCGCCAGGGCGAATCGCTCGGATGTCGCCCCCGGAACCCATCGCTATCGGGCGGTGGTGTGCGGCGAGCGTGGTGCAAAAATCCAGGTCTGCTCGCGCTGTTGCTCTTGCTGGTCTCGGCTTTATGGGCGGGTCCGGTGCACGCGCAGGATGTTGCGAAAGGCGAGGATGATTTCGACATCGGCATCATCATCGACAACCGGCCGCTGCCGGCAAGCGAGGCGGGAAAGGACGATATCAATGGGCTGATCCGCATGCTCGATCAGCAAATGTATCTGGAACATGTGCTGCTGCTTGAACGCCCGACCATCGATGTCGTCTGCGACTTTTTCGGCTGCCCGGAAGAGATCGAGCCCACCGATCCCTTTCCCCCCCTGATCTGGCAGATCACCCGCGAGGGCGTCGCGCGTCTGGTCGTCTATTACATTGGCGAGGGGCGGGCCGAGGGGCTGGAGCGGCAGCTCCTGTTTCGCCGTGATAAGGCCCGGGGCGGCCGCGTCGTGTCGTTCCCGGTCAGCTGGCTGCACTGGGCGCTCGACGATGTGCGGCCGGAATCGGTGACAGTGATGCTGGACACCAGCTTCTCGCCAACGCCGCTCCCTTGTGCCGACGATGACCCGCACCTGATCGACGACGCGCTTTTGCGGGTGCGCCGCAACTACCGGCGCATCGCGCGCGAGCATTGGAACGTTTCGGACAATCTCGAACTTTCCGCGACGACCCCCGTTCAGGCACCCCATTGCGACCGCTTCGATCAGGTGCTGAAGGGGGTCGAGAAGCCACTTTTTACCAAATATCTCGTTAAAGGGATCGTCGACGGCGAGGCAGACAAGGGGCCCTTCGGTGATGAGAACCGGCTGGTCGATCTAGGTGAGCTCGAAGATTATCTGAATGACCGCATCGGACAGGCGGCCCGCTTCCAGTGGGGGCGCTTGCAGAATGTGCGCGCGGTCGGCGGGCGTGGACATGTCCTGGCGAGCGTGGATGGTCGTAAGCTTGGCGAGGTGAACGCGGCGCTGCTGGAGCGTCGAAACCGCACCTCTGACCTCGAGGACGAGCCGACGCCGCCCGACGATGAACCGGACGAGGAGGAGGACGAAGTACCGGTGGCCGAGGGTGAGCCTTCGGGGGAGCGCCAGACCGTGACCGGGGCGCCACCATCGTCGTCAGTGGATCGCTGCGCCGCCGACCCAGATGCACCCGGTTGCCATCCTTGCGTGATCGCCCCGGACGGCGAGGATTGTGCGAGACATTGCCGGGAGAACTCAGGCGCCAGCATCTGCGCGCGCGATCTCGCCACCGCCACCGATGCGGACGTGTTTGGTGAAAGCGCTCCTGGGGACGACGAGCCGGACGTGGTCGTGGTCACGCGCGAGGAGGCGGCAGCGTTAGAGCAAGACGTCACGGATCATGAGGCGGACGACCGGTCGTTCCTCTGCGACTGGACCATCGACACGGTGTCCCCCTATGCCGCGACGCTGGTCGAGCGCATCATCGGCGAAACGGCATCGGCCTGCACCTGGGCGGGCGATCGCGTCGAGCCGGCGCTCGGCCCGTTCGCCCAGGTGTTCACACCGATCGCCTGGCGTCTCGGACGCCCCCTGGTGCAGGATACGATCTCCTGCGTTCTGGATTGCGAAGGGATTGCGACGGCGGCGATGACCGCAGAGCCGCCAGCGGTCGATAGGGACGTGCCGGCGGTCGTGCTGCCGGAACCGGAGACGCAACCCTTGGGCATCCCCCAGGCGTTCGTCGATCCGCGTTCGCTCGCACCCTTCCAGCGCGAAGTCTGCGACGAGTTGGACGACCCCCTGCCGCCCTATATCGGCCTGCCGCGCTGGATGCCGGGCACGCTGATTATCTCGGAAGTGCTGCGCTCCGGCTATGACTGTCCGCCGCCGCCGGTTGAGCCCGCCCTGCCGGTGCCGGTGGCGGTCGCGATCGAAGCGCCGGCCGATGCTCTGGGCGAGGAGGATGCGCCGCCATCGGACGACGAGCCGTCGCAGGGACCGATCGTGTCGGACGCTCCGCTTGCGACCTGGCCGTCTGATACGGCTGCGGATGTCAACATACCGCCGGAGGAGGGGGACGTTCCGCTGGCCGGTGAGCCGGATGCCCCATCGTCGGCCGCACCGTCACCGGTCGACATCGACACCGCCGATGCCACGCCCTCGATCCTGGATATCGACGACGACCAGCCGTCCGAAGTGGACGACGAGCCGCCGTTCGATGGATCGGTCGGGCAGGTGCGCTGGCTGCAGAGTGCTCTCACCGTCGACAACCGCGATCCCGGCCCGATCGACGGCAGGGCGGGAAGGAAGACCATGGAGGCGGTGCAGTCCTGGCGGGAGGACAATGGCCGGGCGGATCGGACCGGCGATCTCACCGAGCCCGAGTTCCAGGCGATCATCGAGCAGTTCGGCGAACGCTTCGATCAGATCCTGCCACGGGTGCGCTCCTTCTAGCGGCAGAAGCGGTGTGACCATGTCGAAAGGCTGCCGTTCGGCCTGTGAAAACCAGGCGGCATACCATCGATCCTGGCGATGACGGTTCAGGTCGCCGGTCCGGCCGTGTCGCGGCCCTGGCGACGGGCCGGGTGGTGGACTATGCTGTCGCCTCAATTTCATTCGAATTTGGTGTGATCATGGCCGAGCCCGCGCTTGCAGCCCCTGCCGCTTCCGAAAAACCCCGGCTCCTTCTGATCGACGGCTCGGGTTATATCTTCCGCGCCTTTTTCGCGCTGCCGCCGCTGACCGACAAGATCGGCACGCCGGTGGGCGCCGTCTTCGGTTTTTGCAACATGCTGTTCAAGCTCGCCCAGGACCGGCCGGGTGAGCAGATGATCGTGGTCTTCGACAAGGGTTCGCACAGCTTCAGGAACGAGATGTATGCGGACTATAAGGCCAACCGCGACGAGCCGCCCGAGGATCTTCGCCCGCAATTCCCGCTGGTCCGGGATGCGGCCCACGCGTTCGGTGTGCCGGTGGTCGAGCTCGAGGGCTATGAAGCCGACGACATCATCGCGACTTACGCCAAGCAAGCTGCGATCACAGGTCGAGCGGTCACCATTGTCTCGTCCGATAAGGATCTGATGCAGCTGATCGGCGACGGCATCGAGATGTTCGATCCGATGAAGAACAAGGAGATCGGCCTGGACGAGGTGATGGCCAAGTTCGGCGTTCTTCCCAACAAAGTGCGCGACGTGCTGGCGCTCGCCGGCGACACGTCGGACAATGTGCCAGGCGTGCCGGGCATCGGCGTCAAGACTGCAGCCCAGCTTCTGGAACAGTTTGGTGATCTCGAAGGTCTGCTGGAGGGGGCTGAGACTATCAAGCAGCCGAAGCGGCGTCAGAATCTCATTGAGAATGCGGAGATCGCGCGCCTGTCCTATCAGCTCGTGGGCCTTCACGAGGAGACGCCGCTGCCCAAGCGGCTGGATGAGATCGAGACCGTCGACGTCGATTACGCCAAGCTCCTGGAATTCGCTCGCGCCTACAACTTCAACACGCTCTCCAAGCGTCTGGAAGCGATCCTCGACGCACCGGCGTCGACCGCAGACTCGCCTGAGTCTCGAGAGAAGGGCGAAGCCTATGTCACGATCTCAGAGCTAAGCGTGCTGGATGAATGGCTGGGCCGAGCCAAGGCCGAGGGCATTCTCGCGATCGATACGGAAACCACCTCGCTCGACGTCATGGCAGCGGAGCTGGTCGGGGTGTGCCTCGCGGTCGAGGAAGGCGAGGGTGCTTATGTGCCGATCGGGCATAAGGACGATTTCGGCCAGCTGGTGGCGGGGCAGCTCGACCGCGATGCCGTCATCGAACGCCTCCGGCCCATTCTCACCGATCCCTCGATCCTGAAGATCGGCCATCACCTGAAATACGACCGCGGCATCCTCGCTCGGGCCGGCCTCGATCTCACGCCCTATGACGATACGCTGGTGCTCTCCTATGTGGTCGACAGCACCCAGCATGGCCACGGCATGGACGAACTGGCCGAGCTGCATTTCGGCTATTCGACCATCCATTTCGAGGACCTCTGCGGCAAGGGCAAGAAGCAGATCACCTTCGATCGCGTGCCGATCGACAAGGCGAGCGAGTACGCCGCCGAGGACGCCGACATCACCCTTCGCCTGCACGGCGTGCTGAAGCGCCAGCTGATCGAGGCGCGACGGACGAGCGTCTACGAAACGCTGGAGCGCCCGCTGGTTGCGATCCTCGACAAGATGGAGCGCACCGGCATCAAGGTCGACCGCAGCGTGCTGCAGCGTCTGTCCAGCGATTTCACCAAGCGCATGAAGGAGCTGGAGGGAACGGCGCATCAGCAGGCCGGCCATGAGTTCAATCTCGGCTCGCCGAAGCAGCTTGGCGAGGTGTTGTTCGAAGAGCTTGGCATCCAGGGCGGCAAGAAGACCAAATCAGGTGGGCATCAGACCGGGGCGGAGGTTCTCGAAGCGCTCGCCGCGCAGGGTCACGAGCTGCCGGCGACCGTGCTCGCCTGGCGTCAGCTGCAAAAGCTGACCGGCACCTATACCGACGCGCTGATTAATCAGATCGCCGAGGAGGACGGGCGCGTGCATACCTCCTATGCGATGACCGTCACCTCGACCGGCCGTCTGTCATCGAATGACCCGAACCTGCAGAACATTCCGATCCGCACCGAGGAAGGTCGGAAAATCCGAAAGGCCTTCGTCGCCGAGGACGGTCATGTGCTGATGTCCGCGGACTACTCGCAGATCGAGCTTCGCGTGCTCGCCCATATCGCAGACATCCAGGCGCTGAAGCAGGCGTTCGCCGAGGGTGCTGATATCCACGCGACCACGGCGTCCCAGATGTTCGACGTGCCGCTCGACAAGATGGACGGCGAGCTCAGGCGCCGCGCCAAGACCATCAATTTCGGCATCATCTACGGCATCGGTCCCTACGGCCTATCGCAGCGCCTCGGTATCCCGTTCGAGGACGCGAAGAACTACATCGCTGCCTATTTCGAGCAGTATCCGGGCATCAAGGACTATATGGACAAGGCCAAGGCGGAGGCGAAGAAGCAAGGATTCGTCAGCACGCTCTATGGCCGCATATGTCCGACACCGGAAATCAAGTCGAGCAACCCCGCCCGTCGCGGCTATGCCGAGCGCGCCGCGATCAACGCCCCCATCCAGGGCACGGCCGCCGACATCATGAAGCGCGCGATGATCCAGGTGGACCGGGCGCTGTCACGCTCGGACCTGGGCGCCAAGATGCTGCTGCAGGTTCATGACGAGCTGGTGTTCGAAGTCCCCGAGGCCGAGGCGGAGGCGACGGCCGAGTTGGTCCGGAAGACCATGGAGAACGCCGCTTTTCTCGATGTCCCCCTGACGGTGGATGTCGGCACGGGTGCCAATTGGGACGACGCGCACTAAACGCGTCGATCCTGTCGTCAGCCTCGGCTTGCGACCAGACGCCGCCGACCGAGCCAGACCAGCGACATGAGCATCATCACGAGGGCGCCCGGCTCCGCAACAGCGATGGCCGCCCGTGAGACGCCGATGTCGAAGACCATGCTGGTGCTTACTGAAAGCCGGCGATCAGGGCCAGGCACGAACGGAAAAGAACCGACGCTGTCGTCCAAAAACCCAAAACAAGGGGGGATGTCGGATGCGGGATCACCTATGCAGCTGATCGCATTACTTTCTTCCAGAACCAGACCATCGACATCGATCGAAATACTATAATTGGCGAAGCCCGAATCGCCGGGATCAATCTCGATGGGTCCGTTGATCCCGTATCCTGCATCGAGCCCGACCTCATCAGGCCCGTCAAAAACCAGATCAAACGTCGCGATGTTGGTGAGGCTCGCTTGC
>JBCCIN010000227.1:0-8453 GCA_039028235.1 Pseudomonadota bacterium
CCGCGACCTTCGTCGGCATTATTCCGGGCGCCTTCGTCTTCGCCTCGGTCGGCGCCGGGCTTGGCAGCGTATTCGATCAGGGAGAGAGTTTCTCGCCGGCGGCAGCGCTCACGCCTGAGGTCATTACCGCCCTGGTCGGTCTCGCCGTCTTGGCCCTGGTTCCGGTCGCCTATCAGAAGTGGAAAGCCCGCAGCGCGGCGCGCTGAGGCTCGACTTTGGTCAGGGCATGTCACGCGTGGGGCGGCCTGCCCCCGGCGATCGGCGTTACAGGAACCTCGCCTCGATATCGACCGAGCTCTCGACCCCGACCTTATCGAAGTTGCTCTCTAGCCAGTGCGTCGCCCGCTCACGGCCAAGATCGAACAGGGTGCTCAAAAAACCGGCATCGGCATTGAGCTTGCTCGAGACGCTCAGCCTCGCCATCTCGGCCTCGGCGTCGATCGCATGGACGTTCAGGCGCTTGTAACTCTTGGAATCCAGCGTGCCCTGATCGATCAGCTTGGTGACGAAATCGACTGCCCGCATCTCGCGCATCAACGATGAATTGAAGGAGAGCGTGTTGATCCGATCGAAGATCTCCTGCGCGGTCTTGGGCACGGCCGGCACGTTGATCGGATTGATCTGAATGATCAGCACGTCCCGGCAGTCGGTGTCGTAGATCAGCGGAAAGATCGGCGGGTTGCCCATATAGCCGCCGTCCCAGTAATGCTCGCCGTCGATCTCGACCGCCTGATAGATGAAAGGCAGGCAGGCGGATGCGAGGACGGCGTCGATCGACAGTTCCTTTCCTTGAAAGACTTTGATCCTGCCCGTCCTGACATTGGTCGCGCAGAGGAAGAGCTTGACGCTGTCCGCGGCGCGCATGGCATCCAGGTCGCAGATGTCGGCGAGGATATCGCGGAGCGGGTTGATGTTCAGCGGATTGGATTGATAGGGCGAGACCACGCGGGAGAGGCTGTCGAACAGATGCCATGTGGGCGAAAAGTCGAGATTGCCGGTGCCTAGCCAGCGGTCGAGCGGGCTCGGCTGAAGGGGCCCCGATCGCGCCGCCTTCGAGGTTGCCTGCCAAAACGCATTCAGCCGTTCGCGTGCACCCTCCTTGCCGCCGCAATGGAAGCCGGACGCGACGGCGGCGGCGTTCATTGCGCCGGCGCTCGTGCCGACAATCCCTTCGACATCGAGGCGCCCATCCTCGAACAGACGATCGAGCACGCCCCAGGTGAAGGCACCATGAGCGCCGCCGCCCTGGAGCCCGAGATTGATCGTTTTCGATGTCGCGCCGGCGCGCGGCTTTGGCGATCGGGCGGGTTTCCTGGGCATCAAGACTGGTACCAAGCTGTTGCTATTCGGCTGATGCCGGGCGCTCTTCACAGGTGAGACCGTAGGCGTTGCAGACGGACTTCAGCGCGTCGACCGTTCCGGCGGCGGTCACGCATTCATAGCCGCGATCGATCATCTGATCGATGGCCTTCCAATGTAAGATGCTCACGCCGGCGACATCCGGGTAGAGGATATGATCCGCCATGTCCTCGGCACTGCGATTGTTGCTTTCGCCGGCGACGGTTGCCGAGCGCATCAGGACGCCGACGATCGAAGGCGAGGTTATCGATGGCAGCATCCGCTCCCTGCCGCCCGCCTCGCAAACCTCGGGATCGAGAGTAAAGCTGCCCTCGGCGCGTCCGACATCGACGCCGATCACCGGCCCGAGATTGACCCGGACCATCTCATCGATCGGCAGGTTGTTGATGAGCCCGCCGTCCACCAGGACGTCGCGGCCGTTCAGCACGGGCGGCACCAGCCCAGGGATCGAGAGACTGGCCCGGATCGCTCGCCAGGCAGGACCATCGTCGAGACGGACCGCGTCGCCCCTGGTGAGGTTGCTCGCCGTGCAGAAGAAAGGCAGCCAGAGCGAACAGGCCTCGGCATCTCCAAAATGCTCGCTCAGCAGGTTGGATAGTCGGCGTCCGCGCGCGAAGGAATGGAGAGGGATGGTGTAGTCGCCCACCGGGTTGACGTCGATGAAGGTGGCGTAGAGACGCTCGCGAAAGACCTCGACGCTCCAGCCCATGGCGAAGCCGCCGGCCAAAAGCGCACCCATGCTGGTGCCGCCGATTTGATCGATCGGCATGCCCAGTTCCCGTATCGCCTTGACCACGCCGAGATGGGCAAAGCCGCGGGCGCCGCCGCCCGACAGGACCAGACCGACCGTGCGTCCGCTGGCGATGCGCGCCAGACGTCCCCGGCCTTCCTCACTGTCGAGGTCGATGTTCCAGCGCGTCCGCACCGATATCTCGCGCGTCCAGGGCGGTGCCGGTTCAGGCAAGGTGCGATCCGCCGCCTGCAGCGTCACCAGGTGGCAGATGCGGCCATGCGTGAACTCGTTCAGATAGGCGATCACGTCGTCGCCCGGCCGCCGATCCCCCGGCTTGACCACCAGCAGGATCAGATCTGACTGACGGACGCAAAGTTGTGTCCAGACGGAACAGCCGCCCTCGGCGACGTAGAGAAGACTGTCGTGGCGCTCCTCCTGCTGATGGAACCAGTCGGAAGTGTGGTCGGCGCAATCGGCCTGAACGGTCCTGAGTGTTCCGGTCTCTTCCAGGCTTGACGCCACGATGTCACGCAAGCGGTCGAGAGGCAGGTCGGCGGAGAGTGGGACCAGACAAACCGTCCTGATCGCGGGTTGCGGCTTCCGGCTACTGGTCTCGTTCACCAAACGGCGAGCGATCAGCCTGGAGAGGGAGACGATCGACTGTGGGCTTTCCTTCATCAGGGTTTCGAACGCCGCGCGTCCGAGCATGATCAACTCGGTGTCACGTACCGCCCAGGCGCCGGCACTTCGTCGCTCGCCGGTGAGCACTCCGAGTTCGCCGACCACCTCGCCGGCACCGATCTGCGCGACCGGCCGGAAGCTCTCAGTGGCGCCTTCCACAACACGCACTTCCAGGCGACCGGAGACCACGACGAAGAGCGCATCGCTTTCGTCACCTTCAGCGAACAGCTGGCCGCCGGCGCGAACGGCAAGATGTGTGAGATGTCGCTCCAAAAGGGCCAAAGTGGCATCGTCGATCTCTTTGAAGAAGTCGACATCGCGAAGCGAGCGGGCACTAGAATCCGGTCGGTCGGCGTCGCGGGAGCCTGATTGGCTTATGGCTTCTTTGGTCATTTTCAAGTCGATCCGCGACCGCCTCCAACATCATCGAACGCCGCCGCATCGTCTGTTCACTAGCCGAAAGGTAGCCGGCGTCGCCAGGAGCGCACAAGATTCAGCAATAACCTTCCGTGTAAAAATCGAGCGATGATCGCGTGAGAGTTATCAGTCAAGTCTCTCTAGACTGGCCTGCCCCCTTCAGACCGGTCCAGCTGTTATGAGAGCGGTTGGCCCCCGCATCGGGTGTTCTAGCTTGACTCTCAAAGGGGCAAGCCAAGAATGAAGCCCGATACTTGCAGGGAGCGTGATGTGCTGCAGACACCATCGCCGAACGGAATGGATCGGCGGCGCTATATCGGCCTTAAGACGCCGAATCGTCAGCGCTTGGACGTGTCATGGGGCGAAGCCGGCAGCATCGTGATACCAGCAAACGCCATCGTCTCGATTACCAATGTCGACGGCGGGGCTTCATGTCTGATCACGGCGATCAGCGATCATGTGCGGGACTTCTCGACCAAGTTTCTCGATATGCCGGAAGCGGTCGCAGTTCCCATCGATGCGACAACGTTTGACAGCCGACAGATGGCGGCCATCGCTGCAAGCCGCGACACGACGCTGGAAAAGGGCAGGGCCCTTAGTCTGTTCGATAGGACCTGCGAGGCCGGCGAGGACTTTCTTTTCAAGACCAGCGCCGATGTGAAGCTGTTCGTCATCGCGCCCGCCCTTAACGACTTCATGGCGTCAGGCGGCGGCAGCCGTTTTAGCCTGCGCATCCAGCAGGAATCCGGCACGAATGCCGGCCTGCTCCTGCCTGAGCCACTCGGCAAGGTGCGGGATGAGTGGCGGGTCGAGCGCGGCACAGCCAGGGCCTATGAGGTCAAGAAGGGCCAGTTCATTCAGGTGATCGACGTCGAAGGTCAGCAGTGTTCCGACTTCATGGCCATGCGCGCCGATGCGTTGGGACAAGGGCTGGAACGCCATATCGATTCGACCGTATCCAGGACGATGGTGCGCGGCGCCTACCCGAGGCCGGGACTGCACGACAAGTTCTTCGATCAGGACATCCGGCCTCTGCTCGCTGTTCGCCAGGACACGGTCGGCCGCCATGACACCTTCGCGCTCGCTTGCACCGCCCGTGGTTATGAGGAGCGCGGGTTTCCAGGGCATTTGAACTGTTCCGACAACATCAGCGATGCCTATGCTCCTTTTGGCATTCAGAGGCGGCGGGCCTGGCCGGCAATCAACTTCTTTTTCAATTCCTGGATCGACTGGACCGACAATAATATCGCTGCCGATGAAGCCTGGTCGCGGCCGGGCGACTATGTCGTTTTGCAAGCGCTGACCGATCTTGTCTGCGTCTCGACCGCTTGTCCCGATGACGTCGACCCGATCAATGGCTGGAATCCGACGGACATTCACCTGCGCGTCTATGAGGAGGACTCGCCGATTACTCATGCCGTATCCTGGCGTGGACGTCCTGATGACGACGGACAGCTGACCCAGCACTCCGCTTTCCACAGCCGCACATCCAAACTGACCAGCAATTACGCGGTCGCGCGCGATCTGTGGCTGGCGACGCAATATGATGCGACCGGGGCCATCGAGGAATATTGGGCCTGCCGGAAGCGGGCGACGCTCCAGGATATGTCCAGCCTCTTGAAGTTCGACGTGATCGGGCCGGATGCCGAGCAGCTGCTCCAGCACTGTCTGACGCGGGACGTTTCGAAGCTGTCGCAGCATCGTGGCCTCTATACGCTGATGTGCGACGAGCGCGGCAGCGTGCTCGATGACGGCACTCTGTTCCGTCTCGAACCGGCGGTCTTCCGCTGGTGCTGCGGGTCCAGCGACTCGGCGCTACATCTGCGCGAACAGGCGGAGCGGCTTGGGCTGACCGTCCACATTCTGACGCTTGGTCACAAGATGGCCAATCTGGCGCTGCAGGGGCCCATGTCCCGCGATATCCTGCGTGACGTCGTGTTCACCCAGCCGACGCGTCCTGCCCTCGACAATGTGAAATGGTTCGGCTTCACGATTGCGCGTCTGCATGACCGGGACGGTCCCCCCTTCATGCTCTGCCGCACCGGTTTCACCGGTGAGCTCGGCTATGAGATCTTTTGCGACCGCAACGACGCCGAAGTCGTCTGGGACGGATTGATGCAGGCCGGCGAGCCTTACGGCCTCGTGCCCATGGGAAGCGATGCGCTTTCCATGCTGCGCACTGAGGCTGGTCTGATGATCGCCGGTGCTGAGTTCGGGCCGGACGTCGACGCTATGGAATCCGGTCTCGGTTTTGCTGTCGATTTCAAGAAGGACGATTTCATCGGCAAGGCCGCCCTCGAACGTAACAAGGCTGTGCCGCGGCGAAAGCTGGTTGGGCTTCAGTTTGCCGGGAATGAAGCACCGGTGCATGGCGACGGTGTGTTCCTTGGGCGCGAACAGGTCGGTGTGGTTACCAGCGCGTGCCACTCACCGGAACTCGGCCATGCGATCGCCATGGCGCGCATCGCGATCGAGAACAGCGGGATCGGTACCGAGCTGGAGGTGGGCAAACTCGACGGGCATATGAAGCGCCTGCCCGCTGTGGTTGCCAATTTGCCGTTTATGGATCCCAAACGGGAGAAACCACGGGCGTGAACTCGAGGATCAACCGCCGATGACGTCAGCCGAGACCGACCCGACTGGTGGCGACTCCGACCTTCCCGACCTTGGCTTCGATCACGACGACCTGCTCAAACTCGCCACATGGAAAATGCCCTTTGGCCGTTTCAACGGCCGCATCCTGATCGAGTTGCCCGAGGAATATCTCTTTTGGTTCGTCGACAACGGCTTCCCCGACGGCAAGCTCGGATTCCTGATGAAACTGGCGTTGGAGTTGAAGGCCAACGGTGCCGATGGGGTTGTCAGAGACATGGCCAAAGCCATTGCGGACAATAGCTAGTTGGCATAGCCACGGCCTTGGACAGTGTCGTCAACTCAACATCGGCAATCAGGCAAAGTCTTCGATCCAGGTGCCGCCCGCCTGGTTCGATCGGACCGCCGCGTCAATGAACCTGACGCCCTGCACACCTTCGCCCACATCGGGATAGCCGAGCCAGCCGGGTGGGACTTCGATGCCGTCGCGACGTGCCGCAACGGCCATCGCAAACTCGGTGTAGAGATTCGCCCAGGCTTCGATCAGGCCTTCGGGAAAGCCACGGCCGGTGCGCACCAGGCGTTCGACGGTGGGATCGATACCGTGGCCATGGCCGCGGGTCAGGATCTGGTCTGGCTTGCCGAAGATGGAAAGCTTGAGCTGTTCGGCTTTTTCCAGATCCCATTCGAGGCCACCGGCGCGACCGAAGACACGGAAGCGTAGTCCACCTCGATTGCCAGGCGCCAGACGTGTCGCCATCAGCGTTCCGGGGACGTCGCCTTCATAGCCAGTGGCCATGAACACCGTGTCCTCGAGCGGCTTGGGCGAGCCGCAAACATGGAAGTCGGCGCGCAGCCTGGTCATCTCGAGGCCGGTGACGAAGGTCGACAAGTGGGCGGCATGGGTGCCGATGTCGCCAGTGCAACTGGTAGCGCCGGACTTCGCCGGGTCGAGGCGCCATTTGACGTGATCCGCTTCGCCGACGTCGTCGGGCAGCATCCAGTCCTGCATGAACTCCACATGGATCTGATTGATCTTGCCCAGCATGCCCGCTCTGACGATCTCTCTTGCCTGGCGCACTATCGGAAAACAGGACATGACATAGCCAACAGCGAAGACGACACCGCTTTTCTTAGCTTGGCGCTGCAACGCTTCGGCCTCATCGACGCTGTTGGTCAGCGGCTTGTCGCAGAGGATGTCGATGCCGGCATCGAGAAATGCTCTCGCGGCATCGTAGTGCACGTGATTGGGCGTGGTGATCATCACGGCATCGAGGCCGTCGCGCCGTCGGCTCTCCAGATCGGCCATATCTTCAAACGAGGTGTAGCAGCGTTCTTGCGGCAGATACCAAATTGCGCCCCGTGCTTTGGCCTTTTCCGGATTGGATGAAAGCGCACCTGCGACCACTTCCCAGCGATCGGTCATGCGCGCTGCCATCGCCTGCGTCTGCGAGATACGCCCGCCGCCAACAATGCCGAGGCGAAGCCGTCGCGATAGTTGCGGGAACGGTCCATCAAAAGAGAGGTCGGTATGCAAAAGCCTGGTCATGAATGCGACTCCGATGACGATGGCTCAATCCGGCGGTGTTGCGCCGACAGGCAGCATTTCGACCGCCATGAAAATCGACGGCGTGATCGTTTCGAATTGATGCCAGGGATAGTTGCCGTCCTGGTCATACATGGGGCGATGCGTCATGCCGGGTGCCATGGGTTCTTCGAGATAGAGCGTGTCGACATTCTTTTCGAGGCATTGCTGCATCTTGCCGAAGCCGACGATCTGTGTGTGCACCTCGCGAAAGCCTGGCACGTCGCAAAAGAGATGTTCTTTATGCAGCCCGACATTCAGCGGCACCGAGCCCGAGTGATACATCGTGAGGCCGAGATTACCGATCCAAACCTTGGGCGACATGTAGTGGCTGACACCCCGAAGCCGTTCCTCGCCGCGCACTTCGAAGGCGGAGGGCCAGACGGTTTTGACTCGCCCGAACAGGTCCGCTTCATCGGGATAGTTCGAAAAGCGCTCAACCAGGACCGCATAGTCGACATCGGTAAGAGCAACATTGGCAAAGATTGCTGATTGCAGCTGTGCCAGCTTCTGCTTCTGAACGCGAATCGATTGTTCCGCCAGATTGAGGACGATCGATTTTTCCCGGACGATGGTCTCGCTTTCACCTTCGACCAGCTTCACGGTGAAAAAGGGTTCGGCGAAGTCGAGCTTCTCGATGCTCATAGCGTCGTCCTTCGAGCTGTCACGGGAAGGTTTCCGGCAACAGGTCCGGGCGCTCGCAACGGCTCTCTACAAGCTCGAACTGACCGCTTTCTTCCGAGCGCAGAATGCTCAGCATGGCATCTAGAATATGATGCGCCATCTCGCCTGAGGCCCGCGGCCGTCTCCCCTCCGCTACGGCATAGACGAGGTCCAGGAGGCCGAGCCCGCGCGCGTTCTCATTGTATCCATGCGTGTTTTCGGCGACCTGCCAATGTTCCCGACCCTTAGGCCTTGGCTGGTGCGACCAGCGCGAGGTCTCGCGGGTTCGATACCAGACCTCGCCGTGAAAGATGTTGGCGCCGTGAACGGGGTCAGGATCGGGGATACAGATCGTTCCACTCTCACCGTAGATTTCGAAGCGCGGCATCTCGGAGTCCCAGATGTCGAAACTCATGGTCATCG
>JBCCIN010000228.1:0-8444 GCA_039028235.1 Pseudomonadota bacterium
GACCAGGTGGTGCCGGTGTTCATGGGCGTCGCCGAGCAGGAAATGGGCGCCAGGAGGCTCCTGGAGGCTCTTGTCAAAGAGGCGCCTGCGCCTGTCGTGACCAATGAGCGCTTGGGCATCGATCCTGCGGGCGAGCCGATCCTGCAGATTATCAAGACCTATCATCTACCCCATGCTGGCAAGCTCTCGCTCGCGCGCGTCTGGTCCGGCGCGGTCAAGGACGGCATGACGCTGAAGAGTGCCTCCTCGGGCGACATGCGCCTTTCCGGCGTCTTCAAGATGTTCGGCGCCGAGCACAAGGCGGTCGGCAGCGCAGAGGCCGGCGACATCGTAGGCCTCGGCCGGCTCGAACAGGCGAAGACCGCGGATGTGCTTTTGAACGGCTCGGGCGGCGAATCGGCCGACATCCCGGTGCCGCGCGCCTCGCCGCTGAAGCCGATGTACGCCTTTGCCGTGTCCGCCGAGAACCGCAACGACGAAGTCAAGATGTCCGGCGCGTTCTCGAAGCTGGTGGAGGAGGATCCCAGCCTGCGCTTCGAGCAAGACCCCGAGCTGCATCAGAGCCTGCTCTGGGGGCAGGGCGAGATGCATCTGCGTGTGGCGCTCGATCGTCTGAGGTCGAAATATCATGTCGACATCAAAGGCGAGGTGCCGGAAACGCCCTATCGCGAGACTATCCGGAAAAGTGCCGACGCCCATGGCCGGCACAAGAAGCAGAGCGGTGGTCACGGTCAGTTCGGTGACGTCAAGATCAAGATCGATCCTCGTCCGGCAGGGGAAGGCTTCGAATTCGTCGACAAGATCGTCGGCGGCGCGGTACCGCGCCAGTATATTCCGGCTGTCGAGTCCGGGGCGAAGGAGCATCTGCGGCGCGGTCCGCTCGGCTTCCCCGTGGTGGACGTTGCCGTGACGCTCTATGACGGCCAGTTCCACAGTGTCGACAGCTCGGAAATCGCCTTCAAGATGGCGACGGCACTTGCGTTGAAGGAGGGTCTGCCGCAATGCAACCCGGTGCTTCTCGAGCCGGTGCTCGCAGTCAACATTTCGGTGCCGAGTGAGTACACCTCTAAGATCCTGCAGATCATTTCCGGCAAGCGCGGCCAGATCCTCGGCTATGACGGCCGCAAGAACTGGCGCGGCTGGGATCAGGTCCAGGCTCATATCCCGCAGGCGGAGATCCACGACCTGATCATCGATCTCAGGTCGTCGACCCAGGGTGTGGGCTTCTTCGACTGCAAGCACGACCATTTCCAGCAGGTGCCGGAGAAGGTTGCGGAAGGCGTCGTGGCAAAGCGCCAGCAACGCGCTGCCTGAGACGGACGCCGTCCACGCGGACAAAAGACGGGTCCCGGTCGGTGATCGGGGCCCGTTTTCTCTCATGTCATGCCAAACCGCCAGGACGTCGGCCGTTTCAGCCATCCTCGGTTCGTCCAGCCACGTCGATCTTCTTCTCGGCGTTAACGCTCGGTTAACTCAAGTCCGTCACGTCGTGCTCCGGTCCATGCGACCCTGGGTGTCCGCTCGCCCGCCGAGAAACGGTGGCGAGGCTCAGACTCCCAGGGTCGCATGGACCTGAGCACGATAATACAAGAGAAAACTTAAGAAATCGTGAATCGCTCGGCTGTCGTTGTTCTGGGTTGAGCGTCCGGGCAAGTCGATGACGGGAAACGCTCAGTCTTCGACGTCGTATCCGGCCTCACGCCAGGCGTTCATGCCGCCGAGCATGTTGGTCACCTTGTCGACGCCCATGTCCTTCAAGGTTTCCCCTGCGAGCGCTGAGCGTCCGCCTGAGGCGCAATAGACGACCACGGGTTTTCCGGAGGAAAGAGCCGGGTTGTGCATCGGGCTGTTCGGGTCCGCGATGAACTCCAGGAGCCCGCGTGACACGTGAACGGCACCCGGAATTTTGCCCTTGGCAACTTCTTCCTTTTCGCGAACGTCGACGAAGACGACATCGTCACTGCTGACCAGCTTTCTGGCGTCCTCGATGCTCATCGTGTCGATCGCAGCATTGGCTTCAGCGACCATGTCGCCGGCTGACTTGCCCATGATTTTTTCTCTCCCGGCAAGCTGATTTCAAGCGCGTGATGGCTCCAACCCTAACAAATCCATGGCAAATGGGGAGCGGACTTTTTAAGCTTTGGGCAGGAAAAACATTGTCCGCAAGGCAGGGAGCAGGACCATGGCAGCTTATGTGATGGCGAATTTGGAGGTTCACGACCCGAAAACCTTCGAGACCTATCGGGAGAAGGTGCCGGCCACTATTGCCGCCCATGGCGGGCGGTATCTGGTGCGTGGGGGTGACATCAAGACGCTGGAAGGCGCGCTGCCGGCACCCCGGATGGTGGTGATCGAATTTGCCGATCGCCTGGCTGCGGAGCGCTGGTACAACTCGGATGAGTATCAGGAAATCCTGCCCCTTCGGCTGAACAGCGCCAAAGGATTTGCGGCGATCGTCGACGGCATATGATACGAAGCGCACAAAGTCGTGGCCGATGCGTATAAGAGGTCAACCGCGTTGATCCTTCCTTAACCGGCAAGGGCTATCCTCCCGCATGTCTTGCCGGTCCATGCGATCCTGGGAGTCGGAGCCTAGCCTAGCTTTTCCAACTGGCGGACGGACTTCCAGGATCGCATGGACCATGAAGCAACATGGCATGGAGGCGTTAACGCAGCCTTAACAGGCTGCGGAAAAAGGATGGCGCTGCCCGACATGAGCAACATTTTTGTCAACCGAGTCGGTGAAACGGCCGCATATTGGCTGATATGGAGCCAATTTGCCGACGAAGGCAGGCGGGAATGCGGCCGCGGCCGGGCGTGTCTGACTTTTCCCGCAACCAGCTAAAGATCAGAAAAAATCCGACGTCACTGTCCAGTTGGCAGGAAGTGGCTCTGGACGTGCCTGGTGGCCTATCGATGGAAACTTAATGCGGCTGGATGAGCGCCCAAGAGCGCACCCTGCCAAAAGTCAATCAGGTGGCGATGCCACCTAGAGCATTTCCGTAGCAGTTGTACGCGGCACCAGCCCGCTCCCCCTCCCGACCCCCCACTGTGATGGTACCCTATGGATGGTCGGGAGGGGGAGCGGGTTGAATCGACCTGACCCAGAAAAGCTCTAGAAGCGGCAAAAGCGGTTCAGGATCAGGCCGGCGAGGCCGGTGAAGTGCACGGGTGCTTCGGTGACGGCGAGGCAGACGCAATCTTCCGAGCGATCAATGCTCGGGCCGTGCACGGTGCCATCCTCGCAGACCGCGACATCGCCCGGACCAAAGCGCTGGCCGCTGTCCCAAAAGGCGCCCTGCAACACCAGCACGACCTCGCGGCCGACATGGCGGTGCGTAGCGATGCCGGTGCCGCCCCTCGCCCAAAGCAGGTGGGCGCGTTCGCGCTCGTCGGAGGCGGCAAGCCTGGTGGCGGCGACGCCGTAGCCCAGCTTTCGCCAACGCCGATCGCCGCCGATTTCGTGCACCGCCGACTTCAGTGGCTTTGGTAGCTCACCCTCGATGAAGGTCGAGGGCACGCCCTTGCGGGGATCCGGGCTTTGTGGCGCCTGACGCGCCGGCCAGGTAGCCGGCATCGATACGTCACCACTCGCCTCGGCACGCTGGAGCGCGCTCGACGCCGAAATCCGCTCGAGCGGTTCATCGTCGAGCTCGTCGAGCAGGGCACCGCCGGCCGCCTCCATCAGGGCGAACAGCCCGCGGCTCTCCTTCGACATCGCCAGATGGGTCGACAACAGCAATGCGGTCGCCGGGCCGGCATTGCCGGCAGCGTAGTCCAGGAGGAGCGACTCGGGTGGTGGAGGAGAAGCGCTCATTCCAGCTCTCCCAGATCGTCTCTTAGGCGCTGCATGGCAAGACGAATGCGTGACTTGACCGTGCCCAGGGGCAAACCGGTTTCCGCCGCGATCTCGCTATGCGCCTTATGGTCGAAAAAAGCCATCTTGAGAATCTTCGCCTGCTCTTTCGGTAATTTCACCAGACCGGCTCTCAAGGTCTTATAACGCTGCTGGGCGTCGACCAGATCATCGGCAATGTCGACAGGCGGCGGTTGAAGGCTCGGATCGTTCAGATCGCCTTGGCGGGCCTTCTGCCGCCGCACATGATCGATCAGCACATTGCGCGCGATGGTGAAGATCCAAGTGGACGGGCTGCCGATCGACGCACTGAATTTCGCCGCATGGCGCCAGACCGACAGCATGGTTTCCTGCGCCAGATCTTCCGCGAGCATCGGCTCAACGCCGCCCTTTCGGTAGTAGGCCTTCAGCTTCGGTGCGAAATGATCGAACAAGGTGGAGAAGGCTTGGCGGCTGCCATGCTTGACGATAGCCTCCAACAGCGCCACATGTTCTGCGCGATCTTTGGCGGCTGTAAGCGAGCGGTCCATAGGGCGCAATCTAGGGACGGCCAAAGATCAGAGCAAGCCGCGGCCGTCTTTCGACAGGATCGCAAATCACAGCGAGACCGTCAGACAAAACTTGCAATTCGCGAGAAAGTTGTCGACATAACAGTCGATCCCAACACCAGCCATCGATGATCGAGATGATGACAGTGAGTTTCCTTGATCGCGCCTCGCGCGCCATTGCCGTTCTGGTCCTGTCCCTCGGCTTTGCCGGCGGCGCCCAGGCCCAGACGCCCTATTCGCTGGGCAGCTACACCGACTGGAATGTCTGGGAGCTGGACGAAGGTGGTCAGAAAATCTGCTACATCGTCAGTGAGCCGAAAAAGCAGGCGGGGACCTACACGCGCCGTGGCAAGCCGGCGGTTCTGGTCACCCGAAGACCGTCTCCGGCGGTGACCGACGAGGTCAGCGTGCAGCCCGGATATACCTATCTTGAGGGCAGTAGCGTGAATCTGTCCGTCGGTCAGAACAAGTTCACGCTATTCACCCGGGGCGCGCATGCCTGGACCAAGGACGAGACCGAGGACCGGGCGCTGATCGATGTGATGAAGCGCGGCGAAAGCATGGTGATCGAAGGCGAATCGATCAAGAACACCACCTCCACCGACACCTATTCCCTGCTCGGCTTCACCAAGGCCTACAATGCCATGGTGGCGGCCTGCGCCGGCTGATTCGCCGCCGCGTTGTTCGATGATCCCAGACACAGAGCCGGATCGAGAGCAGCCTGATCCGACGAGCACCGGTTCGGGAGGGGCCAGACCCTGGCTCCTGGGACTGGGCAAGGATGCGCTGGCGGAGGGTCTGGAGGGTCTTGGCGTTCCGGATGGCAAGGCATTGATGCGCGCCCGCCAGATCCACCATTGGCTCTATCACCGAGGAGCCTCGTCCTTCGACGCGATGACCACCCTGCCGGCGGAGCTGCGCGATCAGCTCAGCGCCGGCTATCGCGTCGATCGTCCGGCCTTTGTCGACGAGCAGCACTCGACCGACGGCACAGCGAAATGGCTGCTTCGCTTCGCGGACGGTCAGGACGTCGAGATGGTGCACATCCCCAACGTCCAGCAAGGCGGACCCGACGTCGAGCGAGGCGCTCTTTGCGTCTCCAGCCAGGTCGGCTGCTCCCTCACTTGCACCTTTTGCCACACCGGCACCATGCCGCTGGTGCGCAATCTCGGCGCAGGCGACATCCTCGCCCAAATCCTGGTGGCACGCGATCGATTGGGTGAATGGCCGACACCGAAGGGCCAGCGCAGGATCAGCCACATCGTCATGATGGGCATGGGCGAGCCGCTCCTGAACTATGAGAACGTCAAGCAGGCCCTTCTGATCGCCATGGACAAGGACGGGCTCGCCTTTTCCAGGCGCAAGATCACGCTGTCGACGTCGGGCATCGTGCCGAAAATCGAGGTCTGCGGACGAGAACTCGGGGTCAACCTCGCGATTTCGCTGCACGCGGTCAGGGACGATCTTCGGGACGAGCTGGTGCCGATTAATCGGAAATGGAACATTGCGACGCTGATGGAGGCCTGCCGCGCCTATCCCTCCGGCGATCGCTGGGTGACCTTTGAATATGTCATGCTGGACGGTGTCAATGACAGCGATGCCGAGGCGCGCGATCTGGTGCGCCTGCTGAAGGGCCTGCCGGCCAAGGTCAATCTCATCCCGTTCAACCCCTGGCCCGATGCCGGCTATCGCTGCTCGAGCCCTGAGCGGATCGAGACGTTCGCGCGCATCGTCGAGCGTGGCGGCTATCCCTCTCCGGTGCGTACACCGCGCGGGCGTGACATATCGGCCGCCTGCGGCCAGCTCAAGACGGCGAGCGAGCGCAGGCGCCGAAAGAGCCTGGTGCCGGCCTGATGAAGAGGGTTCTGGTCGGTATCCTCGCCTCGATCGGCGTCCTGACGCTGCTGATAACGATCGGTGCGTCGGCGGCTGTCTGGATGTTTCTGCCGGACGAAGAAGGGTTGCCGGAGCGCTCGATCCTGACCTTCGATCTTCGCCACGGATTCGACGAGACGGCGCGTTCGGGGTCGCTCCCACCCTTCGCCTTCCAGCCGGCCCTGACCTTGTCCGACGCGATCCTCGCGATCGAGCGTGCAGGCGAGGAAAGCAGCGTCGCCGGGCTGATCGCGCGTATCGATGGTGACGGGCCAGGCTTCGCGCAGGCGCAGGAGCTTCGAGACGCCATCCGTCGCTTTCGCGATCAGGGCAAGTTCGCCTATGCCTTTTCCACCAGCTTCGGCGAGTTCGGCCCGGGCACCATCGGCTATTATCTCGCGAGCGCCTTCGACGAGATCCACCTGCAGCCGCTGGGGGCGGTCGGCCTGACCGGGCTCTATCTGGAAACGCCCCTCCTCAAGGATTTTTTCGCCCAGATCGGCGTCGAGCCGAGCGGCGGCAAGCGTGGCCCGTATAAGACCGCAGCCAACATGTTCACCGAGGATCGTCTGACCAGAGAGCATCGGGAAAGCCTGGAATGGCTGGCATCCTCCCTGTTCGATCAGATCAGGGACGGCATTGCTGCCGATCGCGACCTGGATGCGCCAACCGTCACTGCCTTGATCGACGGCGGCCCCTACGGAGCGGCAGAAGCGCTTGATGCCGGTCTGGTCGACCAGCTCAGCTATTGGGATCAGGTCGTGGCCAAGGCCGAAAAGGCCGCGGGCTCCAACGCCGATCTGCTCAAGGTCGAGCACTTCGCCGGCATACGGCCGCCGCGTGCCGACGCCGATCAGGTGATCGCGTTGATCGAAGGGGTTGGCCAGATCCAGGAGGGTGACAACAGCGACGGTCCGGGTGGCTGGGTGATGGGGGCGGACACCATGGCGCGCGCCATCGGCGATGCGATCGATGATTCCGACGTCCGCGCGATCCTATTCCGCATCTCCTCGGGCGGTGGGTCCGCAGTCGCCTCCGAGACCATCGCTCGGCAGGTCAGGCGTGCGGTTGAGATGAAAAAGCCGGTGATCGTGTCGATGGGCGATGTCGCGGCCTCCGGCGGCTATTGGATCGCGATGGACGCGACCAAGATCGTTGCCGATTCCGGCACGCTGACGGGCTCGATCGGCGTGCTCGCGGGCAAGCCGGTGTTCGACGATCTTTGGGCGAAGCTCGGCGTCGAGTGGGGCACCGTCGCCAAGGGGGCGAACGCCTCCATGTGGAGCGTCAACGAGGATTACGGCGCGCGCGGGCGGGAGCGGCTCGAGAGTTTTCTCGATCAGACCTATGACGCCTTCACCGAGGGTGTGGCTCGCGGCCGCGACATGAGCGTGGAGGATGTACGCGCCATCGCCGAAGGCCGCGTCTGGACGGGGCAACAGGCGAAAGACCTGGGCCTGGTGGACGAGCTCGGCGGGTTTTCCAAAGCACTCGAAATCGCCCGCGCGGAAATCGGCCTTGATCCCGACCAGCCGGTCAGCCTTCGCCGTTTCCCCAGGCCGAAAGCGCCCTGGGAGCTGGCGCTGGAGCTTCTTGGCGAGCCGCTCGCCGCCCTTCGTGCCATGTCCGTCTGGCTACAGCTTTTCCAGGCCGACGGTGTCGCGACGGCTCCCCCGTTGATGATCCGCTAGGGCAGTGACGGCCTAAAACCTGCATTGAACCTCGGCGTCGGATCGCCCATGCTTTCCTGAGCTGATCGGCAAGCAGGCGAGCGGGGCAGATCCTGGCATGACCATCCGCTTCTTCTCGGACAAGAACCGCCCGGTTCATCTCGGCCCCTATCCACTCGAACGCCTTGCTCGCGCAAAGACACTCCCCGATCTGCACGCAATCCCCCCCTCGACGCCACCGGTCTTTCGCCGCCCCGATGCGCCGGAGTGCATTGTCAACGCCATGGGCGAATATCAGGCGATGCTGGACGCCATCCGCGTCGGTCTCGTGAACAAGGCGAAGGCCGACTGCCCGGACGAACCGAAGGCCCGCGCCGAGCATCTAAAGGCGTTCGGCTATTTTTCCGATGCGTCGATGGTCGGGATCGGTCCTCTTGTAGACGCCTGCCTGCTCGATGAGCCTGTAAAAAACCCGGACATCGACCGCCTCGCCGA
>JBCCIN010000229.1:0-8376 GCA_039028235.1 Pseudomonadota bacterium
CAACGCCTCGAAGACGAGGCAACGCCGTTCTGGCTGAAAGGCGACGCCGTCGGCGCGCTCTTCAGCATCACTGGCGAACGCTTCGGCTACGACGCAGGGGCGTGGCGGGACTGGCTGGAGAGAAACTGACATACTACCGTCCCCACCGCCATCACGCCCGGGCTCGACCTGGGCATCCACCTGTCAGGCATTTGGCGCCGTTAGGTGATACCGAGCAAAGTGGAATTCCAGCGGCAATCCTCCGAAGAAAGTTGCCTGTCGCAGGATGTCTTCCGGCCCTTGACTCTTCCCGAACGTCTCAATGTCATCGTGTCTTAGGATCGCATGGACCAGGAAGATGGACGGAGCGTAGGGCAGGCCGGTTAGGGAAAGGTTAAGCCTTGGTCAAAAGTCGATGTGGAGGTGGAGCATGTGATGCGCTCGAGCTGAAACGCCTGACGATCGGCCTCGGCGTGCTGATACTGGTCATTGCCGTGGACATCAGAGCCGATGACGGGCAGGGGGACTTCATCGCCGTCGGCGGTGGCGTGCTGGTCATGGGTGATCCTGAGGGTGATGCGAACGAAGTCGAGCGTCGCGTGGAGATCGAGGCCTTCGGCCTGATGCGCCATGAGGTGACCAATGAAGCGTTCGCCGCCTTCGTCGAGGACACGGGCCATGTCACCAACCCCGAGCGTGGGGGAGCTGGTTATGTCTGGACGGGGCGTTGGCGGCTGGTCGATGGGGCGGATTGGCGTCATCCTTACGGGCCGGGTTCGGATATCGTCGACCGGGCGGATCATCCCGTGATCCAGGTGTCGGCCAACGACGCGGCCGCCTTCTGCGCGCACTATGGCTGGCGTCTGCCGAGCGA
Source organism: Pseudomonadota bacterium (assembly GCA_039028235.1). Classification (GTDB taxonomy): domain Bacteria; phylum Pseudomonadota; class Alphaproteobacteria; order Geminicoccales; family Geminicoccaceae; genus JANQPX01. Next base: position 854 of record JBCCIN010000229.1, read on the forward strand.
GGAGGAGTGGGAGTTCGCCGCGCGCGGGCAGGACCGCCGCCGCTATCCCTGGGGCGACAAAGCACCGGAACAGTCAACGAACCAGGTGTCCCTGGCGAATTTTGGGACGGTGCCATGCTGTGCGCCGGATGCGACTGACGGCCATGAAACAACGGCGCCAATCGGCAGCTATCCAGCGGGTGCCGGCCCCTTCGGCCATCTCGATCTTGCCGGCAATGTCTGGGAGTGGACGTCCAGCCGCTTTCCCGGCAAGCCCGAGCATGTGGTGATCAGGGGCGGCGGCTGGGGCAACAATCCCTACTGCCTGCGCACGTCCTACCGGCACGGCAATCCCGATCATTTCGGGCTTGATATGGTCGGCTTCCGCTGCGCACGCGGCGGCGGCGCGCCGCAGCGTTAACGGCGACGCACCGAAGTGGTTACCTGGGCTTCGAGCAGCTCAAGCGGCGCGAGCTCGCTGGAAGGCCTTGCCCTCATTGTCGAACAGGTAGCAGGTCTCGGAGCGGATGCCGACGGGGACCACCTCGCCGACGGCAATTCTGGCGTCGCCGTCCGCCTTGATCACCAGGGGTTCGGCACCGCCGCGATCGAGATAGGCGTAAGTCTCCCCGCCCAGATGCTCGACCGCGATCGCCTCGCCTTTGACTTCGGCATCGCCCTTGCCGTTGCCCATGCCGCCGTCGATCAGATGTTCGGGGCGAACGCCAAGGGTGACCTTCTGGCCTGCCTGGGCACCGTCGCCCGTGACCGCGGCGATCACCTGCTCGCCGCCGGGAAGGGCGACGGTCACGGCATTGCCGGTGGCGCTAGCGACTTCGCCCTCGAGAAAGTTCATCTTGGGCGAGCCGATGAAGCCGGCGACGAACAGGTTTTGCGGGTGGTGATAGAGTTCGAGCGGTGAGCCATATTGCTCGACATGGCCGCCGTTCAGAACGACGATCCTGTCCGCGAGCGTCATCGCCTCGACCTGATCGTGGGTCACGTAGATCATGGTGGCGTCGAGAGCGTTATGCAGCTTGGCGATCTCGATGCGCATCTGCACGCGAAGCGCGGCGTCGAGGTTCGAAAGCGGCTCGTCGAACAGGAAGACGCGGGGATCGCGCACGATCGCCCGGCCTATGGCGACGCGCTGGCGCTGGCCGCCGGAGAGCTGCTTGGGTTTGCGATCGAGAAGGTGCTCGATCTGGAGGATGCCGGCCGCCTTCTTCACCCGCTCCTCGACACCGCCCGCGTCCACCTTCGCGAGCTTCAGGCCGAACGCCATGTTCTCGTAGACGCTCATATGCGGGTAGAGGGCATAGGACTGGAAGACCATGGCGATGCCGCGTTCGGCAGGGGCGAGTTCGTTCACCTCCTCGCCATCAAACATCATCGTCCCCGATGTGATGTCCTCGAGGCCGGCGACCAGGCGAAGCAGCGTGGACTTGCCGCAGCCCGATGGGCCGACGAAGACGATGAAGTCCTTGTTCTGGATATCGAGATCGATGCCCTTGATGACGTGGACATTGCCGAACGCCTTATGCACGTCCCGCATGGTAATCGCCGCCATCGATCGTCTCCCTTGTCTTGTTTATGCGTTCATTGATCCGAAAAAGGCGCCATAGGCCTCCAGAGTGATGGTCTGGTCATCGAACCTGGCCTCGAAGTCCGAGCCGGCGTCGATCTGTATGGGTTCCGGCGCTTCGAAGACCGCTGTCCCGGCGCTGAGGTTGAAGACGCAGAGCAGGCGCTGATCTCCGTTCTTGCGAACCAGCGCCAGGATGGGCGCCTTGTCCTCCAGAATCCGGATGTCACCCGTCAAGAGGGCGGGCTGGTTTTGCCGCCAGTGGAGGAAACGCCGGGTCCTATTCAAAACCGAGTGCGGGTCGCCCTCCTGGCGATCGACGGCCAGGGCCTGATGGCTGATCGGCACCGGCAGCCAGGGTTTGCCCGTGGTGAAGCCGGCGTTCTGTTCATGGCCGCGCCAGGGCATGGGCGTTCGGCAGCCGTCCCGGCCCTTGAATGCTGGAAAGAAATTGATGCCGTAGGGATCGCGCAGGTCTTCGAAGGCCAGTTCGGCTTCGGTGAGCCCGAGTTCTTCGCCCTGATAAAGGCAGATGGTGCCGCGAAGCGAGCAGAGGATGGCCGTGAGCAGGGGCTGGAAGGCCTCGGCCTGATCATGGGGCCCGAAGCGCGAGGAAGCGCGGGTGACGTCGTGATTGCTCATCGAGTAGCTGGCCCAGCCGGCGCCGATATGGCATTCGACGTCGTCGCTGACCCGGCTGATCGAGGTGGGATCGGCCGTTGATCGCAGAAGCTCGAAGGTATAGGCGGCATCGAGGCCGCCGCCGTCGGTATAGGCCGCGAGCCTCTCCGCTGAGCGGTCACCGCTCATCTCGCCGATGAGAAAAGCGTCATAGCGTTCGGCCAGCGCTTTGAGCGGGCGCAGGACCTTTTCGGGAAGGGCGGGGTGGTTTTTCTGGCCGAGATGGATCTGGCGCGAGAAGGGCATGCCCGGCACGAAGCCGCCGACCGTGGCGCTGTCTCTCGGTCGGACCGGATTGTTCTTCAGCTCGGGATCATGCAGGGCGAAGTCGATTGCATCCACCCGAAAGCCGTCGACGCCGCGTTCCAGCCAGAACTCGGCCTCGGCGAGAAAGGCGTCCCGCACGGCGGGGTTGTGCCAGTTCAGCTGCGGCTGGGAGGGCAGGAAGTTGTGGAGGTAATACTGGCCGCGCCTCGGCTCAAAGGTCCAGGCGACGCCGCCGAAGATGGAAAGCCAGTTGTTGGGCGGCGTGCCGTCCTCCTTGGGCTCCGCGAAGACGTACCAGTCCGCCTTGACGTTGTCCCGGGATTGGCGCGCTTCCTGGAACCAGTGGTGACGATCGGAGGTGTGGCAGGGGACGAGATCGACCAGGAGCTTCAGGCCGAGCTTGTGGGCTTTCTCGAGGAGATGATCGAAGTCGCCTAGGGACCCGAACATCGGATCGACCGCGCGGTAGTCCTCCACATCGTAGCCGTAGTCCGCCATCGGGGACTTGAAGAAGGGCGAGATCCAGACGGCGTCGACGCCAAGGGACGCGATATGATCGAGGCGTTGGGTAATGCCCGCGAGATCGCCGATGCCGTCGCCATTGGTGTCCTGAAAGCTGCGCGGATAGACCTGATAGATCACCGCACCCCGCCACCACTCGATCGAGGATCGATCTGCCATCACGTCGATCCTTTCGCCGCGTCGACTGTCGGGCTGAAGGCGATGCGCCACCAAGGAGACGGCGATAATATTTCCTCATCGATCACTACGCCCATGAAGCCATCGATATCCCGCAAGCTTTTCTTAATCTTCTCCTGCGATGCTGTTTCCTGGTCCATGCGATCCTGGTAATCCGAGCCTCGCGCAGATATTTTCAACCGGGCGGACGGACTCCCAGGATCGCATGGACCGTGAAGGCGGTCGTTTTCGCATGCATGGGTAAAGAAAGAGTGAAGGGTGGCTGGAAAACGACGATGTCATCGCGGTGGCCTCGGACGCGAGGTAGCGTTTTGCTCTCATGGCCCCTTCATCCCCAAACCTGGCCGTAAACTGCGGGTCTTGGCTCTTTCGGTCCAAGTCCATGAGGCGGCCATGCCACCCAAATCCGTGAGACGCGCATCGCATTCCCAAACCTGGCCGCATACCGTCGAGCCTGGCTCCTCCGGTCGAAGTCCATGAGGTGCGCATCGCGCTCAGCCTTTGACGGCGCCGGCGGTGAGGCCGGAGACGATGCGGCGCTGGAAGATCAGGACCAGGACAATGAGGGGCACGGTGACGATCACCGAGGCGGCCATGATGTTGCCCCACGGGAGTTCGTAGGACGAAGCCCCGGATATTAAGGCAATCGCGACGGGAACGGTCCGCATTTCGCCGGAGAGGGTGAAGGTGAGGGCGAAGAGGAACTCGTTCCAGGCGGCGATGAAGGCGAGGAGGCCTGTGGTCGCAAGGGCAGGTCCCATCAGCGGCATGAAAACCTTGGTGACGATGGTGAAGGGGGTGGCGCCGTCGACCACGGCGGCTTCTTCCAGCTCCTTCGGCAGCTCCCGCATGAAGGTGGTCAGTACCCAGACAGTGAAGGGCAGGGTGAAGATCATATAGGAGAGGGTCAGCGAAAGGAGGTTGTTGTAGAGGCCGAGGGCGCGCACCAGCTCGAACATGCCAGAGAGCACCGCGATCTGCGGGAACATCGACACGCCGAGGATCGTGAACAGGAGGAGTGTCCTCCCCCGGAATTGGATTCTTCCCAAGGCATAAGACGCGGCGACGGCGAGCGCCAGCGACAGGGCCACGGTCGAGACTGCGACGAAGATCGAATTCAGGATGTTGCGACCGAAGGGCTGCTCGCTGAACACGGCAACGTAGTTCTCCCAGGCGGGGCTGGACGGCCAGAACTCCACCTTGAACAGCTCCGAGCCCGCTTTCAGCGAGGAGACGATCGCCCAGTAGAAGGGGAAGACCGTGTAGAAGACGATCACGGCAAGCAGCAGATAGAAGCCGACCTTGCCGAGAAACTTTTTCGCGTTGCGGCTCATCGTCAGTCCTCCCGTCCGACCTTGCCCAGGGTCAGGTAGACGACCGTGAACAGGGCGATGATCAGGAACAGGCAGGTGGCTGCTGCCGAGCCGTAGCCGACATCCTGGAAGTCGACCAGCTGCTGGCGGGCGTAGACAGACATGGACATCGTGTCCTTGTTGTTGCCGGACATGACGTAGATCAGGTCAAAGATGCGAAGCGCATCGAGGATGCGGAAGATGATCGCCACCATCAGCGCCGGTTTCAGAAGAGGCAGCGTGATCTTGAAGAACACCTTGATCGGGTGGACGCCATCGACCTTGGCACTCTCATAGCACTCGTTCGGCAGCATCTGCAGGCCGGCGAGGATCAGGAGCGCCATGAAAGGCGTGGTTTTCCAGACGTCGACCATGATCACGGCGGCGAGGGCGGTGTCCGGTGATGCGGTCCAGGCGATGGGGTCGCTGATCAATCCCAGCCCCTGGAGCATGTGGTTGATCACGCCGAATACGTCATGGAACATCCAACCCCACATCTGGGCGGATACGACGGTCGGGATCGCCCAGGGAATCAGGACGGCGGCGCGCAGGAGGCCACGGCCTCGGAAATGGGCATCCAGTGCTAAAGCGATTCCGAGACCGAGGATGGTCTCGATGGTAACCGAGATAGCGGCGAAGACGAAGGTGTTCCAGACGGCGTTCCACCATTCCGGATCGGTCAGAAGATATTGGTAGTTCAAGAAGCCGACAAATTCGGCGGCATCGAGGTTGGACAAGTTGGCGTCGGTGAAGCCGAACCAGATGGTGCGGGCAAGCGGCCAGCCGGCGACCAGAGCGAGCACGACCAGCATCGGTGCCAGGAACAGCCAGGCGGAGCGCACCCGCTGGCGTGTGAGACGCGATGCTTTCTCTTCCTGCGTCGGAATGGTGACTTCCTGTGCGGTCACGACGGTATTCATGATGCGCACTCCCCGGGACCCCGGCAGGGTCAGACTTTATTTCATTACTCGCTCAGCCACCTGCTTCTCCGGCATATCATGGCTGATCAAATCGGCGAACTTGGAGGCCAGAGGCCCGGCCGAAGCACCGAAACAGGGTCAGCCGGGCCTGGCTTTGGGCCTACCAGCGACCGCCCCGCGACAACCGGTCGAGCTTGCTCTCCAAGGCGGCGAGCCGGTCGGCAGCGGGGGATTTGCCGCTCAGCACGTCATGGGCTGCGTTGAAGAATTCGGAGCTGACCTGGTTGTATTTTTCGCCGGTCACCTTAGAAGGCCGGGCGACGGCGTTGGTGAAGGTGTCGTAGAGCTCGCCGAAGAAGGGTGTGGCCTCCAGCACCTCGGCATCCTGATAGAGGCTGGCGATGGTCGGGTTGTAGGAACCCTTGATCGCACGGCGTTTCTGCTCGTCGGCGCTGGTCAGATACTTCACCAGATCCGCAGCGAGTTCGGCGTTCTCGGAGTATTTCGAGACAGCAAGCTGCCAGCCGCCCAAGACGCCGGTGTTCTTGCCGTCGGCACCACCTTTCGGGAGGGCTGAGACGCCGATCTTGCCCTTGACCGTACTGTCATCGGCATTGCCGAGGGACCAGGCGTAGGGCCAGTTCCGCATGAAGACGGCATTGCCGGACTGGAAGACGCCGCGGGCTTCCTCCTCGGCATAGTTCAAAACTCCCTCAGGGGCGATCTCGCCGATCCAGGTGGCAGCGGTGTCCAGCGCCTGGGCGGCTTGCTCGTTGTTGACGGTAATCGAGCCGTCCTCGGCGACGATCTCGCCGCCATTATAGCTGTCGATCCACTCGAGCGCATCGCAGGTAAGGCCTTCGTAAGCCTTCGCCTGGAAGACAAAGCCCCACATCTTGTCGTTGCCTTCGGCACGCTCACCTTCCTGAATCTCCTTGGCGGTCGCGGCCAGGTCTTCCCAGGTCTCCGGCGGCTGCTTGCCGTATTTTTCGAGAAGGTCGGTGCGATAGTAGAGGATGCCGGCATCGGTGAACCAGGGCATGGCGACGAAGCGCCCATCCACCGTGTTGTTGTCGACGATCGCCTCGAAGTGCTCGGCGCGGGTCGCCTCGTCGATATGTTCGCCGAGATCAATGAAGTGGTTGGCGAGGATGCCGGGCCAGATCACGTCGATCTGAAAGACGTCGATGTCCGAGGAATTGGCGGCAAGAATTTGCTGATAGAGGGCCAGGCGCTCGGTGGCTGAATTCGGGGTCGAGATGATCTCGACGGTGTTGCCCGTCGCCTCGGCCCAGGCGTTGGCGCCCTCCTGGCAGAGTTCGAGCTCCATGCCGACGGCACCGCAGGAGATCGAGATTTCGGCGGCTTCCGTGCTGCCGCTTGCAGCCACTCCCAGAATGGCCGCAACGAGGGCGGTTACGCCCCTCAAACCATAGTCTTTCGCCATGATCAGCCTCCCCTGTTTTGTGTGCCTGGTTGTCTCAAGCATTTTGGCATCAGCAGTTTCGCTGGAGCTTTGACTATAAGACCATAAATCTATCAGATGGCCAAATAAACCTTGGATCCACGCTGCTTTTCAAACCGATTTGGATTTTTGCCTCAAACCGATTTGGCTGTCAAGCAGATGCCTGTCGTCCTCTCGGATTCGGACTGGATCAGGGCGTCGCTTCGCCGAGCGAGCCGCGGACGATCAACTCGGGCTGCCAGACCTCCTGATAGGCACCAGGATCGTGACCGTCGGCCAAGGCGCCGACGATTTCCGCAAGGCGGGTGCCGACATCGGCGTGCGGCTGCCGGATCGTCGCAAGGGGCGGCTGGGTGAGCGAGGCTTCGGGGAGGTCATCGTGACCGATCACCGACACGTCGCGGCCAGCGATCAGGCCGTGATGATCGAGCGCCTGCAGAACACCAATGGCCTCCAGATCGGTCGCGCATACAATGGCGGTCGGACGTGGCTTCTGCGCCAAAAGACGCATCGCGGCCCGCTCACCGAAGGCCTCGCCGCCTTCGCCTTCGCGTATCAGCGTGGGGCGGACGGGG
>JBCCIN010000230.1:0-8344 GCA_039028235.1 Pseudomonadota bacterium
CGTTGTCGAGTTCCAGGATTTCCGCAAGCGACGTCTGATTGATGCCCTGTCGCGGTCCAAGATGAACCAGGACACGCCACTGAGCACGGGTCAGGCCCAGCGCCTGCGCCCGCTCATCAAACCAGGCTCGCATCAGCCGCGATACATCATGCAGCAGAAAGCCGACACTCGTTTCGGGGTCTAAATTAAACATGCCCGCATATTATACGCATGCTTATAATATGTCGACTAAGGACTAGGTCCTGTGATGCTGTTAATCGATCCTTGGATAGCGGTGTGACGACGGTCGATCATCCGAACCCACCCTGGGACTGGCCGGAAATGGGTCTTCCTCGGTGATCACGCCTGGCGAATTGAGGGCATGGCGCTAGAGAAAGGTCGGGACCTCATCGACGATCTGAACAGCAGGATCATCGACGAACAACGAGTCTACATGCATCACTGGCAGGTCGGCGACCTGATCCCTTGGGACAACCGCTGCATGCTGCACAAGGCCGAACCCTATGACACCGCGACCGAAGCCCGTGTCCTCCGCCGCTGCGCCGTGACTGGCGAGATTCCCATTTGACTGCCTACAGCGATGCGCGTCGCCTAAGCCTCATGGTCGAGTGATTCATACCATCAAAGGCCATGCACTCAGGCCAGCTCTTTGATCACCGGCGCTTCGGCCATTGGCGGGAAGACGTCGTCTTTGGTGAAGAGATTGGCATCGGCGACGGCCTCGTTCAGCTCAACGCCCAGTCCCGGTTCAGTCGGCGGGATAATGAAGCCATCTTGCCATTGGATCGGCTTGGTCAGGAGGTCCGCGTAGAAACCGCCGAAGTTTTCGATGCTTTCTTGGATCAGGAAATTCGGACTGCAGGTGCCAAGCTGGATGTTGGCGGCGGCTTCGATCGGCCCTGCATAGAGATGAGGCGCCATCTGAGCGTAGTGCGCTTCGGCCATGCCAGCAATTTTCTTCGCTTCGAGTATGCCGCCGACGCGGGCAAGCGCCGGCTGCAGGATTGCGGCTGCCTGCTTTTCGAGAAGATCGACGAAGTCGTATTTGCTCACCAACCGCTCGCCAGTGGCGACGGGAATGCTGGTGGAGCGAGCGACGCGCGCCATCTCGCTCTTGTTCTCCGGCGGGGTCGGCTCCTCGAACCAGAGCGGATCGAATTTTTCCAGCCGCTTCGCAAGGCGTATGGCGCTGGAGGTGGTCATCTGGCCGTGAGTCTTTAGCAGGAGATCTCGCGTGTCACCCGCGGCCTCGCGCATGTTTTTTGTCACCTTTTCGGCATTGACCAGCGCCTCCAGCGAGATCTGCCTCGGATCGAAGGACCCCATCGGCATTACCGGATCGAAGCCGACCGCGGTAAACCCCTTCTTGAAATACTCTTCAGCACGCTTGGGTGCTGCGTCCGGGTCGCTGTGGATGTCGATCGCACCAAGGTCGCCCGGCTGCTTTTGCGGGCCGTAGAGATAGGTGTAGGAACGAAGACGCTCGTTGACCTTGCCGCCGAGCAGATTGTAGATCGGCTGACCGAGCGCCTTGCCGACGATGTCCCAACACGCGATCTCGATACCGCTCAGCACGCCGCCCATGGTGTGCTCGGGGTGTTGTGAAAAGCCCGAGGAATAGACGATCCGCCAGATGTTCTCGATGTCGAATGGGCTTCGGCCGACCACGAGCCGCTCAACTACATCTTCGATCAGTCCACAGACCCGCTTCGGCGCAAAGGGCGCCCCGAAGCACTCACCATAACCGGTAATGCCATTGTCGGTAGTGAGTTTCAAAAACACCCAATACGTACCGCCGTGATGTGGCGGCGGGTTAGCGACGGCCCAGGTTTTTACGTCCTTGATTTTCACCCCTGCCTCCCTTTGTTTGCTCTCTTGGTGGCTAAGGTCGGTGTGCCGACGAGCCACAACGCTCCCATCCTTTGAACTCTACTAGATAGAACCGTCGATGTTGCGTTCGTTGATCAGCCTTCGATAGCTGGCTACCGTTTAGGGAGCAGCGGAGGGAAGCGGACCATGAACGAGCAAGCGATCGATAAAGCGGCGGCCTGTCTGAGGCGCATCCGCGATGATGGCAAGGTACTGGCATCCTTTCCGGGAGATGCAGAGCCGAATGATATCGAGGACGCTTATCGCATTCAGGATCGACTGGTGGCCGCACTCGGCGAAAAGACGATCGGCTGGAAAGTTGGTTGCACCAGCGCGATGGCGCAAGAGATGACCAACACCGATGAACCGTTCTACGGGCGCATGTTCAAAGCGACGTCCTATCAAGGATCGGCGTCGATCGATCGACGCGATGTCTTCGCGCCGATCGTCGAGCCGGAAATTGCGTTTCGCCTGAGTAGGGATCTCAGAATTGATGACGCACCCTTCGATGTCGATGGCGTACTCGATGCGGTCGACGCCATCTATGCGGCTGTTGAGATCGTCGATTGCCGCTATGCCCAGGGTTGGCCGATACCAATCATGCCGACGGTTGCCGACAATGGTGTCCACGCCACCTTCATATCAGGCGATGCGATCGCCGATTGGCGGTCCTTTGACAGACCGGGCATATCGGTCCGCGTAGACGTTGAAGGCGCACTGGAGGTCGAAGGCGTCGGTGCCAATGCCCTTGACGATCCGATCAATGGGCTCGTCTGGCTCGCTAATCGCTGCCTCACGCGAGGCCATTATCTGAAGAAAGGCGAGATTATCACCACGGGCAATCTCGCGGCGGCACCAGTCTTCGCCAAGCCAGGCCAACACATCGCCGCCACCTTCGAAGGGCTTGGAAAGGTAGAGGTACAGTTCTGAGCAGACGTTCCTTAGCTGGTTTGGTCTAGACCTTAACCCTTTGACCCAGCTTCGCCGATTCCTCGGCTGCAAATGCAAACCGCAGAACCTGGCGGCCCTGGTCTGGTGTCAGGGCTGGCACGTCGCTTTTTCGAAGCGCTTCCAAAAAGGAACGCGTCGACAAAACGAAGCTCTGTTCCCAGGCGGTTTCGATGTCATCAAAGCGCGTGGTGACACCGTTGGCATAGACTTCGACCGGTGGCGGATTACCGAGACGACCGTGGCCGCCATGCACCCAAAGCACGCCTTTGGTACCGGTGATCTCGATGCGATCATCTTGTGGGTATTGGCGAGTATCGACCTCCAGCTCCGGCGAGTAGACCACTTCGAGATGGCCGATGCGATTGCCGGGAAAGCGGAACGAGACGATGGACGGCGCGTCCAGGATTTCGCCGGCCGGCGATTTGGTTTGGCCGATGAAGGCGTGAACGTCATCGGGCTCACCCATGAAGCGCCAGGCGAGCGCAAATTTGTGGTGACCGTCATCGAAGATGAGCGGCCCGCCGCCTGATTTGGCGCGGTCCTGTCGCCAGGCGGTGGCGCTTTCAGGAACCTTCCACGCAGTCTTGCTGCGCCCGGGATTGCTTTTAATGCGCATTGAAACCGGCTCACCAATGGCGCCGTTCTCGACCAGCTCCAGCGCCTTAACGACCGGTGGATGGAACAGGAAATTTTCAAAGATTCGAAGCGGACGATCCGCTGATTCGGCGGCTGCCACCAATTGATCGGCCTCGGCGAGGGACACGCACATCGGCTTTTGCAGTGAGACGATCTTGCCGGCTTCAATCGACTTCAGCGCTCCCCAAAGATGGAGGTGATGGGGAAGCAGGATTTCCACAAGATCGACGTCGTTTCTTGCCAGGAGCGCATCGATGTCATCAGTGATGAACGCATCCTCGGCATCCCAGGCTTTGGCGCGGCCCTTCGCAAGCGAGACGTCCTGATCGCAGAGTGCAGTGATCTTCGCATCTGGATTCTGGCGATATTCGATCGCATGAAGATCAGCAATGCGCCCGGTGCCGACGATGCCTATGCCGAATGGTTTGTCTGCCATTGTGCCCCCCTGTCTTTAGCTCGGCCGGCCTAACCGTTCAGTCGCGGCAGCACCTCTTTCGCCGCAAGCTCCATCGAGCGCTGCCAAAGGGCCTTGTCGTCCCAATCGAGCCCAGCGAGGACGAGCGTGCCGAAGGGACCGATTTCACCGCGGAGGTGGTTGATCCGATCCGCGACCGTCGCCGGGCTGCCGGCGATCACGATCTCATCCAGCGCCCAATCGACGGTGAGCTCATCATCGCTGATCTCATGAAGGCCCTTCATGACGCCTGAGAATCCGGCCTTCTTCATCAGCGAACTCAGGTAGTTGAAGTAGTAACGGGGTGCGCAGTCAGGATTAGCCAGATAGCGTTCGGCGTCCTGGTCAGTTTCCGCGACGAGAATCGTCCGCGCGACATGCCAATTTTGAGGATCGGGCTCGTGGCCGGCCTCTTCACAGCCTTGGACATATTTTTGCCAATGGGTGGCTGCACTGTTCGGCGGGATGAAGTTAGCCGTCACCGCGATCCATCCGCGCTTACCTGCCTGCTGCACGAAGTAAGGATGCGGACTCATGCCGGCGAGGGCGACTTTCGGATGCGGCTTTTGGTAGGGCTTGGGCATGATGCCGAGACCGAATTCAGGCCAGTACCATTCGCCTGGCTGGATCGACCAGAACTCACCTTGGATCTCATAAGGCGGATCGGTGGTCCAGATCTTCAGGATGATGTCGATCGCCTCATTCGTCATCCGTCCGCGCTGCATGGCGTCATTGAGCTTGAACAGTTCGAAGTCGGACGGCAGCCCGCCCGGCCCGATGCCCATGATGAATCGACCTTCGGCGAGATGATCGAACATGGCCGCAAAACCGGCGACGACAGCCGGATGTTGCTGCGGAAGGTTCAGCACGCCGGTGCAGAGATTGATGTTTTTTGTGAGCGGAATGGCTTTGGCCATGAACATCAAAGGCGACGTGATCGGTTCGGTCGAGCAACTGAAATGCTCACCGATCCAGACATCATCGAAGCCAAATTCGTCGGCTTTGACGACCGCCTCCAGATCCTCTTCGAGCACATTGTGATAGTCCCGATCCGGCGGATGCAGGGGCATCATGAACAGGCCAAGTCGCATGGCTCGCCTCCCCTCGTTTGATCGTTACTTGTTTTTCCGATTGTAGCACATCTCTACTCAGTGCGCTTTGTCGCGCGAATTGCTGCGTTCTAGCGCTTCAAGCTATGGAGATAGGCCTCGACGTCCGGCCTGAAGGCGTCGTGACGACATAGCCCTTCGAAATGTGCGATGGCTTTCGGATAGAAATTGTCGATCTGATCACCGAGGATGGGCTGGACATCAAGTGCTCGAAGCTGATCCTGATAATTCGTTTCCCGAATGAAGAGCGCCAGTTCGGCGACAAAGCAGATATCGGCAAGCGAGAGCTGATCGGATGCAATGAATTGGGTGCCTGAAGAGAGTGCTCGCTCAATCCCACGCATATACACAGCGAAGGCTTCGGCGGCTTGCTGATGAATTTCTTTGGTCAGTGTTTCGCCACGCAGCGAGAGCAGATAGGTCTGCGAATCCTTGGCAAAAAGCAGGCTGACATCGAGGAAGCTTTCGATGCGTGCGGCTTCATAAGCGTCGCGTCCCGAAAGCCCGCCATGTCCGCGCTCTTTGCCGAGAGAAGCAACGGCGCGCATTATGCTGTTTGATTCGAAAATTCCGACTTTGCCGTCGGGGCTAAAAGCCGCCGGGATCGTGCCAAAGGGATTGGCGTCGAGAAAGGCTTCGGTCTTGTAGAGCTTGCCTTTGAAACCACGTCGTCCCGCGATTTCTGGGCCATGATCCGCGTGGCGGTCGTCATCGGTGAGCGGCCGAGCATCGAAATCCCAGAGCCAGTCCTGCATCTCGGCAGGCGCCCCACCCCTGACGTCGATATCGACCTCGCAAAGCCTTCCGGCAATCGTCGCCTTCCAGATTCGCGGGTTGGGCAGATAGGAAATGATCCGAAGGTCCGCCATCGCTTGCTCCAGCCATTGCCGTTGCGTCTAGGGCCAGCATGGCACACTCTGAACGGAAATCAGTAGAAAATGCGCGTCTGAAGACCGGGGAGGCTTGGGCATGAGGATCATGATATGACTGATGTGCTGACCGGCCGCTGTCTTTGCAGGGCGGTAACGTACCGAACCGACGGCTTGCCGCTTCGCGTTTCCCACTGCCATTGCGAGCAATGTCGTCGTTCCGGCGGCGGTGTTGCCTTGACACTTGCTGCCTTCAATGCCGATCAGGTGACATTCTCGGGCATCGCCATGAAGGACATCCGTCCGACCGACTTCGCCACACGCTCGTTCTGCCCGGACTGCGGTAGCCACATGACTTTCCAGTTCGATGACAAGCCTGACTTCATCGCGATCATGGTCGGCACGCTCGACCAACCGGAGAAGGCGCCGGCCGTTCGTCACAATTTCGCATCGGAGAAGATCGCCTGGGTTCATCTGGACGAACATCTGCCGATGAAAGATCGCTGGTGGAATCCGCCGCCGGGGAAGAGCTGATGAGCGTGGTCGTCAAAAATGGAAAACAATCGTGGGGGAGGGTAAGCATCAATGTCCGAGGCCGCTGGGTTAGAACAAACGACGCGTCCGGTTCTTGAGCGGGCACTCCGCTTTAAGGAGAGGCTTCGGAATGGCGAGGTCGCCTTTGGCGCCTGGATGACGCTAACCGATCCTGCGGTCGCCGAAATCATGGCCGATCTCGGTTTCGACTACATCCTCTTTGATACCGAACATTCGCCCTGGAACATTGAAGCCGTGCAGGCCGCGGTCATGGCTTTTCGCGGCTCCGAGACCGTCCCGATGGCCCGCGTTCCCTGGAATGATCCCGTTGCGATCAAGCGCTATCTTGATTGCGGTATCGAGGGCATTCTAGCGCCGATGGTGCGCACGCCGGAAGAAGCGAGGGTCCTGGTTGCCGCTTGTCGCTATCCGCCTGATGGCACGCGCGGTTTCGGACCGAGACGCGCATCGAACTACTATCGTGACCTCAAGACTTATGTCGAGCGCGCGAACGATGCGATCTTCATCATGCCGCAGATCGAAGACATGAGAACGGTCGATGTGCTTGATGAGTTCATGTCGGTGCCCGGCCTCGATGGCATCTGTCTTGGACCCAACGACCTCTCCGGTACGGCTGGGCATCTTGGCGAACTCGATCATCCCAAGGTGAAGGGCGCACTGGACAAAATTATGGCCACGGCAAAGAACCGAAGCCTGCCAGTTTGTTTGGGCATAACGACGCCGGTGGAGCAGCAAAAGGAGCTGATCGAACAGGGAGTTCGCCTCATGTTGGTGACAGCCGATCTGGAGCTTCTTATCGGCGGCGGCAAGACGGCACTCGACAGCGCGCGGAATGCCTGATTGCGCGCAACAACATCCATGACTTGAAGGAGAGCCCAACGTGGGAAACGCAGCTTTCGGACGTGTCCAGGTCATCAAACCGGGACAGACCTACGAGGGCAAGCAGGGCTTTGTCTATGGCTCCGGCGCGTCCGCGGAAACGGTCGGCTCGGAACGCATCTGCATGAATGTCTTACCGATGCCACCTGGCGCCAAGGCGAAGGTGCATTATCACGACAAGATCGAGACGATCGCCTATCTCCTCGAAGGCAGCTGCGCCGTGCATTACGGCGACCAGATGGAACACCGCACCTTGCTCGATACAGGCGATCAGATTTTCATTCCGGCCGACGTGCCGCATGCTCCCTGCAATGAGAGTGATGCGCCCTGCACCTGGATCGTCGTGCATTCCTCGGCAAGCGATCAGGATGGCATCGTCCTGCTGCCGGAACTCGATCGTGTCTTGGAGGAGAGATCGTCGCCTACGTGACCATGGCGGCTAAGGCCTGAGATCGACCATGTTGGTCTTGCCGGTCCAGTCCTCGCCACGCACGAGGTAGATTTCGCGCTCGGCCAGCCTGGTATTGACATGCTGTGAGCCCACCTTTGCCTCGCTTCGGTCGAAGTGAGAGGTCGCCGGCATATAGCGGATGACGAAGGCCGCACGGCGGTTCTTGGAGCGGTTGGGTTCGGAGCCGTGGATCAGAAAGACATCGTGCAGCGATAATGCCCCCGCCTTCAGATCATCGACGGCCGCATCGGCAAGATCGAACTGATCTGAAGCAAGCGTCGCGTTGAGCGCTGATTCCTTGCTGTCGTCACGAATATGATCGAACAGACGCCGCTCGCGTTGCGAGCCGGGGATGAACTGCATCGCGCCGTTCTCCAGTGTGACGTCGTCGATCGCGATCCAGACCGAGCAGGTGGCGAGGGGACGAATTGGCCAGAAATGCCCGTCCTGATGCCAGGGCACGGCCATCCCGGTCCCCGCGGGCTTGCAGAAAATCTGACTGCCCCAGAGAATGATGTCCGGCCCGATCGCCTGCTCGACCAGGTCCAGGAGTCGCGGCAGGGTGCATAGC
>JBCCIN010000231.1:0-8316 GCA_039028235.1 Pseudomonadota bacterium
CCAGCGGGTGGGCGGACTCCCAGGATCGCATGGACCATGAAGGAACATGGCGAGGACGGGTTAAGGAAAGGCTAACGGGCGGTCAAAGGGCGGAAAAAAGAGGAGCGCCGTTCGCAGGATGGCCCGGCAGTCCATTGATGGACAGGTCTTGCGGCTGGCATGTGCTCAGCCGACGATCGATGAGGGAGGTTGATATGGGTGATGTCCTGTTGGTGACGGGTGGTGCTCGCGGCATCGGGCGTGCTGTGGTCGAGCTTGCAGCAGGCCGCGGCTTCGACGTTGCAGTCGGCTATCGACATGACCGATCGGCCGCTGAGGAGGCGGTCGCTGCCGTTCGGGCGGCGGGAAAGCGCGCGGTTGCCGTTCAGGCTGATGTCGCCGACGAAGCGGACATCGTCAGGATGTTCGAGGAGGCCGAAGACGGCCTTGGTCCGATCCGAGCGTTGGTGAACAGCGCTGGCATCTCCACTCGGATACGCGTCGATGCGATGCCTGCCGTGGACCTGCAACGGCTGATGGCGATAAATGTCATCGGTCTGATGCTGTGTTGCCGGGAGGCGGCGAAGCGCATGTCGACGGCGCATGGCGGGGAGGGCGGCGCGATCGTCAATGTCGGCTCGATGGCAGCAGCCCTTGGTGGCAGGCCCGGTGCCAGCCACTATGCCGGGTCCAAGGGGGCGGTCGACAGTTTCAGCAAAGGCTTAGCACGCGAAGTGGCCGAGGAGGGCATCCGTGTCAACGTCGTTCGTCCCGGCGTGACGCTTACCGACATGGTGGAAGCGGTGCGCGACGATCCCGAAAAGCGCCGGGCGGTGAGCGCGACGATTCCGATGGGCCGGCCGGCAGAGGCCTCCGAGATCGCCGAGCCGATCCTCTGGCTGCTTTCAGATGCCGCCTCCTTCGTCACTGGCTGTATCGTCGATGCCTCAGGCGGCGGTTTCGTGATCGGGGCAGGCACGGGCTGAGCAGGCGCTTTCAAGATGTGGCGGGAACGGTCTTTGGAATTTGTCTCGAATGCCCTAAAGTCTGCTCCCTGATGCTGAAAGCTTTGACGGCAAGACATCCGAATGATCGGCGGCCTCGTCGAAATTGGAGCGGATGATCGATTTTCTATCTCGAAACTATCCTTTGATGGAAACGCGAACGGTCAGGCGAAAGAGGGATTTCGAGTGATGCTGTTTCGACGCTTGTTGATGATCGCGGTGGTGTTGCTGCTCGGTCCCGTCAGCGCATCGGCCGCGGAGGGTGATCGGCGTGTGGCGCTGGTGCTCGGCTATTCCGACTATCAGCAGCTGCCGCCTCTTGCGAACCCGGCGAACGATGCCGGCGCGATCGCCGGCCTGCTGCGCGGTGTCGGCTTCGAAGTGGTGGAAGGCCTTGATCACACGCGCGAGCAAGCACTGTCCGCCCTTCGCGATTTCGCTAACAGGGTCGAAGGCGCCGACGTTGCGCTGATCTACTATGCCGGCCACGGTATTCAGGTGAGCGGGCGCAACTATCTGGTGCCTGTGGACGCCGCTCCCCGCGTCGTCGCCGATCTCGCCTTTGACGGCATCGCCATGGACGATCTGATGCGCCAGGTGCAAGCACGGGTGCAGACTGTCCTGTTCTTCCTCGATGCCTGCCGCGACAATCCGCTGCCGACCCATGTCGCCTCGGCGCAAGGGGTGTCCCGGTCGCTGGACTCGGCCCAGGGCCTCGCCCCGATCAATGTCGATGTCGGCAGCTTCACGTCCTATGCCACCGGTCCGAATCGGGTCGCCTATGACGGCGAGGGGGCGAACAGCCCCTACACGTCGGCTCTGCTGGAGCATCTGGCGACGCCTGGCCTCGAAATTCGCGAGGCCATGGATCTGGTGCGCCGGAGCGTGATATCCGCCACCAACGGCCTGCAGATTCCCTGGGATCACTCCGCCCTGATGGGGCCGGTGCATCTGGTGGAAGGGTCAGAGCAGACGCCGGGCGGTCAGCTTCCGGCGGTCGCGGATGCCGACGGCATCTTCTGGAACACGTTGCAGGGGATCACGGCGCCCAACCTGCGCGAGGCGGCACTTCAGATCTATCAGCGCGCTTTTCCGACCGGAAGATTCGCCGAGGTCGCCGAGGTGCAGCTTGCGAGCTTCGAGGAGGTGACGACTGAGACGGAGGCGCTGGCGCCTGAGATCGTCCCGGCGGTCGCCACCAACGAGCTTTCGGATCTCCTGTACTGGCGCGAGATCGGCCAGGAGGAGCTGGCCGCCGACGAGGCTAAATCCTATCTCGACCGCTTCCCGAACGGCCATTTCGCCGAGGAGGCGCGCTCCAAGCTGGTGGGCGAGGGCATCGAGGTCGCCGCTCTGGATCAGCAGCGCCAGCGCAGCCTGCAATCGATCGAGCTGATCAACAGTGGCGGCCCGCAGCTGCTCAGCCTGCCCCTGCCGTCAGTGGACGAGACGGCCGGTGCCACGATCGTCAAGCTGCCGGAGGGTGAGCTTCTCCATCCCGAGCTCGGCGTGATCAAGGCCGGCCAGACGCTGGCGCTCGCCGATCTCGAGGAGCTTCGTTTCGACCCGTCGGGCGAGAGCCGCGAGGATTATGGCGAGTTCGTGTTTCGGGCCGAATTCGAGGCGGGTGAGGCGCTGGAATGGGCGACACCGGTGGCTGTCACCACCCATGATTGCGATCTGATCGCGAGTGATGCGCTCGATCCCAACCGGGTCACCGGCGGCACCTTCTTCTTCGATCGCCGTTTCAGCGAAGAGGATCGCGATATGTGGGCGAACGCTGCGGTGATTGCCTGCTTGAAGGGCGCCTCCGACCATCCCAGTGTCGAGCGTTTCCGTGCTAATCTCGGCCGCGCCTATATGGGCATCGAGGACTACCAGGAGGCGCTGACCTGGCTGGACCCGTTGGTCGAACGCGACAACCCGCTTGCCCAGAACCTGATGGGCATGATGTACAAGAAGGGCTGGGGCGTTGCGCAGAGCTTTGACGCGGCAGCCCCGCTCTTCCAGGCCGCCGCCGAGGCCGGCCATGCCGGCGCGCAGCACGACATTGCCTGGGCCTATGGCGAGGGACGCGGACTGCCCAAGGACGACGCCAAGATGGCCGAGTGGATGGCGCAGTCAGCCGCCTTCGGCTACCACCAGGCGCAGTACAATATGGGCCGCCTCTATCTCTGGGGCCGTGGCGTCGAGCGCGATGTCGAGAAAGGCATCGACTTCCTGAAGAAGGCGGCCGCGCAAGGCCAGCTTCGCGCGAATTACGATCTCGCCGATCTCTATGAGCGTGGCGAAGGCTTCGAGAAGGATGAGGCCAAGGCGCGTCAGCTCTATGCGAGCGCGGTCAAGGCGCCATTCCCGGCAGCCTATCTGCGCCTGGCGCGCATGATGCTGGACGGCCGCGGCGGGCCAAAGGACGTGAAGGGCGCCCTCTATCACATCGCCCTTGGCGCGACCAGCGGACGTGAGCGTACGGAAGCGAATGCCGAGAAGCTGCTCGGAAAGGTGGACAGGGCCGATGCGATCCGTGTCGTCCAGGAAGCGCTCGCCGAAGCCGGACATGATCCCGGTCCGGCCGACGGTGTCATGGGAGGCAAAACAGGGACAGCACTGGAGGCTTATCGCACTCAGCAGGGCCTTGCCGGATCGGACGACCCGCTCGATCCCGAGACATTGGTCACGCTCCTGGCGCCGTCCCGTAAGATCTAGCCGCGGCCGCGAGGCGCGGCGGCCTCTACTTTGGTGTCAGTGAGTTCAGCCATGCATCATAGTCGTCGGGCTCGGTGTCATGGGTCGGCACGCCAGGCGGCAAGAGGAGCCACGGGCGCTTTCGCTTGATCCAGATATGGGCGATCGGAGTGAGGATGTCGGGGTCGTCGAGCGAGCCGCCCTTGATGGCGACCCATTCAGGCTCGCGGACGCCCCGGTGATAGAGGCGCGTGCCGCAGGACTCGCAAAACCAGCAGTCCGTGCTGGATCCGCTGTCCGTAGGCCGGCGCCAGACTTTCATAGGCCCCTCGATCCGGAACCCCTCGCTCGGAACCGGTACGGAAATGCCGAAGGCTGAGGCCGATTGCTTCTGGCACTCGCGGCAATGGCAGGCATAGGCGATAAGACGATCGACGCTTGCTTCATAGCGCACGGCGCCGCACTGGCATCCGCCCTCATAGCTCGCCATCGCTTTTCCTCTGTCGTCAATCGACCTACCGCCGATGACATGGTGAAGACGCAACGTCAAACGAAAAACGCTCCCCCGAGAGAACCCCGGAGGAGCGTTGCAGTCACGGGCGAGTCAACGGGTTGAGCGCGTCGCTCACTTGGAGCCCCAGGTGGCGAGTTGGGCGTCGACGGAACCTTCGCAGTCGGTGGCGGCGCCAGTGAATTTGTCGTGCCATTCACTGCCGAACTGGTCGACATACCACTGACCCATCGGCTCCTTGACCGCGCGGAAGGTTTCCATTTCCTCGGCGGTCGGCACGTAGACCTCGCCGCCACCCGCGACGAAGGCGGCGGTTTGCCTGCCTTCGGCACCCTTGTTGAACTCGAGCTGGACGTCGGCCATCTGGCGGATGCCGGCGACGGTGAGCGCCTTCAGATCGTCGGGCATGCTGTCGAGGAAGGATTGGCTCGCGGCCATGAAGCCCCAGAGATAAGCATGCTCATCCAGCGTCGAGAAGCGCAGCACCTCGTCCATTTTGTTTGGCATGATGTCGGTCACGGCGTTCTTTGTGCCCTCGACCACGCCGGTTGCGAGCGAGGTGTAGAGCTCGCCCCAGGCGACGGGCGTCGGGTTGCCGCCGAAATACTCCATCATGGTAACGGGAAGCTGCGAATTGATCACCCGCATCTTCACGCCTTTGAGGTCTTCAGCCGACTTCACTGGCGCGCTTGCCGTGAAGAAGTTGCGGAAGCGACCGGTGTTGCCGATGCCGATCAGATTGACGTTGCCGGACTTCTCCATGAAGCCTTTCCGGACGTCTTCGAAGAACGGCCCGTCGATCATGCATTCGGCGACCATGTCATCGCGGATGACATAGGGGAGCTCGATCACCTGCAGCTCCGGCATGAAGCCGACCAGGCCGCCGAGGGCAGTGTGGGCGAGTTCGAGCGTGCCGGCGTTCACCTGCTCGACCATCTCGCGGAAGCTGCCGAGTTGCGAGCCCGGAAAGATCTGCACCTCGATCTGGCCATTCGAGCGGGTTTCGAGAAAGCTCTTCAGGAATTCGCCGGCGACATGATCGTCGCTGTCGTCGCCGACCGGACCAGGATGGCCGTATTTCAGAATGTAATCAGCCGCATCGGCAGCGCCGATAGGCCCGACAGATAACAAAGCGGCGGCGGCAACAGCGGCGCCACCCTTGAGCACGTCTTTCAACATAGAAAAAACCTCCCTGTCTCTTTGTTGGCGCCCTCTCAGACCCCGAAGCCCAGGAGGCGCGGTAGGGTCATGGTAAGGGCGGGGAAATAGGTGATCAAGAAGATCACCACGACGTGGACCATGAGGAACGGCCACATGTCTTTCGCGATATCGAGGATCGAGATGCGGGTGAGCGTCGAGGCGACGAACAGCACCAGGCCCATCGGCGGTGTCGCGAGGCCGACCGTGAGGTTGACGCACATGATGATCGCGAAATGCAGTGGGTCGATGCCGAGCGAGTTCATGGTCGGCGCGAGCAGCGGGCCCAGGATCAGGATCGCCGGCCCCGCGTCGAAGAACATGCCGACGATGAAAAGCAGAATGTTGATGCAGAAGAGCACGATCAGCGGGTTGTCGCTAATCGCAGTCAGAAGTGAAGAAATAGTGCTCGGTGCACCCGAGAGCGAGGTCACCCAGCCGAAGACCGTGGCAGCACCGATCACCAGCAGGATCGAGGAGGACGCCAGGCCCGCCCGGTAGAGCATGTCCGGGATGCGGCTGATTTCGAGCGTGCGCGTCACGAAGATCGAAAGAAGGAGCGCGTAGGCGACAGCAGCGGCGGCCGCTTCGGTCGGCGTGAACACGCCCGAGAGGATGCCGCCCAGGATGATGAAGGGCGTCAGCAAGGGAAGGAAAGCGCTGCCGAACGCCGTACCGACTTCGCCGACGCTCGCGCGCTCAGCGCTCCTCGGGAAGTTCCGCTTCTTGGCGAGAATGCCGTTCACGATCATGAGCCCGATGCCCATCATC
Source organism: Pseudomonadota bacterium (assembly GCA_039028235.1). Taxonomy (GTDB): domain Bacteria; phylum Pseudomonadota; class Alphaproteobacteria; order Geminicoccales; family Geminicoccaceae; genus JANQPX01. The sequence continues at coordinate 6,148 of JBCCIN010000231.1, forward strand.
GCCCCCGGCACGAAGCCCGCCGCGAACAGACCGCCGACCGACACGCCCATGATATAGGCGTAGACCACCATGATGATGGAAGGCGGGATCACGGGGCCGATCACCGAAGAGCAGGCGGTCACAGCCGCGGCGAAGCGGCGGGTGTAGCCGTCCTTCTCCATCGCCGGAATGAGAATGGAGCCAAGCGCCGACGTATCGGCCACGGCGGAGCCCGACAACCCGGCGAACAGCATGGAGGAGACGATATTGACGTGGGCGAGCCCGCCGCGGAGATGGCCAACCAGCGTGTTCGCGAATTTGACCAGGCGGACCGTGATGCCGCCATGGTTCATGATCTCGCCCGCCAGGATGAACATGGGGATGGCGAGCAGCGGGAACTGATTGATGCCGCCGAAGACCCGCTGGGGCATCATGTTCAAGAACACGGTCTGATCGTTCAGCCAGACCCCGATGATCGGTGCGAAGATCAGGGCGAACACGATCGGCACGCCCAGCGCCATCAGGCCGAGGAGGAAATAGAAAATGACGAGGGCCATTACTCGCGGACCTCGTCCACGACGGCGGTGATGTCCTCATCGATACCCTGGCTCGGATCGGCGATGCCCATGAGCGCCTTCAAGCTGAGTTCGATCGCGACCAGACAGGTGAGCGCGGAGCCGATCGGCACGGCGACATACATCCAGACCATCGAGAAGTTGAAGCTGGAGGCGACCTGGCGGGCGCCGAGCTGGGCAAATTCCCAGCCCTTCCAAAGGAGAATGCCCATGGTCACGATGATCACGAGATTGATGCCGAGATAGAACGCCTGGCGGCCGCGCGGCGGGAAGAGCTTCACCAGAAGGTCGATATTGATGTGCGCGGCATGGCGAAGGGCGATGGGCGCGCCCAGAAAGGTCAGCCAGACCATCAGATATTTCGAGCCCTCTTCGGACCAGGCGATGGCGTTGTTGAGGGCGTATCGGTAAAACACGGCCGCGATCAGGATCACGGCGAGCACGCCGACGATGGCGATGATCGCCCATTTGCAGACGGCCAGCAGCCGATCATTCACGCGCTCGAACAGCGAAGCCAGGCCGCCAACCGAGTTCATGGACTTGCCAAGCGCGCCATGATTCGCCTCCCCTTTTTCTTTGATAGTACATCGATCACCACGGAATCCTAGTGGCGTGGCCAGTGGCATGGCCACCTCATGGACTTTGACCGCCATAGTCCGGATTGGCGGTATGCGCCCAAGTTCTCGCGGGCAGTCGTCCCGTCCCGTCGTTCGAGGACTGAGCCATGCACGGGCCCGTTGGTCCGGTATAACCGAAGCCGATTGATGAGCGGAGGCAGCATTGGCGAAGCGCATTCTCCTTCTCCTCGGCACCAAGAAGGGCGTTTTCATTCTGGAGAGCGACGCCGAAAGGCGGGACTGGTCGCAGCGTGGCCCCTTTTTCAACACTTAGCCGATCAACCACGCCATCGCTGACCCGATCACGGGCGCAATCTATGACGGCGGTGGCAATGCCTGGTTCGGTCCCGCTGTCTGGAAGTCCACCGACCGTGGCGAAAGCTGGACTCATTCGAGCGAGGGGCTTGCCTATCCGGAAGGTGACGAGCCGATCAAGTCGGTCTGGAGCGTGGCCTGCCGGGCTGATCCTGCATTCCGTAGTGACCATCCTGAGGACGATCGGCGCGTCTGGGTTGGAATCTCTGCGGCGGGTGTCTTTGCCGGCGATGACGGCGGTGAGAGCTGGGAACTACGCAATCATGGCACGCGCTGCGATTTTCTTCCCGAGGACATGCGTTATCCCGAATTCGGTCAACGCGTTCATAACCCGGTGATGGCACCTGGCATGCCACCCTCGCCACCGCACTCTCCCTGGGCACCGACGTTACCATCCTCACCGCCATCTCCGGCGGCTAGCAGGCGCGGCCTGCGGCGTTGACTTGCCTGGGTATTTGGGTGACGCTCGTGTTCTCCGCACGGTAGAGCGAGGCCGCCGGATAGTGTGATGGCGATCGGGGAGGGCGCATGAAGATCATCGACGTCAGGGCCGATCTCCTTCGTCTGCCCCTGCCGCGGCCGATGCTGTCCGGGTCGTCCGGTGGGGCGGGCGGCAAGCCCGTCACCCATATCAACATGCCGATTGTGACGCTGACCACCGACGATGGCCACGAGGGCATGGG
>JBCCIN010000232.1:0-8315 GCA_039028235.1 Pseudomonadota bacterium
GACATCGAGCCCAAGGAAATGGATAGCAATGTCGAGATCGCGGCGCCCGTGGTCGGCGATATTTTTTCGTGTCTGACGGCGCTTACCGACGCCATGGGCAAGGATTGGAAAAAACCGCCTGCCGAATGGACTGAGGCGGTCAACGCCAAGAAGACCGCTAATGTCGAGCGCATGGCGGCGACGCTTCAAAACAACAGCTCGCCAATGAACTACGCCGCGGCGCTTGGCTCATTGAAGCGGGTGATCGCCGAGCGGCCGAATGCCATCCTGGTGAACGAGGGCGCCAACACACTCGACTTCGCCCGTTCGATCATCGACATGCATCAGCCGCGAAAGCGCCTTGACGTCGGTACATGGGGTGTCATGGGCGTCGGCATGGGATCGGCGATCGCGGCGGCCGTCGAGACCGGCGAGCCGGTTCTGGCCGTGGAAGGCGACAGCGCCTTCGGTTTCTCCGGCATGGAGATCGAGACGATCTGCCGTTACAAGCTGCCGGTCTGCGTGGTGGTCTTCAACAATAACGGCATCTACCGCGGCACCGATCAGAACCGGTCGGGCGGCGAGGATCCGGCCCCGACCGTTTTCGTCGAGAACGCCCGTTACGACATGATGATGGAGGCTTTCGGCGGCGTTGGCATCCATGCCTCGAACCCGGACGAGCTCTACCGCGCCGTCTCGGAAGCCATGGACAGCGGCAAGCCGACCCTGATCAACGCCGCCATCGACCCTGCCGCCGGTAAGGAAAGCGGCAATATCGGTTCGCTTAACCCGCAAAGCGTGGTCAAGAAAAAGTGACGTGGTCACACCGTTCACTCGATCAAAACGTCTGCTTTGGCATGCAGTGATGACAGGAAGTTCAGGATGAAAGCTCTCGAAGGCATCAAGATTCTCGACTTCACCCACGTCCAGTCGGGACCGACCTGCACGCAGCTGCTCGCATGGTTCGGCGCGGATGTGATCAAGGTGGAGCGGCCTGGCGTCGGTGATGCTACGAGGAAGCAGCTGGTCGACGTGCCGGGTGCGGACTCGCTCTATTTCACGATGTTGAACCACAACAAGCGCTCGATCGAGCTGAACTCGAAGAACGAAACCGGTAAGGAAGTGCTGACCCGTTTGGTCGAGGAATGCGACGTCCTGGTGGAGAATTTCGCGCCGGGCGCCCTCGATCGCATGGGTTTTTCCTGGGAGCGCATCCAGGAGATCAACCCGCGTTTGATCATGGCCTCGATCAAGGGCTTCGGTCCTGGCAAGTATGAGGATTGCAAGGTCTACGAAAATGTCGCGCAATGTGCAGGCGGCTCGGCTTCGACGACGGGCTTCCTCGATGGTCCGCCGACTGTGACCGGGGCGCAGATCGGCGACAGCGGCACCGGGCTGCATCTCGCCCTTGGCATCGTCACCGCCTTGTTCCAGCGGGAAAAGTCCGGGCGCGGACAGCGCGTGACCTGCGCCATGCAGGACGGTGTTCTAAACCTCGCCCGTGTGAAGATGCGCGATCAGCAGCGCCTCGCAGCAGGGCCGCTCAAGGAATATTCGCAGTTCGGTCTAAAGATCCCCTTCGGCGAGGCCACGCCACGTTCCGGCAATGATTCAGGCGGGGGGCAACCCGGTCGCATCCTGAAGTGCAAAGGTTGGGAGCAGGACCCGAACGCTTATACCTATTTCATCATCCAGGCTGCCGTCTGGGAGAAGGTTTGCGACGTGATCGGCGAACCGGAATGGAAGACGAAGGAAGGTTACGCCAAGCCGCCGGAGCGGCTCGACAAGCTGAACGAGATCTTCGACCGGATCGAAGCATGGACCATGACCAAGACCAAGTTCGAGGTCATGGATATCTGCAACCCCCACGACATTCCCGTCGGCCCGATCCTGTCGATGAAGGAGATCTCGGAGGACGAAGGCCTGTTCGCGACCGGCACGATGGTCAAAGTCGATCATCCCGAGCGCGGCGAGTATTTGAGCGTCGGTTGCCCGATCAAGCTGTCCGACAGCCCTGCCGAGGTGAAGCGCTCACCGCTCTTGGGTGAGCATACGGAGGAAATTCTGACCGATGTACTCGGCTATGGCGGCGACGATCTTGAACGCATCGTTGGATCGGGTGCTGTCGGTACAGTTGATCGCGATGCGGCGGATTGAGGGGTAGATGATGCGTTTGATCGTGATGGGTCAGCAGGCGTTCGGCAAGGACGCGCTCGCGAAGCTCCTGGAGACCGGCACTGATGAGGTGGTCGCCGTTTATTGCGAGCCGGACAGGGACGGCAGGCCCGTCGATCCGATCAAGGCGTTCGCGCTTGAGAAGGGACTGCCGGTCCATCAGCCCGCCCATTTCAAGGATCAGGCGACCCTCGACGAGCTGGCGAGTTGCGATGCCGATCTGATGATCATGGCGTTCGTGAACGTGTTCGTGCCCGAGGCCGCGCGCGACACGCCGAAGCTGGGTTCGATCTGCTTCCATCCTTCCCTGCTGCCGCTGCATCGCGGGCCGTCGGCGGTGAATTGGCCGATCATCATGGGCAGCTCACGGTCCGGCTTTTCCTGGTTTTATCCGACCGACGGTCTGGATGAGGGCGACGTCCTACTGAACTGGCAATGCGAGATCGCCCCCGACGACACGGTGATCGATCTCTACTTCAAGAAGATCTATCCCGCCGCCATCGAGTCTGTGCCTGAAGTCTGCGACCTCTTTCGGTCCGGCAATCCACCCCATATCGAGCAGGACGGGAGCCAGGCCACCTATGAGCGGCGCTGCACCAAGAAACACGCGGCGATCGATTGGCACAAACCTGTCGGCCAGGTTTACAACCTCATTCGCGGCACCAATCCCGCACCCGGCGCCTGGACGATCCATGACGGCGCGGAGGTCAGCATTTTCGACAGCGCCCGCGTCGACGGTGATGGCGTGTCCGGCCGGGTGATCGACGTCTCGGAGGATGGCGTGACCGTCCAGTGCATCGGCGGCCGCATCCTGGTGAAACGGGTCCGACCGGCTGGCGGAGATAAGCAACCCGCTGCCGCTTGGGCTGCAGCAAGTGGGATCAAAGCGGGCGACACAATGGGAGCTTAAGTGGCGGGGGCCTGAATAGCGGGCGCCTGAGTAGCGAAACAGGATAACGAACATGCCCAAAAGCGATATCGAGATTGCTCGCGAAGCGACCATGATGCCGGTGGCCGAGGTTGGCTCGAAGCTCGGCATTCCCGGCGATCAGCTCCTGCAATATGGCCCGCACAAGGCCAAGCTCTCCATGGATTACGTCAAGTCCTTACAGGACAGGCCGAACGGTAAGCTCATTCTTACGACCGCCGTAACGCCGACGCCGGCAGGCGAGGGCAAGACGACCACGACCGTCGGTCTCGGCGATGGCCTGAACAAGATCGGCAAGAAGGCCGCGATCTGTCTTCGCGAGCCGTCGCTTGGCCCTTGTTTCGGCATGAAGGGCGGGGCGGCCGGCGGCGGTTACGCCCAGGTCGTGCCGATGGAGGACATCAACCTCCATTTCACCGGCGACTTCCACGCCATCGGCATCGCCCACAATCTCCTGTCCGCTCTCGTCGACAACCACATCTACTGGGGCCATGAGCCCGCGATCGACAGCCGCCGCGTTGCCTGGAAGCGCGTGGTCGACATGAATGACCGGGCCCTTCGCCAGATCACCAATTCCCTCGGCGGTGTCGCCAACGGTTTTCCCCGCGAGGACGGCTTCGATATCGTGGTCGCCTCCGAGATCATGGCGATCTTCTGTCTCGCGACTGACCTCAACGACCTGGTCGACCGGCTCGGCAAGATCGTGATCGGCCAGAACCGGAAGCGCGAGCCCATCTATGCTAAGGACGTCAAAGGCCCGGGTCCGATGTCCGTTCTGCTGAAGGAAGCCGTCGCGCCGAACCTGGTGCAGACCCTGGAAAACAACCCGGCCTTCGTCCATGGCGGCCCGTTCGCCAATATCGCCCATGGCTGCAACACGGTGATCGCCACCCAAACGGCGCTCAAGCTTGCCGACTATGTCGTGACGGAAGCAGGCTTCGGCGCCGATCTCGGTGCGGAAAAATTCTTCAACATCAAATGTCGGAAGGCGGGGCTGCGGCCGGATGCCGCCGTGATCGTCGCCACCGTGCGCGCGCTCAAGATGCATGGCGGCGTTGCCAAGAATGATCTCGGCACGGAGAATGTCGCGGCCGTGCAGGAAGGCTGTTCGAACCTCATCCGCCACATCCGAAACGTCAAATCCTTCGGTGTGCCGGTCACCGTCTCGATCAACCGCTTCATCACCGACACCGATGCCGAGCTTGAGGCCGTCAAGGCGGCGGCGGAAGGCGAGGGGGTGAAGGCGTTCATCGCGACCCATTGGGCCGATGGTGGTGCCGGCACCGAAGAGCTTGCCCAGCACGTCGTCGAACTCGCCGACAGCGGCGACGCCGACTTCCAGCCGCTCTACCCAGATGACATGTCGCTCCGCGACAAGGTCGAAACCATCGTCAAGAAGATCTATGGCGGCGATGGCATCACCTGCGATGGCGCGATCGAGAAGCGCTTCGAGGAACTGCAGAAGGATTACGGGCACTTCCCCGTCTGCATGGCCAAGACCCAATACAGCTTCTCGACCGATCCGGACATGAAGGGAGCGCCGTCCGGCTTTACCGTACCGATCCGAGAGCTTCGGCTTTCCAATGGCGCTGAGTTCATCGTGGCTGTCACGGGCGCGATCATGACCATGCCCGGACTGCCGCGTATCCCATCAGCCAACAGCATCTACTTGAACGAGGAAGGGCAGATCGAAGGACTATTTTGAACGAGCGGAAATCCTTCAGGGAGGTAGCCGCTCATCAAGATCGCCAATGCCGACGAGGCGGAGGCGCAAGAAGACTGGTCGGCAGCGGATAAATGGCCGGTCAGTTCAGCGATGAAGCTTAACAAAGAAAGGGAGACGAAAGTTGACGACAAAGAATGGACTGCTCCTCGGCACGATGTTCGCCGTCGGGCTTGGCGGCGGCCTCGCCAATGAGGCTTTTGCCGAATGGTCACCGAAGAAGCCGGTGGAGTTCATCATCATGGCCGGCACCGGCGGTGGTGCCGATCAGATCGCGCGCCTGCTCCAGGGGCTGATCGAAAAGAAGGATCTTTCACCGCGGCCGTTCATCCCGATCAACAAGCCGGGCGGCTCAGGCGCCGAAGCGCTTGCCTACATGAAGGGCAAGGCGGGTGACGATCACACCATTCTGGTGACGCTGAACAGCTTCTATACGACGCCGATCGTTCAGGAGGGTCTCGGTATCGACATCACTGAGTTCACCCCCATCGGTCGCATGGCGCTCGACACCTTCCTTCTCTGGGTGAACGCGGCGAACGAAGACATCACCGACCTCGACAGCTACGTCGCCGCCGTGTCCGCGAAGGGCAAGGAATGGAACGTCGGCGGCACGGGGTCCGGCCAGGAAGACAGCATCCTGACGGCGATGATGGAAGCTGAGTTCGGCTATGACGTCACCTACATCCCGTTCGAGGGCGGCGGCAAGGTGGCCGCTGCGCTGGTCGGTCAGCAGATCGACAGCACGGTCAACAACCCGGCCGAGCAGAACGAATTCATGCGCGCGGGCGATACCAAGCCTCTGGTGCAGTTCACCGCCGAGCGCATGGAAGCCTATCCCGATATCCCGACCGCCAAGGAACTCGGCCACGACATCGAGTACTACATGCAGCGCTCGATCAATGGACCTCCGGGCATGTCGGCCGAGGCACGGGACTGGTACATCAATCTCTTCAAGACACTCTACGAGTCCGAAGAGTGGCAGCAGTTCTGTGTCGACGACGGTCTGTTCTGCAACGAGTGGGTCGCGGGCGATGATCTGGCCACATTCCATGCAGCACAGTTCGAGCGTCACGAAAAGCTGATCAGCGAGGTCGGCGCCGACGCGATTACCTCCGAGTAGTCGTTAGGCGAGACTGCCGGGATCGCCCTTTGGTGATCCCGGCCGATCGTCTGAAGTCTTGCACATGATTTTCATAGCATCGACGGGTGACGGAGCGATGACATGACGGTTCGCACAGCCGAGATCGTGATGGCCGTTCTCATGGCCACACTCTCGATCGTCTTCATGATGAAGAGTGCCGAGCTCAATATCGGCTGGGTGCCCGAGCGCGGTCCTGGCTCCGGCGCCTGGCCGTTCTGGCTCGCGACCGGCATGCTGATCTGCTGTCTTTTCACCATCGTCAGATGGTTCACGCGCGCTACGCCCGAGAGCCGCTCGACCGCCAGCTTCATCTCGCCATCGGCGTTGACCATGGTCCTGCTGACTGTCGTCTCGCTTGCTGTCCTGCTGCTTCTGATCCAGTGGATCGGCATCTATTTCGCACTGATGCTGTTCCTGATCTTCTATCTGAAATTCATGGGCGGCCATGGCTGGCTGCTGACCCTGGCGATTACCGTCGCCATGCCCGTGGTCGTGTTTTGCCTGTTCGAATGGGCGCTTACCATCCTGTTGCCGAAAGGCATCTCCGAACCGCTGTTCTATCCGATCTACGACTTGATCTACTGATCGCCAGCTAGCTGCGAGAGAGGGAAGGAAAACCTCCATGGAAGAGATCATCGGCCATCTGATCGGCGGTTTCGGTGAAGCGCTGCAGCCGATCAATCTTTTTATGCTGGTGATTGGTGTCATGGTCGGCCTTTTCGTTGGGGCGCTTCCAGGGCTGGGGTCGGTCAATGGCGTCGCTATCCTTCTGCCCTTGACCTTCTTGGTGCCGCCCAATGCGGCGATCATCTTCCTGGCTGCAATCTATTATGGCGCCATGTATGGCGGGGCGATCAGCTCGGTAACATTGGGCATTCCCGGCGCCTCAACGGCGGTGGCGACCGTGTTCGACGGCCGACCGCTGGCGACGCAAGGCAAAGCCGATGTCGCGCTCGTGACGGCGGCGACCGCCTCCTTCATCGGCGGGACGATTTCGGTCGTCCTGTTCACGCTGTTCGCACCGCCGCTTGCCGACTTCGCGCTTCGCTTTGGCCCGCCCGAAGAATTCGCGCTGATGCTGCTCGCCTTCGCCACCTTCGTCGGCCTCGGGTCGGACGACATCCCGAAGACCGTGTTTTCCATCCTGATAGGCCTCGTGCTCGCGACAATTGGGCTCGACATCATCAGCGGCCAGCCGCGGCTGATCTTCATGGATCTGCCGGGCTTCATGCACGGCATCAACTTTCTCGTGCTGGCGATCGGCATCTACGGCATCGGCGAGATGCTCTGGACGCTGGAGCAGACCGGCGGCAATGTCATGGTGCACAAGGTCAAGACCACCATGGCCGGCATCTGGCGGAGCATCGCCGCCTTCAGGAATTATCTCGGCACGACGTCGATGAGCGGCCTGCTCGGCTACTTCGTCGGCATGTTGCCGGCCGCAGGCGCGACGCCTGCTTCGCTCATGGCCTACGGCCTCACCAAGACCTTCTCCAGGGATGGTGATAGCTTTGGCAAGGGTAACCCCGCCGGTGTCGCCGCACCGGAGAGCGCGAACAATGCTGCCTCCACCGGATCGATGTTGCCGATGATCACCCTCGGCATTCCCGGATCGCCGACCACCGCGATCCTTCTGGGCGGCATGATCATCTGGGGCCTTCGTCCGGGGCCACTGTTGTTTACGGAGCATCCTGATTTCGTCTGGGGACTGATCGGCTCGCTCTATATCGCCAATGTGTTCAGCCTCATCATCAATCTCGCCTTCATTCCCCTCTTCGTGCGCGTGCTGACCATGCCGTTCACGATTCTAGCACCGATCATCTTCACGCTCTGCATCGTCGGTGGCTACGCCCCGACCCAGACGCTGCACGATCTCTGGCTGATGCTCATCTTCGGCGTCGTGGGCTATCTGCTGCGCAAGCTCGACTACCCGGTGGCGCCCGCGGTGCTTGCCATCGTTCTGGGTCCGATCGCCGAACCTGCCATGCGTCAGTCGCTTTTGCTCTCGCAGGGTGACCCGACCATCTTCTTTACCCGTCCAATCAGTGGCGTCATCATGGTCATCGCGGTCATCCTGATTTTCCTGCCGCTGATTAAGATTCTGCGCGGCCGAGCCGGCCGGACGGAAGCAGCAGCCTGAGCGCGAACGTCAGCCGGGGAAGGCGATGCGCTTCGTGGCAACCGGCCGCTGCATGCCTTGCCCGTCGGTCATGACGGCCGAGACCTCAAGATCGACTTCTTCAGACTTGGCATCCTTTCGCTGAACAGCGAGGCCGGGTATGTCGCCCAGCCGGAGGATCCAGCTGTCGATCGCCGGATCGTAATGACCCGCTGAGAGCTGCACATCACCGCCCAGCCCGCGAAACAGC
>JBCCIN010000233.1:0-8280 GCA_039028235.1 Pseudomonadota bacterium
CAGGAGGGCTGCCGGGATCTCGCGGCCGGGGAGATCGGTCATTTTCTCGACGCCGACCACCAGGACAAAGCGAGCCGACCCGGCCCTGATGGACTTCAGACCCTGGTGGATCGCGGCCGAGCCGGTGGCGCAGGCGTTCTCGACGCGGGTCGCGGGCTTGAAGCGAAACCGATCCTCGGCCTGGAGGACAAGGGAGCTAGTGAAACCTTGTCCCGAAAAGCCGCCGCCATAATGGCCGAGCAGGATCTCGTCGACATCGTCGGGTGCGATGCCGGCATCGCTGATCGCCTCGGCCGCGGCCTTGACGATCAGGCTCTCCACGTCCTCGTTCTCATGCTTGCCGAAGGGCGTGTGGCTCCAGCCGACGATGCAGGCGGTCATAGGCGATCTCTCCGGACAGACGTTAACGGCCACGAACCTTAGATTTAGGGGTTTTTCAGATCGATCCAATAGCGTCTGGATTTGCCGCCGCCGCGTGGATCGTCGATCAGGTTTTCGAGGACGCCGCCATTCGCCTCGATGACCTTGGCGGATGCGGTGTTGTGGTCGTAGCAGGTGATCAGCGCCCGCTCGACGCCGCGATCAATGAGCCGTTCGAGGACGAGCTTCAGGATTTGCTTGCCGTAGCCCCTGTTCTGAAAGCTCGGGCGGATGCCGTAGCCGGCATGGCCGCCGATCTGTAGGAGAAAGTCGTTCATTCGGTAGCGGACGCTGGCTTCGCCGATGAAGACGTCACCGTCGACCAGAAAAAAGACGTCGAACGGTACCTTTGGGATGAGCGTGCCGTCGGGCAGCTCAACGTCGCCGGTTTGCCTCGTCATGTCGGCAACGAAGGCCTCGAAGTCCGCTTCGATTTTCGCGATCTCGCCGGGCTTTCTTGCGGGTCGGTCACCGCGTCTGAAGCCTTCGCGAAGCGCCTCGACATAGCTTTTAGCGTAGGCCGGCGAGGCGAGAACCAGCGATGCGGGCAAAGCACGCCTCCTCAATCGAACATGCGGGATCTTAGCTTTCGGTAGGCAAGCGTGAACATGAGGCCGCCGAGCCCGGCGAGGAACAGGATGTGGAGGATCGTCATAACAGGATCGAGCGACTGTCCTGACGTGAGCGGGCGGATGACCCCGATGACGTGGGTGGTCGGGAGCAGCCAGGCCAGCGCCTGGACGTAGCTCGGGAAGCGGTCGATCGAGAAGAAGACGCCGGAGAAAATGAAGTTGGGCGTCACCCAAAAGGTCATGAAATAGCTGATGAACTCCCAATTCTTCGCATGCGCGGTCGCGGCGAGCCCACAGGCGGAGAAGGTGAAGCCGGCGAGCGCCAGGACGAAGAACGAGAGAAAGGCGCCCGGCAGGGAGACGATGCCGCCCCAGAAGCTTGCCACGATCACCACGCCGAGGGCGGAGAACAGGCCCTTGGCGATCGCCCAGGCATTCTCGCCGACCATCAGCTCGAAGAGCGACACCGGCGAGGCGAGGATGGCGCTCCAGGTCTGCTGCATGGTGAGCCTGGAATAGGCGGAGATGGTCGCTTCGAAGCTCGCCGTGAACATCATCGAATAGGCCATCATCCCCGGCACGATGAAGACCAGATAATCGAGTCCGCCCATGTCCCGGATGACCGCACCCAGGCCGAAGCCGAAGGCGAAGAGGTAGAGGACGGGGTTCACCATCTGCAGCGCAAGGGACGACCAAATGGTCTTTTGCCAGACCAGAAAATGCCGCCACCAGACGGCGACGCTATAGGGCACGCGCTCGATGATCCAGTCCATCAGGCTTCTCTCAGCTTTCGGCCAGTGAGGCGGAGAAACACGTCTTCGAGATTGGCGGGGCGGTGCAGATAGTGGACGTCTTTCGAGAGTTCCTGCTGCAATTCGCCCGCCTTCTCGACATAAAATAGCACGGAATCGCCGATGTCCTCGCATTCGAACCGGCCATTCGCCAATGCGTCCGGCAACGGTTTCTGCACGTCGAACACATGGCCGCGCACATGCTCGCGGATCAGCTCGGCGGGCGAGCCCTCGGCGAGGATCTTGCCGCCATCGATGATCACGATGTGGTCGGCAAGCCGTTCGGCCTCGTCCATGTAGTGGGTGGTGAGGAGAAGCGTCTTGCCCTCGCGTTTGAGCGCCTGGAGCTGCTTCCAGATGAGAACACGCGCCTGCGGATCGAGGCCCGTTGTCGGCTCATCGAGGATGACCAGCTCGGGGTCACCGATCAGTGCTCGAGAAATCACCAGACGGCGCTTCATGCCGCCGGAGAGCTGCATCACGCTCTGACTTTCCTTCTCGGTCAGCTCCATGAAATCCAGCAGGGCCGGCACGCGCTCATTGATTACGGCAGACGGCAGACGGAAATAGTGGCCGTAGACTTCGAGGTTCTGACGCACCTGGAGCTCGGGATCGAGATTGTCCTCCTGCGGCACCAGCCCAATCCGCGCCCGATCGGCGCGGCCGATGGCGTTGACTGGCTTACCGAAGACGGTGAGCGTGCCCGCCGTGACCGTGGTCAGCCCCATGATCATGCGCATGGTGGTGGTCTTGCCAGCGCCGTTGGGGCCGAGCAGTCCGACGCAGCGACCCTTCCGGACGGTGAGATCGATGCCGCGCACGGCTTCGAAATCGCCATAGCGCTTTTGGAGGTTCTCTGCCTGAATTACAGGTGGCGCCTCGACCACAGCGGACTTATCACTCATGGTCAGACCACGTCTGCCGTCCAGGCCGGGCGGCCCTCGATCGGGTAGGCGGGATCGTTGTAGCCGGGCGTCGACGGGTGGCCCGTTGGCACGAGGCTGTCGACCAGCGCCTCGTCCTCTGCCGTGAAGCGATAGTCGAGAGCACCGACATAGTCGTCGAACTGCTCCTCGGTACGCGGGCCGGCGATCGGGGCGGTGATGATGCGGTTGTTGAGGACCCAGGCGACCGCGAACTGGCCGGGCGTGATGCCAACGGCTTCGGCGTGCTCCTTGATCTTCTGGGCGATGACGAGGCTTTCCTCGCGCCATTCGCTCTGCATCATGCGCGTATCCTGGCGTCCGGCACGGGTGTCCTCCGGCGGCGTCTCTCCAGGCCGATATTTTCCGGTGAGCACACCGCGGGCCAGCGGGCTGTAGGGGACGACGCCGAGGCCGAAATAATCGCAGGCCGGGAGGTGCTCGACCTCGGGCATGCGGTTCATGGCGTTGTAATAGGGCTGGCTGACCACGGGCCGATCGATGCCGATGCGGTCGCAGAGATCGCAGATCGTGGCAACGCGCCAGCTTCGGTAGTTGGACAGGCCGACATATCGGATCTTGCCGGATCGAACCAGATCCGACATGGCGCCGATGGTCTCTTCGAGCGGCGTTTCGTGATCCTCCTTGTGGAGGTACATGATATCGATCCAGTCGGTGCCGAGGCGCTTCAGGGACGCGTCGGTCGCCTTGAACATATAGCGCCGGGACAGGCCGCCCTGGTTCGGCCCCCGGCCCATGGCGTTGCATATTTTGGTGGCGAGCACCCAGTGGTCGCGATCGGCGCGGATCGCACGGCCGACCACCTCTTCCGAGCGGCCGCCATGATAGACATCGGCGGTGTCGATGAAGTTCAGGCCCTGGTAGCGCGCTTTTTCGATGATGCGGGTCGCCGCTGGCTCGCCGGTCTGACCGCCGAACATCATGGTGCCGAGACAAAGCGGCGACACCTTGAGGCCGCTTCGCCCCAACTTTCTGTACTCCATTCTCCAGGCTCCCTCTGTGCCCCGGCCGACCGGCGACCGTTCTGTCCCTTAGCTGTGCCGCATTTCCTGATCGAACGGGTGTTCCACCTGTTCAGGAAAAGCCTAGCTGAGCATTGTTCTGAAATGCAGGACGCGGCGCATGCCGCCGCGTTTGGGGTACTCCCGAACAATCGTGCCGACATTGGAGAAGCCGGCTTTCTCCAACACTCTAGCCGATGCCGGGTTTTCGACAAAGCTGTAGGCCTGAAGACCGCCCAGACCAAGGTCACCGGCGACTTCGACCATGGCGATGGCGGCCTCCGTGGCGTAGCCCTGGCCCCAGAAGGTGCGACCGAGCGCATAGCCGAGCTCGGCGATCGTGCTGCTGCCGCCGAAGCCGATCGCGCCGATGCTCTGCCGATCATCCTTGCGGCGCAGGAGAAAGGCGTGGCCGCCCGGACCAGTGTGCTTTCTGATCCAGACCTGCATCGCCGCTTTGGTCGCAGGATAAGGCAGTTGCCCCGTCTGCTTCACGGCGTCCCAATCGTCCTTGAACAGCGCTTCGAAGTCGCCGGCATCAGCTTCGTTCAGTGGCGGCAACCAGAGGCGCTTCGTCTCGATGATCGGGTCCGATGTCGCAAGATCGGTCATGCACCCTCGACGCTTGGGGAGGCGGTGGGAGTTCCGTCGGATAATCCATCGTCCGCCGCAGCCGTCCGCTCCATAGCCGCCCGACGATCGGCCTGATGAGCGCGCCAGTTCTGCGCCTCGATGAATACCCGCCTCACCTCAGGATAGCGTGCTTTGATCTCCTGCTCCATCTTCGAGATTGTCGCTTCGACCTGATCTGCGGTCATGTCGCCGGTGAAATCGACGCTGATGGTCAAGAGCACCTCTTCCGGTCCGAGATGCATGCTGCGCAGCTCGTTCACGCGGAAGATGCCCTCCTGCTCGGCGATCACCGCCTGGATGCCGCGTCTGGTCTCAGGCTCGACTCCTTCACCGATGAGGAGCCCCTTGGCTTCATAGGCGAGCAGGGCCGCGGTCAGTGCCAGGATGACGCCGATGAGGACGGAGGCGACGCCGTCCAGCACCGGCATGCCGAGCGCCTGGCCAAGCGCGATGCCGACCATGGCGACGATCAAACCGAGCATCGCCGCACTGTCTTCGAACAGCACGGTAAAGAGAGCCGGGTCCTTGCTGCGGCGCACCGCCTCGAACCAGCCGAGCGTCCCTTTTGCCTTGCGAAACGCCTTGAACGCGACCCACCAGGCGAAGGCCTCGAACACCATCGCGAGTGCCAGGACGATGTAGTTGATGTAGACATTGTCGAGCGGTTCGGGATGCAGGATCTTCTCGACACCATGGTAGATCGAAATGCCGGCACCGCCCGCGAAGATCAGGATCGCGACGACGAAGGCCCAGAAATAGAGTTCCATGCCATAGCCGAAGGGGTGCGCCTCATCGGCCGGTCGACTTGAGCGCTTGAGGCCGTAGAGAAGAAGACCCTGATTGCCCGTGTCGACGACGGAGTGCACGGCTTCGGAGAGCATCGCGGCGCTGCCGGTGATACCGGCCGCGATGAACTTGGTGATCGCGATCAATCCGTTGCCGATCAAGGCAGCATAGATCACCTTTTTGGAAGAGCCCGCTGCCATCGCGTTTCGCCTCAGCTCGTCTGGTGGACGCCGCCGAGCCGATCGGCCGGCGGCACATGCCGAAGGAACTCGGCCGCGGCGCGCAGGTCGCGGCGAAGCGCATCATGGCGTCTGGTGGCGTCCCGTTCCTCGCCCCACTGCTCGATTTCGAACAGCGCGTCGACCAGGCTGGCGTCGACCGCGGCGTCGGCATCCAGTTCACCATGCCAAAGAGCGAGCGCAAGGACGACCGAGCCCAGTCCTGTGGTCGCCGCATGCACGCCGACCAGCGGCCAGTCATCGATCGCCCCGACGACGCTTTTGACGCGGGTCAGGGTCGCCTCGGGCTGCGGCACCGGAAGGAGGGCGACGGTGGTCTCGAAGGTGATGTCGTAGCGCGTGGTCATCCAATCGAGCGCCGGCTGCCAGGCCTTCTCCTGACGGCTCGCGAGAGCCTCCGGCATCTCCGCCCGGTAGCAGACGAGATCGGTCTCGGCATAGGTGGCGATCTCGTCGATGGCGGCTGCACGCAGTTCGGGCATACGGTCGTTCGCCGTGGTCGCGAGGCGCGTGATCGGCATGGCGTCCGGCTGGATTGTTTCGACTTGCGCGTCCCACTCTTCCGCCGCGGCCTCGGCCAACGCTTTGAGCGGAAGGACAAGTGTGCGCTTTGCCGGTGTCTTCAAAGGACGGCCGTCGAGGAGCACATGGAAGCCGCCGTCAGCGGCATCGATGCCGGTCGCCTTGTAGAAGCGCTTCATGATCAGGCGTCACCGAGGAGATCGAGCACCTGCTCGAAGCGATCGAGCACGATCTCAGCTCCCGCCTCCGTGAGCGCCGCAGCCGGATGATAGCCCCAGCTCACGCCGATCGGACGAACGCCGGCCGCACGCGCCATCTCCACATCGAAGGTGGTGTCGCCCACCAACAGCGTCGCACCGGCCGATGCACCGGTCTCTTCGAGCGCCTTTTCGACCATGCTGGGATGCGGCTTGCTCGGGTGAAAGTCCGCGGTCTGCAGGGTGACGAAGCGCTCGCGGATGTCGTGATGCTCCAGCACCATGCGCAGGCCACGAAGGCTCTTGCCGGTGGCGACGCCAAGCAGCAGGCCAGCATCCTGTAGCTTGTCGAGCGTCTCGATCACGCCCTCGAACATCGGCTCGGAGAAATCCTCGGCGAGGCGAAGCTTGGCAAACTGCTCCTTGTAGCCCTCGGCGAGATCAAGATGGTCGCCGCGTTCGAGCTCCGGGGCGAGGACGGCCATCGCCTTGTCCAGAGAGAGGCCGACGATCGAACGTGTCTGCTCCGGCGTCGGCGGGGCGATGCCCTTGGCACGGAAGGTGCGGTTCATGGTCTCGACGATCACATGCTGGCTGTCCACCAGCGTGCCGTCGCAATCGAAGAGGATCAGGCTGACCATGGCATCAATCGTAGCATTGCCGCTTTCAAAGCTGCTCGAAATCCGCGAGACGCGCCCCCGGCAGGGACGAATCGGGTTCGAAGCCGATCCAGGCGAAGCCCGCGCGCATGGTATCGGGCAAAGGGGCTTCCAGCGTCAAGCGTCCGCCATCGGGGTGCGGCAGATCGAGCTCGCGCGCGTGCAGCATCAGGGAGCCAGGGGCTCCAGCCGGGACGGCCTTCGGCCCGCCATATTTCGGGTCGCCGAGGATCGGGCACTCCATGAGGGCGCAGTGGACGCGCAGCTGATGGGTGCGGCCGGAGAGCGGCTGCAAGGCAAGCCAGGCCGAGAGCTTGCCGGCGCGGGCGATGGTGCGGTAGCGGGTCACCGCCTTCTGGGCACCATCAATGTCCGCCTGCACCAGCTCTTGGTCACGCCTGCCCCCGCTGGGGGCCTTGGCAAGGGCTTTGTCGATGATCCCGTGTTCGAGTGGTGGCAGGCCGGCCACCAGGGCCCAGTAGAGCTTTTGCACGTCGTGGCGCTGGAAGGCTTTGGAGAGTTTGGCAGCCGCCGACACCGTCTTAGCCACGACGAGAAGCCCTGACGTGTCGCGGTCGAGACGGTGGACCAGACGGTAGCGTTCGCCCTTCGGCGCCAGAGAAACGAGCATACCGTCGATATGACGCCTGGTCTTGCTACCGCCCTGGACGGCGAGGCCAGCGGGTTTGTTCAACGCGATCAGCGCATCATCCTCATGCAGGATCATGCCGCGCAGTTCTTCAGCATCCTCCGGTCGCCGCGCGGCCGCGGGCGTCGGCTTGGCGTCGTCGCTGTCTGGAAGGGGGGGAATTCGGATGGTCTGGCCTTCGGCCAGGCGGGCATTGGCCTGGGCGCGTTTGCCGTCGATGCGGACCTGGCCGGTGCGCAGGAGCTTTTGCAGGCGGCCGTGGCCAAGCGCTGGAAAATGCCGCTTGAACCAGCGATCGAGACGGATGTCGGCCTCGTCAGCGGTGACCGCACGCTGCTCGACGGCGCTCACGATTTGCCGCCTTTGGCCTGGCGCTTTTTGCGCAGCGCTGTCCAACGCTCGAGGCGCGCCTTCAATTCGGCTTCAGCACCCTCCCCTGTAGGCTGGTAGAAGGCCTGGCGTTCCATATCGTCGGGAAAGTAGTTCTGGCCGGAGAAGCGGTCGGGGGCATCGTGGTCGTAATCGTAGCCTTTGCCGTAGCCGAGCTGGTCTTTCATAAAGCGGGTCGGTGCGTTCAGAATGTGGGCGGGCGGAAGAAGGGAGCCGCTCTCCTTCGCAGCCGCCATCGCCCGCTTGAAGGCGACGTAGACCGCGTTCGATTTCGGCGCCATGGCCAGATGGACGACGGCTTGCGCCAGCGCCAGCTCACCCTCCGGCGTGCCGAGGCGCTCATAAGCTTCCGCGGCAGCGAGCGTGAGCGGAAGTGCTGTGGGATCGGCGGCGGCGATGTCTTCCGATGCCATGCGCACCATGCGGCGCGCCAGATAGCGCGGGTCCTCGCCGCCATCGATCATGCGCGCAAACCAA
>JBCCIN010000234.1:0-8280 GCA_039028235.1 Pseudomonadota bacterium
CCGATGAGCAAAAGCATCGCTATCTGCCAGCCCTTTGCGACGGTTCGATCATCGGCGCCGTTAGCATGACCGAGCATGAGGCCGGCTCCAATGCTGCGGGGATCAGGACGACTGCGGAGCCGATAGACGGCGGCTACTTGTTGAATGGCAAAAAGGCCTATGTTGGCCTGGGACCGTACTCCGATCTCGTCCTGGTATTCGCCTCGACTGCGCCCGACCGCGGATCCTGGGGCCTTTCGGCGTTTCTGATCGACGCCGGGACTGAGGGGTTCACCCGTCTCTCGCCACAACAGAAGATGGGCCTGCGCTCGACGCCGATGGGCGAACTCGTCTTTGAGAACTGTGTCGTAAACGAGGATGCGCGTCTCGGAAGAGAGGGCGCTGGGCTCGCCATCTTCCAGCATATTATGGAGTGGGAGCGCAGCTTCATTCTCGCAAGCCATGTTGGCTCAATGCATCGCCAGCTCGACGAATGCGTCGCCTTCGCCCGCAATCGCGTGGTGTTCGACAAGTCGATCGATCGATTTCAATCGGTGTCGAACAGACTTGCAAACATGAAGCTGCGGCTGGAAACCGCACAACTGCTTCTCTATAAGGCAGCTTGGTTGAAATCCAACGGGCGGTCCTGTGCGGCAGAAGCGGCTCTCGCCAATCTTCATTTGTCGGAATCCTTCGTCGAGTCGAGCCTCGACGCCATTCGCATTCATGGCGGCAAAGGCTATCTCTCGGAGACAGGTGTCGAGCGGGACCTGCGTGATGCCATCGGCGGTGTGATCTACTCTGGTACATCTGACATCCAAAGACAGATCATCGCAGAGCTCTTAGATAGCTAAGATACGCAAGAAGAAAGTAACATCGCAGTCAAAGGGAACGCCGTGCTCTCTAGTCAATTCAGGCAAGCGCTCAGCTTACTCATCATGTTTGGCGCATGTTTTGGGCTATCTGCCCAAGCAGAAGCTCACAGCACCGGCGAAAGCTACGTGTATCTCAATGTCACGGAAAACAGCCTCTCCGGACGTTTCGAGGTTCCCTTTCAAGAGGTTAGCAAGGCTGTTCCGCTCGATACGGACGGCGATGGCACCATCACCAAAGAGGAATTCACGGCGAAAGCTGACGATGTCTACGACCATCTGCAGCCGCTCTTGATATTCTATAACGGCGATCGCGCTCATCCTGTCGAAATTCTCGACCATCAGTTTCTAGATGTCGACTTCGATACGTTCGCGCAGATTCGTTTCGAGGTACCGACACTCGGCCAGCCGCCCGAAATGCTGGATGCCGACTATCACTTCTTAATGGATGGCATTGACCGCAACCATCGCGGCTTGCTCATCATCGAAAGCAATACGCGCGCTGGCATCGCCGAGAACGAAGCCCAGCACTCCCTGGTATTCAGTGAAAGCCAGCGGCGGCAGTCTTTCAATGTCGACGGCGTTTCGGACTGGGTGATTTTCAGCCGCTTCGTCGGCGAGGGCATTTATCACATCGTCCCTATCGGTTATGACCACATCCTCTTTCTTCTGTCACTGCTCCTCGCCTCGGTGATGGTCGTGCGCTCGGGAAAGTGGACGCCGGCACCGAATTTTCGCGAGCCGTTCTGGTTTGTCGTCAAAGTCGTAACGCTGTTTACGGTCGCCCATACCATGACGCTGACATTGGCGGCGCTCGGTATCATCCGGCTGCCGGTGATGCTGGTCGAAGCCGTGATCGCTCTCTCGATCGCGGTCGCCGCCGTCAATAATCTGTACCCCTTCATCGCAAACCGGACCTGGTCGATTGTGTTTTTCCTCGGCCTGTTTCACGGATTTGGCTTCGCCAATGTCCTGGATCCGCTGGGCGCCGACGGCCACTCACTCGTCGCGGCCCTCGCGGGCTTCAACATCGGCGTCGAGATCGGGCAGTTGATCGTCATTGTCGCGGCGTTTCCGGTCCTCTTTTTTATCCGCCGCCTGCCCGTCTACAAACCTTTGGTGCTGCAGGCCGGGTCGGTCGCACTGATCGCCATAGCCGGCTTCTGGTTCGTCGAACGCACGTTCGATGTCATGGGGCCAATCCAGGAACCGTTAAGGAACGCGTTGGGCCTGTAACGCCTCACGGACAAACAATGAATGACGACGCTGATCGATAGGGCGATGGAAGACTCCGTGGCGAGGGACCCGCAGGCGCCTGTTTTGACGTTTGCCGGAACGACACTCTGCTATCAGGATCTCGCGCAGCAAAGCGATAAACTGGCCTCTTCTCTCATGGAGCATGGCGTCCGTCGGGGCGATCGGGTCGGGCTCTATTTCAACAAATCGATCGAGTCTGTGGTTGCGCTCTACGGGGTCATAAAGGCAGGTGCGGCCTATGTGCCGCTTGATCCCGATGCTCCGACAGCACGCACCCGTCTGGTGATGGACCAGTGCGGGATTGATGTCCTGATTAGCCACCCGCCGATGAGGACGAAGCTTAGGCAGGTTCTCGCGTGCCGTGACGGCGGTGACGTAGTTCGGTGCGTCATTGGCGTCGACGATCCAGAAACGGGCGCTGCCATCGGTCTAAGCTGGGAAGATGTGAGCCAGGCGGGACCGTTCTTGCGCCCTGACGTCAAAGAGGACGATATGGCCTATATCCTTTTCACCTCGGGGTCGACCGGCGTGCCGAAGGGCATCATGCATACTCATCGAAGCGGTCTCGCTTATGCGAACGTCGCAGCGGATACTTATGACGTCCGGCCCGGCGATCGGTTGAGCAATCATCCGCCGCTTCATTTCGACATGTCGCTTTTCGACTATATCAGCGGCCCGATCCGCGGCGCCTGCACGGTGATCATTCCGGAGCCCTACACGAAACTGCCGGCGAGTCTCTCAAAGCTGATCGAGGACGAACGGCTTACTCATTGGTATTCTGTTCCTTTCGCCCTGATCCAGCTCTTGGAGCACGGCGCGCTGGACCAGCGTGACCTGAGCTCGCTCCGCTGGGTCGTGTTCGCCGGCGAGCCGTTCGTCGCCAAACATCTGAAGAACCTGATGGCCCGCCTGCCGGCCGCCCGTTTCAGTAATTCCTACGGTCCGACTGAAACCAATCAATGCACCTATCATCATATCGAAGTCGGCGATCTCACCGACGACCGACCGCCGCCAATCGGCCGGATCTGGGATGGCGCCGAGGCCCTGGTGGTCGACGGCGATGACCGTAACGTCGGACCCGGCGAGCAGGGAGAGCTCCTGGTCAGTAGTCCGACTATGATGAGTGGCTACTGGCGGCGCCCGGACCTCAATGACAAGGCGTTCCAAAGCCGCCGCGGCGCGGCCGGCAACACCGCGCTGTTCTATCGTACAGGTGACATGGTGGTCGACGACGGAAGTGGCGTCCTTCGATTTTTGGGGCGCAAGGACCGGCAGGTCAAACTGCGCGGTTTTCGCATCGAACTGGACGAAGTCGAAGCCGCCATGACGTGCTATCCCGCCGTCGACGAAGCGGCGGCGATCCTCGTCAAAGGTGAAGATGGCCACGACGCGATCATAGCCGCCCTGACGTTGAAGTCGGGCTTCGATGCGGACGTGACGGACGAAATCCGGGCGGAGGCGGCAAAGCGGCTTCCCGCCTACGCACTTCCCGAACGCATAGACGTCGTCGAGCGCTTGCCGCGCACGGCAACCGACAAGATCGACCGTCAGGCGCTGGCGCGTGACGTCCAGCCGTCCCGCTTGGCCGAAAGCTCTCCTCTATGAAAGAGAGCATCCGCCGCTTCATCTCCGACCAGCTTCTTTCCGGAACGGCGATCGCCGACGATGACGATCTGCTCCTCTCAGGCCTTCTGGACTCGATGAGCGTCATGCGCCTGGTCGCGCATCTCGAAAAGGCATTCGGCGTGAAGATTCCGCCGCAGGATGTTGTCATCGAAAACTTCACCTCGGTCGACACCATCACTGCCTATCTCGAAGGAAAAGAAGCGGCATGACCGCTCCGCTTACCAAGAGCCAGGAACTGTTCTGGACCGGTCAGGCCCTGGCCGGCGAGGTGCCGCTCTACAATCAGGCTTGGCGTTTTGACTTCTCGGGATCGCTCGAGCGTGGGCATGTCACCGCCGCCTTCGAAAGACTGACCGAGCGCGCGGACGTGCTGCGCACTGTCTTCCGCGAGACCGAGGACGGCGTGGTTCAGGACGTCCTGAACACGCCGCCAAGGTCGCTCGAGCATGTAGACCTTTCCCCATACGCCAATCCGGACGACAAGGCCCGGGCCTTCATCGAGGCTAGGAGCCGGCAACCCTTCGACCTTGACAGCGCGACCTATGACGCCGTCCTACTCAGGCTGGACGATCAGCGCTGGGTCCTGTTCTTCAGCCAGCACCATATCGTCACCGACGCCTGGTCCGTCGCTCTTCTGTTCGAGGCCTTTCGCGATCACCTGGAATCGCTTCGCGCCGGCCTGTCCATGCCATCGGAACCGCTCCCCGCTTTCCAGGCTCTCGTCGTGGAGGAGCGTACTTTCCGATTGAGCAATGAGAGCCAGGAGGCGGCAGAGCACTGGCGCGCCATCGCCGAAGCATCTGCGGGACCAGTCCGTCTCTACAACCGGAGAAACAGCGACGCGTCACCTGAGACTGTCAGGATCGCCCGTCCCCTAACAGAAGCCCAGGTCGAGGGGCTGGCGTCCCTGTCGCGCGCCGATGGCGTTCGCAGCTTTTCGAACCATCTCACCCATTTCAATCTCTTCCTAACAACCTTCTTCGCGTATGCGGCGCGCGTCTCCGGACAGCGACAGATCACGATCGGCACACCCGCGCACAACCGAACGACGCCGGCCCTGAAACGACTTCCAGGCCTGCTGGTCGAAGTGTTCCCGTTCGCGGCGGCCATCGAAGAAGGCGAGACCTTCCGGTCCCTCTTCGGCAAGGTCGCCGCAGCCAATATGGAGAACATGCGGTTCAGTCGGGCAGGCGCCGCCTCGGTCGAATCGGGCAGGGCCTTCAATGTCATCCTGAACTACATCAACGCAACCTTCTCCGAAATCGACGGCCTCGAGCGCCGGATCGAATGGCTGTCGACCGACGCCATGGATCCTGGTCACGACCTCCGCCTCCATGTGATGGACATGAACGGCGATGGCGCGCCGGTCCTGGCGTTCGATCTGAAGACCAGCACTTTCCCCGAGCGCCTGAGATTGGCTATCCCCGATCACTTTACGGCTGTTCTGGATGCCATGCTCGACAATTTCGATCGGCAGATCGACGAGGTGGCGATTGTCTCGGCTACCGAGCGGACGGCGCATCTCGACACCTTCAACCAGGTGCCGCTGGCGCGGGGAGGCGGGGAGACGGTTCTGTCGCTCTTCGCGAAGGCCGTCGGTTCATCGCCGAGCAAAACCGCTGTCACATGCGGCAAGACCATACTAACCTTCGAAGCGCTTGATCGCTGGTCCGACGAGATCGCCGCCGAACTCGCACGAATGGGCGTTGGGCCAGGCGCGCTGGTCGGCCTCCACATGAGACGGTCAGCTGCCTATCCTGCGGCCGTGCTGGGCGTCATGAAGGTAGGGGCGGCCTTCCTCCCGCTGGACTCCTCTCTGCCGCTGGAACGTCTCGCGTTCACGGTCGATGACGCCGATGTCGCTGCCATCGTCACGGAGCCGTCGCTGATCCATCGGCTTCGAGGCCAGTCACGGCCCGTTCTGACGATCAACGCGCCGCCCGCCGCGAAGGGGCGTGCCGTCCTGCCTACCACGCACGCCCCGATGCGCGCCGATGACTCCGCCTATGTCATCTACACCTCCGGATCGACTGGCCAGCCGAAGGGCGTCGAAGTCTCCCACGGCGCGTTCGCGTCCTATCTTGCCTGGGCAAGCGCTGTCTACGGTGGCGATGAGCCAGTCTCGATGCCGTTCTTTACCGCTATCGGTTTCGATCTGACGCTGACTTCGCTCTTCGTCCCGCTGATAAGCGGTGGCGCCATCGTCGTCTATCCCGAGCCTATGGAAGGCTCTGACCTTTCGGTCCTCGATGTCTTCAGCGACGATCACGTCGATATCGTCAAGCTCACACCCGCCCATCTTGCGCTCGTCACGGAACATGTTGGTCCAGCGCGACGGATCCGGACGCTCGTTCTCGGCGGTGAAGATTTGAAAACGCAACTGGCGACCAACGCGCTCGACAGGCTCGGCCACGATGTCACAATTTACAACGAATATGGCCCGACCGAGGCAGTGATCGGCTGCATGGTCCACCGCTTCGATCCCGCTGAAGACCGCGGCCTGTCGGTGCCGATCGGTGTGCCGGCTGACGGCATGTGCATCTGCGTCCTTGATTCGGGCATGAACCCGGTTCCGCAGGGTGTCGCCGGCGAGATCTATATCGGCGGCAACCGGTTGGCGAAGGGTTATGTAGGCCGCGAGGATCTGACGGCTGAGCGCTTCATCGACGATCCGTTCCGACAGGGCGAGCGTCTCTACCGCACCGGCGATCTCGCACGCTTCAACGATCGGTGGCAGCTTGATTATCTCGGCCGCTCGGACCGTCAGGTCAAATTGCGCGGTGTTCGGATCGAACTCGGCGAAATCGAGCAGGCGCTCAAAAGCCTTCCGGATGTCAGCGACGCCGTGATCATTGCCCATTCCACGGATCAAGGTCAAAGGAGTTGGGAAAAAAGCGCAGGTGAAGTTCATTGCACCCGCTGTGGCCTTTCCTCCGACTATCCGGACGCGACGATTGACGCCGGAGTCTGCTCGATCTGCCGCGAGCTTGAGGACTACAAGGATCGCGCCCAGGTCTATTTCAGCGACATGTCAGCACTAAGGTCGATTCTCGATGACGCCAGCACGCGATCCCGCGGTGACTATGACTGCATAGCCCTGACCTCCGGCGGCAAGGACAGCATCTACGCCCTTGCCCGGCTCGCAGACATGGGTCCGCGCATCCTGGCGCTCACTTTAGACAACGGCTACCTCTCGGATGGCGCCAAGGATAATATCAGCCGCGTGACCAGGATGCTCGGCGTCGATCATCGCTATGTGTCCACACCGGCGATGAACGCGATTTTCGTCGACAGCCTGAAGCGGCATGCCAATGTCTGCAATGGATGCTTCAAGACGATCTACACGCTCGCGGTGCAGACGGCGCTGGAGGTCGGCGCCCCGACTATCGTCACCGGCCTGTCGCGCGGTCAGTTCTTTGAAACGCGTCTGACGCCGGATCTCTTCAAATCCGGCCCCGTCACCTGCGGCAACATCGAAGCGATGGTGCTCGAAGCGCGCAAGGCCTATCACCGGACCGACGATGCCGTATCGGCGTTTCTGGACACCGAAGCCTTCAAGGACGATACAGTTTTCGATCAGGTCCAGTTCGTCGACTTCTATCGTTACTGCGATGTGTCCCTCGACGAGATCTACAGCTTTCTGCATGAACGGCTGCCATGGAAACGGCCGGATGACACAGGCCGTTCGTCGAACTGTCTTATCAACGACGTCGGTATCTACGTCCATAAGCGGCGGGAGGGCTTTCACAACTATGCTCTTCCCTATTCGTGGGACGTGCGCATGGGGCACAAGGATCGCGAGGCGGCACTCGATGAGTTGAACGATGACATCGACGTTGCGCGCGTGCGGCGCATTTTGAACGATATCGGCTATGACGCTGACGATCTTTTCGAAAGCTCGGCCGACACCCAGCTATGCGCCTACGTCGTATCGGATCGCGGCATGTCGGCATCAGACGTCAAGGCATCGCTCAAGGATCGTCTCCCGCCAGAGATGATGCCGGCGCGCGTCATCCGCATCGACGCCATTCCACTGACGGCAAACGGCAAGGTCGACGTCACCGCCCTTCCGGCATCGGACGGGACGCCAACCGTTCCATCGACGATCTATAGGGCGCCCTCGAGCAAGAAGGAAATCCTGCTCGCGGCTCTCTGGGCTGACGTGCTGCGCATCGAGCGTGTGGGCGTCGATGACAATTACTATGATCTCGGCGGTGATTCGATCTCGGCGATACGGATTGCGGCACGCGCGCGAAAAGACGGTATCGATCTGCCCCCGGCGCTGATCTTCCAGCATCAGACCGTAGCTGAGCTGGCGGCCGTGGTCGGTGTGACCGATGGCGAGCAGGTGGTGCCGCCGGACGACCATGATCCGTCACCTTTCACGCTCGCTGGACTCGGAACCGACAGCTTTGATGCCATCGCTGCAGCACTTGGCTCATCCCGCAAGTCCGGCTCATAGCAGGCAGTCGATGAGAGCGCTGGATCAAACGACAAAAGCGTCGACGCCCGCCCTCGACAATGTCGAGGACATCTATCCGTTAAC
>JBCCIN010000235.1:0-8254 GCA_039028235.1 Pseudomonadota bacterium
ACGCTGCCGCCATAGTGGCGCATCTGGCGCTGGACGTCGTCTGGCGCGCGCAGCATCTGAATACCGCCGCCGTCATGAATGCCGACCAAAGGCACGCTGTCGGTCTTCGGCCCCTCATATTGCATTGCAATCGCAATGCTGCCGTCGTTCAGCAGCGCCAGGTGCCGGATGCTGAGCTGGTGCTGGGCGTCAGGCAGGGCAGCCTGATCGAGATGTCGACCATTGGCGATGTCGGTGAACACCAGTGATGGTGTCATGTCGTCGAGATTGAGCTTGGCGCGGCCGTGGTCGGGGTGGGTGCGGATGCCGCCATTGGCGATCGCCAGTGTCTTACCGTCCGGCATCAGAATCAGCTCATGGGGGCCGATACCGTGGGATGGGTATTCGCCGATCCGGTGATAGCCGTCGCTCGCGTCGTAGAGACCGACAACACCCTTGCCGCTTTCGTAGTCGTTCTCGGTGGCGAATAGGATGCGGCCATCTGGTGAGAACGTGCCATGACCATAGAAGTGACGGCCATCAGCTGCATCGATTCTGCGGAGCGCAATGCCCTCCTCGTCGTTGACTATCACGGCGAACCGGCCTGGGCGTCTTGCAAAGACCACCATTTCCGGGCGCGCTGGATGAAAAGCCATCGCATGCCCACGGTCGGGCAGAGGCAAGCTGAAGCGGGCATCACCACGTTGCTCGAAGGCTGAGACATAATGCTTGCCCGCCGCATCTGCTCGACAGCCGACAAACAGCGGCCCGGCATGGCCACGGATTCCGGCCGCTTGGAGCCCGAGAAAGCCGAGCAGTCCTCCAGCCGCACCGCCCAGCATCGCCCGTCGATTGATGTGGATCATCCGATCACGTCCGAAAGCTTGGCCGCATACCGTCCCATCCAGCCATGACGGCCGAAGTCAATGAGGTGGCCACGCCACTAATCGCCGTCGGATTTGTTGAAGCCGACGGTCAGCGAGGCGGCGTCGGCGAGGGTGCCGGTGAAGAGGGCGCGCAGTGATTTAACTTCCTTCAAAAGCTGCTCGACGTCTTGCCTTGCGGTTTCGTCGCCAACGGCGTCGAAGAGGCTCATGTCAATCGATGTCGCGGTCGCGATGGTCTGGTCCAGGCCCTTTCGTATGGTCTGATCGAGCCCGTCCTGGCCTTGTTCCGACAGGAAGACGTGGAGGCCGCCGGCCTCGGTGTAGAGCGCCCTGATCGTCTCCAGATTGGCAATGATGTTGGGGAGCGAGCGGCCGCTTCGCCAGTCCTCAGCGCGCTTGGGTTTGGCCTTTCCGAGCGATTTGCCGAGCGGCCGCTCCAGCTTGTTGGCAACAATGTTGTCCAGGCTCGCCGCGACGCCGCCGAAGAGATCGGTGGTCGCATCAGCCGCATCGTAGTAGGCGTCGTTGCCGTCGCTGACGTTCGCGAAGAGCGCTAGGTGACTACCTTGCCAGGCGTCGAGAACCTCATCAGCCAGATCGCCCTGGTAGTCGGCGATAGCCGTGGCGAGCGTGCAGGCGAAGTCGCCGTCTTTAGTGACGAGCGCTTCGGCCTGATCGAACAGCACACGTTCGAGGGCGGCTAGGCTCTGGAGAGCAGCGCTTTTTCCGGTGACGCCGTTTTCGAGTGCAGCGGGATCCGGTTTGGCGAGGAGCTTGCTGAGCTGCTTGCCGGCCGTGCCATGCTTGTCCGGCCAGAAGTGGATTCGCGCGTCCAGTCCCTTTGCTTCGATGGGTCCAAACGCGATCGGTTGCAGCCGCTGCCAAGCGTCGGCGCTGGCTTTGTAGGCCTCTTGCGCCGCTGAGAGTGACGAGCCGTTCGGTGTGTCGCAGAGGACTTTAACAGCGGGTGCGAGACCTTGCATCGACTCCTGGTATCGGATGTACGTCGGCGTGATGACCTTGTCGGCCAGCATCCGATTGACGTCGGCATGATCAGCTTCTGCCTGGACCGGTGCGGTCCAGGCGAGGGCGATGAAGGGCAGGGTGATAAGGCCAAGACGCATCATGATGTTTCCTACAGCGAATTCAGGAAGGCGATAAGCGCCTCCCGGTCCAGTTTGGCGAGATCCACGAACCGCTGGCGCGCGTCCGCGCCCTCGCCGCCGTGCCAGAGGATAGCTTCTTTGAGATTGCGGGCACGGCCGTCGTGGAGGAAATAGGTATGGCCGTTGACCTCATCGGTGAGGCCGATGCCCCAGAGTGGCGGCGTGCGCCACTCACGGCCGTCAGCTTCGCCTTCCGGGCGATGATCGGCCAAGCCTTCGCCCATATCGTGGAGGAGGAGGTCAGTGTAGGGCCAGATCAGCTGGAAGGCCTGGGCGTCGGAAACGCCTTCCTTCGGTGTGATGAATTTCGGTGTATGGCAGGCGATGCAGCCGCTCTCATAAAACATCTGCTTGCCGCGCAGCACGGTCGGATCGTTGATGTCTCGCCTGGCAGGGACGGCGAGGTTGCGGGAGTAGAACAGGATTTTGTCCATGACCTTGGCGCCGGTCTCGTGGCCATCGTGGCGTTCGCTCGCACCATTCGACGCTTCCAGGCAGGCTCGCTGCTTCGGTGTGCAATCACCGGACACGTTCGAGAAAAGCGGGTTGGAGATGCCGATATCGCCCTTCATTGCATCGCTGTTTTGCTGATGCAGCGTCGGGTTGCCCGCCTTCAATCCGAAGCGTCCAAGCATGACCTGGTCATGCTCATGGCTCCACACCCAGTTCGGTCTACCGGAGATGCCGTCGCCGTCCTCGTCATCCGGATCGGCGTTGGCCAGGATGTCCTCTTCGGCGATCGCCTCCAGAAGACCGAGTCCGATCATTGCGGGTGCGACCCGCGGCGACAACATGGTCTCTGGATGCAACGGACCATAGCCGAGATCGTCGACGCTGTAGGTCGGTTTTCGCAGCACCACGATCTCGCCGCCTGCAAGCTCGACCGGCTCCTCCTCGTAGGTGATGACCATCCGGCCCTCCGCCTGGTGACCGGGGATGGCGAAGTCCTGGAGCTGGCCGCCATAGGTCGGCTCGGGGATCAACTTGGCTTGGCGACTCGCCACAAGATCACGCTCCACGTCGTCTCGCGGCGGGATGCTGAGGCGGAGGAACATGGAGACGGCGCTGTCGTCAGGCCCCTCCGGCGGATGGCCGCGCCCGTCCTTGAGATGACAGCGCTGGCAGGCGCGGGCGTTGTAGAGAGGGCCAAGGCCATCGGCGGAATCCGTGGAGGCCGGTGCGGTCACCCAGAGACGCTTGAAAAAGCCGTTGCCGACGAAAAAGTCGGCGCGCTGCTCGAAGCTGAGATTGGCCGAGGGCTGCGAGAAGGCGTTGCGGTTCGGCGTTTTCTTGGTCGTGGTCGCACCGCCTGGATTCCGCTCATAGGACTCGGGCTTGGAGAAGTCCGTGGTCGGCGCAATGATAGCTGAAAGATCTCTCGCCTCGACGTTCGGCGAGACTGCGAACAAGAACACCAGTGCGAGCGCGTATGTCCTCATCGTCATTCTTCATTGTCAAAGAAGCCCCGCACCAAGACTTAGTGATGCGGGGCTTCTCCGTCGAACGATGAAACTGCGACCTATTGGAACACGGCTTCGGGGTCGTCCAGGCTGTCGGAACCTTCGAACTCGATGCTGCCGAGGTCGAGCGCGGCGACCGCCGTCTCGATGCTCTTGGTCTGCTCGACCAGCCCGTCGATCACGGCCTGAAGGACGGCGTTGCCCTCCTCATTGCCTTCGCCGAGCATCTGGTCGTAGGCCATCTCGCCGCTATCCGCCTTCTCCTTCATGGCGGCGGCGGCCGACAGCGTTGACTCCAGTTTGGCTCCAAGATCCGTAGCCACGTCCGCCGGCAAAAGCGACATCAGGCTCGCACCCTCGACCACGCTGCCGTCGATGCGCTCATAGCTGCCATTGGCGACCGCCTTCATGCCGACGATGTTGTAGTAGTGGGAGTTGTGGGTGTTGTCAGCGAAGCAGTCATGCTCTTCCTCAGGGTCATGGAGGAGGAGGCCAAGCTTCATGCGCTCTCCCGCAAGCTCGCCGTAGGAGAGCGAACCAAGGCCGGTCAGCATGGCGCTCAGGCCGGCATTCTCGTCTTCGCCGGTAACGGCTCCTCGTGCCTCGCCGCCGTCGGCCCAGTTGGCGACCATCTCTTCGAGATCGGCGATGATCAGATCGGTCGAGGTCTGCAGATACTCGGCCCGGCGTTCGCAGTTGCCGCCGGTGCAGTTGGCGGGATCGAAGTCCGTGTAGGGACGATCGCCGGCGCCGGCGTCCGTGCCGTTCAGATCCTGCCCCCAAAGGAGGAACTCGACGACATGGTAACCGGTGGCGACATTCGCCTCGACCTCGTCGATCTCGTGCATGCTTTGGATCAGATCGGCGTTTATGGCGCTGGCGTCGATGCTCTCGCCGCCGATCTCCAGTGACGCATTGGCGATCAGATTGGCAGTGTAGAAGCCGTTCTCATCGGAATCGGTACCATAGCTGGCATCGACATAGTCGATCAGGCCCTCATCGAGCGGCCAGGCATTCACCTTGCCTTCCCAGTCATCGACGATGGCGTTTCCGAAGCGATAGACCTCGGTCTGCTGGTAGGGCACACGTGCCGCAAGCCAAGCTTCGCGCGCTGACGCCAACGTCGCCTCGCTCGGTTCGGCGACGAATGCGTCGACGGCCACCTTCATAGCTTGCGCCGATGTCAGCGAGTCTTCGTACATCGCCTGGGCGATGTTCGCGTAGGTTTCGAGCACATCGCCTTTGTCAGCATGGCCATCGGCGTGGGCGCAGGCGGCGATGCCGATGGCGATTGCCAAACTGCTCGCCCCTGACAGCATCCTTCGATGCATGATTGTCTCCCTCATATGATTCGAACCGGCCCGCCAGACGCGGGCCGGGGTTTTTTCGTACGCTCGCCCAAGCCAAGCTCAGGCAAGTCAACGCCGTGGCCGCGTCACTGCCAGCCGGCGCGATCCATCGCCTTGAGAGCGTCGGCGTTGTTCGCACCGTATTCGACGACGTCGACGGCGTCGGTCTTGAACTCACCCCAGGCTTCGAGCACCGGGCTGAGCTTGACGTCGGCGACTACCGGCCATTCGTGATTGCCTTCGGCGAAGTAGGCCTGGGCGGATGGGGTGGTGAGATATTCGATGAACTGGACGGCGGCGTCCTTGTTGGGTGCGTGGGCAGCAACGCCGGCGCCGCTGACATTGGCGTGGGAGCCGCGGTCGTCCTGGTTGGGGAAGACGATACCGACGGCATCGGCGACCGCCGTGTCTTCGGCCTTGTCCGAGCTCATCAGCCGGGCGAGATAATAATGGTTGGAAACGGCGACGTCGCATTCACCGGCGGCCACGGCCTTGATCTGGTCGGTGTCACCACCCTGCGGATCGCGGGCCATGTTGGCGACGATGCCGTTCGCCCAGCCTTCAGCAGCTTCCATGCCCTCAGACGCGATCATAGAGGCGACCAGGGACTGATTGTAGACGTTGGAAGACGAGCGGATGCAGATCCGGCCCTTCCACTTTTCATCGGTGAGACCTTCATAAGAGGTGATCTCACTCGGATCGACTTTTTCCTTGTCGTAGACGATGCCACGCACGCGCGTGCTAAGCCCGTACCAAAGACCATCGGGGTGGCGCAGGTTGTCAGGTACGGCAGCGTTCAGCGCATCCGAGGAGATCGGCTGAAACAGGCCGGCTTCGACCGCGCGGGCGAGGCGGCTGCCGTCGACGGTGATGAATACATCGGCAGGGCTGCTCTCGCCCTCGGCCTGCATCCGTTCGATCAGCGCATCGCCTTTGGCCTCGATCAGGTTGACCTTGATGCCGGTGGCCGCGGTGAACTCGTCATAGAGGGCCTGATCGGTATTGTAGTGACGGGAGGAATAAACATTGACCTCCTGGGCCACCGCCTGACCGGCCATGAGGGCGATTAACGCCGCAGAAAGGGTGAGGGGGGTGCGCATGGTGTCTCTCTCCGAGCTCGTCTCGTTGACTATTTCTGCAGGGGCGGATTCCGTAGGTAACCCTGCACTGTGTTCTGAATGGGGTAAATCAGCGAAATAAAAGAATCCAGTAAAAACAACCAATTTAGAATTATTCTATTTAAGAACTTAGTTTAGAATTATTATAAATCAAAAACATAGTCATTGATCCACTCGTATTTACCTATAATGATCAGAAGCTAATGGAAAAGTCCAAGATAAGTTTCATGAGATCGCGGGCGCGCTCGAGAGGGTCAAAGAAGGTTGGCAGACAAACACGTACCGGCGCCACCCAAGTCGATGGGGCAGCGCATCCCCGATCTTGACATCAGCGCGATTCTGATTGCTGAACGCCTTGTCGGTGAGATCTTGGGCTGGGATCTGGTCGATTGGTCAGCCGTGGAGCCCCATAAGGGCAAAAGATTCTTCTTCGGCCGCACACGAATAGGCCAGGCCTCGATACACAATCAGTTAAAGCCGCTGTTCGATCGATGCGATCCCGGTAAGAACGACTTTTCCGCGCTCAAGCCGTCTCCGATCGTCAACGCCAATCTCTCCAAGCTGGTCGGCTGTCTTTGCCGCCATGTCGGCAGGCATGGGCTGCTTGGAGATCAGGCCGTGGGCTCAGCGCTCCAGCGAACGGAGGAGCAGGAGAAACTCCATCTGGCCGCTACTCAGCGCCTGCTGAGTAGGATCGAGATCGACCCCAAACTAGGCGAGCGGGCTGCACGACTGAAGCAGATCGCCGCTGCTGCCGAAAGCGAGCTTGAGAATCACTTCGCCGATCTGATCAACCATCGCCTGGAAAGCAGCTTTCTACCGAACGGCAGCCCGGATCCTTACAAGATCAAAGGGTTGCTGGATCAGGCCAGGAGCCGCGTAACGGAAACAAGCGCGTTGAACGAGCGCGAACTCGTCGATCTGTCCGTGCCGGATCTTGCGTTGGATGATGAGGCTCTGATCAGGATCGAGATGGCCAAGACCCTGCTCAGCCGCTTTCCCTATGTGCGCAACTATGAGCTGATGCTGCTTGCCGAACTCGCCATGCTGCAAGCGCCGCTGACGCCGCGTTTCGCGCGTGAGCGGAGACTTGCCGTCAAAGAAGGTGATGTCGATGCCGCGCTACTCGAACGCCTTGATCGTATTTTAGCTGACTTCGCCAGCCATGTGGCGCCGCTCGGGCAAGCTCAGGACTTGCGACGTTTGAAGGATAAGACGATCGCGATATGCGGTAGTGGTCCTCTACCGATGACAGCGCTGTTCCTGCACCTCTTCACAGATGCCAGGATCGTTCTCGTCGACGACGATCCAACCGCTGTCGAGCGCTCCGGGCGGCTCATTGCCAACCTGGAACGACTGGAGATCTTGAAGCCCGGTGTCTTGACGACCCTGAAGGAAAACGCAGGGCGTCTGCGTTTTCTTGCGTCCGGTCTATCCGGCGAGGTCTCGTCTGGCGCGTCGCTCAGATGTGATGCCGTCATGATTGCAAGCCTGGTGGACCACGCAGCGAAGGCGTCGATCGCCGATCAATTCAAAAGCGGCCAGGACGCGCCCGAGTTCCTGATCATGCGCTCGGCGACCGGCCTGAGCGCCAAGCTTGCTTATGGCCCGGTGCCGACTGAGGCTTTTAGCCGCAGTCATCTCGCTTATTGCGGTGAAACACTGCCGGCGATCCAAGTCGCCACACATCTCGAACGGGCGGAGGCCGCCCGACAGGGCGTTGCCTGTGCGGCAAGTCCAGACGTGCTCGCCATCGCTCATCCCGATGTGGTCAACACGACCGAGGTCTATCGCAGGATCTCGACGGATCAGGGCGCCATCGATCTCGACTTCGACGCCTGCAAGAGAGCCGGTGACTGGGTTCAAGAGCTCGAACGTGCCGAGGCCAGGCTCAGCAAAACCCGCGCTTAGGCGCTTTTCCGACGCAGCCTGACCACGACCTCGACACCAGCGATCTGTTGTCCGTCAGGTGGGGAAGGCAGCTTGGCTATCCCGACTTCATCTTCGGGAATATCAATGAGATGGCCTTTGTCAGCATCGAAGAAGTGATGATGCCTCGAGGTATTGGTATCGAAATAGCTCTGCCCCATATCGACGGCGACTTCGCGGAGCAGACCGGCCTGGGCGAATTGATGCAGTGTATTGTAGACAGTGGCCAAAGAGACCTCGACGCCTTCGGATCTCGCTTCGTCGAAGATCTGATCGGCGGTAACATGGCGGTGCTCGCCTTCGAACAGCAGACGGCCAAGCGCCAGTCGTTGCTTCGTCGGTTTGATGCCATGAGCCTGCAGCAGA
>JBCCIN010000236.1:0-8238 GCA_039028235.1 Pseudomonadota bacterium
CGGGATCGTCTGCGCCTCGTGGATCATCAGGCCCGCGACTGTGTTGGCCTCTTCATCGGGCAGTGACCAGTCGCAGGCGCGGTTCAGATCGCGGATCGTCGTCGCGCCGGGCACGATCAATCGAATAGGACAGGCTGATGACAATTACATCAGTGGCGCGGAATGCAGGTTCTTGCGGCGCGCCTTAGCACCTGGAGCCCCCCATCACATGCCTGTATAGGCTGGTCCGTCGCCTCCTTGCGGCACGACCCAGACGATGTTTTGTGTCGGGTCCTTGATGTCGCAGGTCTTGCAGTGCACGCAGTTCTGGTAGTTGATCTGCAGGCGGGGATTGCTGCCTTCGTCGTCGCGCACGATTTCGTAGACGCCTGCCGGGCAGTAGCGTTGCTCGGGCGCGTCATAGGTTTCGAGATTGTGCGCGATCGGCACCGCGGCGTCTTTCAGCGTCAGATGGCAGGGCTGGTTGTCGTCGTGATTGGTGTTGGAGATGTAGACCGAGGACAGCCGGTCGAACGAGATCTTGCCGTCGGGCTTGGGATAGTCGATCGGGGTGAAGCCGTCTTTCGGCTTGAGCGCCGTGTGGTCGGCATGGTTCCTGAAGGTCCAGGGTGCCTTGCCGCGCAACAGATAGGTGTCGATCGCGCTGTAGACGAGGCCGGTCCATAGCCCTTTGTGAAAGCTCGGACGGATATTTCTGGCGCGGTGCAGCTCCTCATGGGCCCAGGACGCCTTGAAGGCTTCGGGATAGGCATCGAGCACATTGCCGGGCCGCTCCCCGGCAAGCGCCTTGGCTGCGGCCTCGGCGGCAAGCATGCCGGACTTCATGGCGAGATGATTGCCCTTGATCTTGGGCACGTTCAGGAAGCCCGCGGAGCAGCCGATCACCGCCCCGCCCGGGAAGGTCAGTTGCGGCAGGGACTGAAGGCCGCCTTCATTGAGCGCGCGCGCGCCATAGCAGATGCGCCGGCCGCCCTCGAAAGTCTCGCGGATCGCCGGGTGGGTCTTGAAGCGCTGGAATTCCTCGAACGGCGAGAGATAGGGGTTCTGGTAGTCGAGCGCCACGACGAAGCCGACCGCGACCTGGTTGTCCTCGAGATGGTACAGAAAGGAGCCGCCATAGGTCTGCCGGTCCATCGGCCAGCCGACGCTGTGCACGGTGCTGCCGGCATGGTGTTTTTCGGGGGCGATCTCCCAGAGTTCCTTGATGCCGATCGCATAAGTCTGCGGGTCGTTGCTGCGCAGGCCGAGCTTTTCCTCCAGCTGCCGGGTGAGCGAGCCGCGGCAGCCCTCGGCGAAGAAGGTGTAGCGCCCATGCAGCTCCATGCCGGGCTCGTGATTGTCTTTCGGATTGCCGTCCCGATCGAGACCCATATCACCGGTGGCGATGCCCTTGACGCTGCCGTCCTCGTGATAGAGCACTTCGGCGGCGGCGAAGCCCGGATAGACCTCCGCCCCCAGCTCTTCGGCCTGCTCGCCCAGCCATTTGACCACGCGCCCCATGCTGACGATGTAATTGCCGTCATTATGCATCTGCGGCGGTGTCGGCAGCTTGATGGCCCTGCTCTCGGTCAAAAACAGGAAGCGATCGTCGGTCACTTCAGTGTTGAGCGGCGCACCCTTCTCCTTCCAGTCCGGGATCAGCTCGTTGAGTGCCCTCGGCTCGAGCACGGCGCCGGAGAGCGTATGCGCCCCCACCTCCGCCGCCTTCTCGACCACGCAGACCGAGATCTCCCGATCCTCCTCGATGGCGATCTGACGAAGCCGGATCGCCGCCGCCAAACCCGAAGGACCAGCACCAACAATCACAACGTCAAACTCCATGCTCTCCCGTTCCATCAGCCCCTCGATTCTCGTCGTGTAGCGGGCAGACTATGCCCTCATGCTTAACAATAGGTTAAGACTAACAAAATTTTGCCTTATATGAACGTCGGTCCGCGGCTCGATGGAGATAACGCGTCGACTTGGCGCAGGTCTGCACCAATGCAGGCTGAACGGGAGCGAAGTGAACGGCGATGAACGGCAACGATCGACGAGCGACCCATGACCATCCCGGTGCTGGCGCCTTGCTCGACTGGTACCAGGAGATGGGCGTCGTCGATCTGGTGGCCGAGCAGCCGGTCGACCGCTTCGACCGCCCGGAACCAAAGCAGCCGCGCGCGGCGGAATCGATGCCACCGCTTCGGACATCCGCAGAAAACCTCCCCTCCCAGGACGACGGCCCGCCCGCCTGGGTTCTCGGCGACGACGGCCCCGTCACGTCTCATCCGGCCCCGCCTCAGCAACCGTCCCTGATCGCGCGCGGAGGCGCCGCTGCCGATGCCAGGGCGCTCGCCCAGTCCTGCGAAAGCCTGGAAGCGCTCGCCGCGGCACTTCGGGACTTCGATGGCTGCCCCTTGAAGGAAACTGCGATCAATCTCTGCTTCGCCGACGGCAATCCGAAGGCCGAAATCATGCTGATCGGCGAGGCGCCGGGTGCGCAGGAGGATCGGCAAGGCAAGCCTTTCGTCGGGCCGAGCGGCCAGCTGCTGGATCGCATGCTCGCCACCATCGACTTGGATCGTACGAAGGTCTGGATCACCAACGTCATTTATTGGCGTCCGCCCGGCAACCGCACGCCGACCGCAGCCGAGATCGCCATCTGTCAGCCCTTTCTGGAGCGTCAGATCGAGCTGATCCGACCGAAATTCCTGGTGTTCGTCGGTGGGATTGCGGCGCGGGCGCTGCTCGGGCGGACGGAAGGTGTCACCAAGCTGCGCGGCCGTCCCTTTATCTACAAGGCGCCAGATGACGACCGTGAGATCCCGGCCCTGGTGATGTTTCACCCGGCCTATCTGCTGCGCCAGCCGGCACAGAAGCGATTTTCCTGGCGCGACCTTTTATCAATACAGAAAAGTATTAAAGATATCTAAAAAATATTAGTTAACGATCAAATAAATAAATCTTCAAATTAACTTTCAATTTTATCTTGTTTTGATTATAAATCCCAACATGAAAACGATCCGCCATGCCCTGATGACTTCGCCGCTTCGATTTGCCGCCGTTCTCGCCTCGGCTCTGCTGAGTGCTTCGCCGGCTGCCGAGGCTTCCGAAGGTGTGCAGCTTGCCCGTCTGACCACCGCCAACCCCGCGCTCCCGGGATCCAACACCGGGTCCGCTGCGAAGGCGCCGATTTCCGAGCGCAACGCTCTCCTCTATCGCGAAATCTTCGAACTGCAGGAAGACGGCGCCTGGAAGGCCGCCGATGCCCTCCTGGCGCGGCTCGATGACCACACGCTGCTCGGCCACGTCCAGTATCAGCGCTATATGCACCCGACCGCCTATCGCTCGTCCTATGGCGAACTCGCCGCCTGGCTTAAGGCCTACGGCGATCACCCCGACGCCAAGCGTGTCTACAAGCTAGCACTCAAGCGCCGTCCACGCGGGGCGGACGCTCCGGTCAGGCCGGCAAGGGGCTTTCTCACCGGCACCGGCCAGCTCTCGCAGGAGATCATCCGCGTGCGCTATCGCTCCGAGCTTCGGCGCACCGAGGCAAAGGAGACCGTCGTCCAGGCCTGGCTGCGCGATATGGCCAGGCTCGGCGACCGCGGCAGGGTGGACGAAGCGACCCGCCTGTTCCGCCAGCCGGACATCCACGACATCACCGATGCAGTCGAGACCGATCTCGGCCGCTGGGCGCTCGCCCGTGCACACTTTGTCAAGCGTGACTTCAAGCCGGCGCTGACGCTTGCGCTCCGAGCCGCCAACCGCTCCGGCCATGTCGTGCCGGAGATGCACTGGACCGTCGGCATGAGCGCCTGGCGCAGCGGTGACATCGACCTGGCGGCAACCCATCTCGCCAGGCTTGCTGAGGCGGAAAAGGCCCACAGCGGTGAGCGTGCCCGCGCCGCCTATTGGACGGCCCGCGCCGTCGGCTTCAAGACCAGGCGCGCTCAGCACTTCCTTCGGATCGCAGCGAAGTTTCCGCGGCAGTTCTATGGCCTTCTCGCCAAGCAGCGCCTCGGCATCGCGATCGATCACCAGCGTGCCACCAAGGTGCAGGACGACGTCGCCGAGATCATGCTGCGCTACCCCGCCGCCAAGCGCGCTTCGGCCCTCGCCCAGATCGGCCGCCACGACCTCGCGGAGAAGGAGCTGCGCCGGCTCGCCGCTTCGGCCAAGTCCAACCTGACCGCAGGCCTCCTCAAGCTCGCTCAGAGCCTGCACCTCCCCTCGGTCGAGATGCGCCTTGCCCACCGCCTCGGCTATAAGGGTGACGTCCACTTCGATGCCTTCTACCCGGTGCCGGCCTGGCAGCCTCACCGCGGCTACCATGTCGACCGCGCCCTGGTGTTCTCGGTGATCCGCGCCGAAAGCGGCTTCAACCCACAGGCCGAGAGCTATGTCGGCGCCCTTGGCCTGATGCAGGTCATGCCGGGCACGGCCAAGCACATCGCCAAGCGCACCGACCTTACCTTGGAGAGCACCAGCAGCCTGCTCGACCCTGAGACCGCCATCACCTTCGGTCAGGCCTATCTGCAGGAACTTCTGAACCGCGACGGCATCGGCGACAATCTGATGTTCATCGCGGCGGGCTACAACGCAGGACCAGGCCGGGTCTACCAGTGGCGGGACGCCTTCAACCTCGACCGCGACCCGCTGATGTTCCTGGAAATGATCCCCTTCGTCGAGACCCGGATCTACACGAAGAAGGTTCTCGCCAATCTGTGGAACTACCGCGCCCGCCTCGGCCAGCCGACCCCGTCCCTCGAGGCCATGGCCGCGAATCAGTGGCCGATCT
The DNA here is from genome assembly GCA_039028235.1 of Pseudomonadota bacterium. Lineage (GTDB taxonomy): Bacteria > Pseudomonadota > Alphaproteobacteria > Geminicoccales > Geminicoccaceae > JANQPX01. The sequence continues at coordinate 4,778 of JBCCIN010000236.1, forward strand.
ACCGCGCCTTCGACGACAAGCCCGGCCTCTACGCCAACCGGGGAGCTGCCAGCCCTCAGGGGTGAGCTGTTTCGAGGCCATGGCCTCGATGGGCGGCGGGAGGTTCTTGGCGGATCGCTCCCGCCGCCATCAACCCCAGGAGCTATAGGCTCCTGGGGTTGACTTGTTTCGAGGCTCTGCCTCGATTACTTCTCTCGAAGCTGCCACCTCGACGGGGCGGAGATGCAGGGATCGGACCATGGCGGGAATTGACGAGAGCCGGACGTTTCAGCCGCTGAAGATAGCGGTGCTGACCGTGTCCGACAGCCGGACGCTTGAGGATGACCGATCCGGGGACCTTCTGGTGGAACGGCTGACGACGGCGGGCCACGAACTGGCGGACCGGGATATCGTGAAGGACGATCCGGATGCGATCGCGCAGCGGTTCAGAGCGTGGATCGACGATCCGATGATCGAGGTGGTGATCAGCACCGGCGGTACCGGCGTCACCGGCCGGGACATCACGCCCGAGGCGCTCCTGGCCGTGGTCGAAAAGGAGATCCAGGGCTTCGGCGAGATGTTCCGGATGATCAGCTTTCAAAAGATCGGCACCTCGGCGCTCCAGTCCCGCGCCACCGCCGGCGTCGCCAAAGGCACCTATCTCTTCGCGCTTCCGGGCTCGACCGGCGCCTGCAAGGACGGCTGGGACGAGATCCTGAAAAACCAGCTCGACGTCCGCCACCGCCCCTGCAATTTCGCCGAACTCATCCCCCGACTCCGCGAGCACGAGGCGGCGCGGCCGCCGGCGTAGACTTGCCTGGTGCCTGACCCTCGCTGCGGTGTCCGTTCGTAGGCCTGCGGCACACCCGCGGTCCAGGCGAGGTCCAAGTCAACCCAGCGCGGGTCGCGCTTTGTCGTCGATTTTTCGCCATTCGTTTGCTAGATCTAAGCTCCCGATCAACCTTGAAAAACTTGGGCGCATATCATCGATCCGAGCGCTCCAGGTCCAAGTCAATGAGGTGGTCATACCACACATGACTGTTCGAAAGATCACGCTTGCCCTCCAAGGCGGCGGCGCGCACGGGGCCTTTACCTGGGGCGTGCTCGACCGGATGCTCGATGACGAGACCCTTGAGATTCAGGGGGTGAGCGGCGCTAGCGCTGGTGCGATGAACGCCGGCGTGCTCGCCTGCAGCCTCGCCGAGGGGCGCATGGCAGCGAAAGACGCGCTCGCCGATTTCTGGCGCGCCATCGCCGATACCGGCTCGGCCGCGTTCAACCCCTATCAGTCGACACCGTTCCACGATTTCAGCAAAGCCTGGAACATGGACTGGTCGCCTGCCAGCATCTGGCTGGATGTCATGGCACAGTTCGTTTCGCCCTATCAGCTGAACCCGCTGGATCAGAACCCGCTTCGAGACGTGCTGCAGCGGCATCTGGATCTGCCAGCGCTCAAGCGGAAGGATGCGGTCAAGCTGTTCGTCTCTGCGACCAACGTTCTGACCAATCATCTGAAGATCTTCGACAACGCTGATATCAGCGTCGATTCATTTCTCGCGTCGGCCTGCCTGCCGCAGCTTCACCGCGCGGTCGAGATCGAGGGCGATTTCTATTGGGATGGCGGCTTTACCGGCAATCCCGTGCTCAAGCCCCTGATCAAGACCTGCGGCGCAGCCGACATCGTCGTCGTGCAGCTCAATCCCATGATGCGTAAGGAGCTGCCGATCACGTCCCGCGACATCGTCGACCGTCTGAACGAGGTCACGATGAACGCCACCCTGATGCGCGAGCTCGGCAGCATCGCCACCATCACCCGCCTGCTGGAGTGCGGCGACCTCGAGACCGAGGACTACCGCCCGATCTACTTCCATCGCATCACCGACCCCGACGTCATGGCGCCGCTAGGCGTCAGCAGCAAGAACAACACCGCTTGGAATTTCCTGACCTATCTGAAGGAGGCCGGGCGGGATTGCGCGGAGCGCTGGCTCAAGCAGAACCGGCGGCATCTCGGCAAGAAATCGACGCTGGATCTGGCGGAGTTTTCGGTGTGAGGGACGGCGGCCAGGGCTGATCTGGAGCAGACTAACCTATCCTACGGATGCACGTCCGGTTTAAGGGCGAGAGCGGTCGCATTCAGCCAAGAACGGCAATAGCCTTTTCTGACCAAAACTCGCCTCAATGGATTGATTCCACTGGCCAGATATTTGTCGCAAATCAGTAGAATGTGTTGAATAAACAACAACAAAACACGTTTGTTCACTGATATTCCGAGGCGTCTTTGAGAGAGCCATGCAACGCATTTCGACGTTGATCGTCACTGTCCTTCTTCTTTGGTTCGGCGTTACCTTGCTCGGCGCCTACCTCGTCGCGACGTACTCGGATCTTCCCTGTCCTGATTGGCCCACCTGCCACGGTCAATGGATCCCATTGCCTTCTGATATGCCCGCTGACGCCGGGTTCACGTATTTTGAGGTCATGATCGAATGGACTTATCGGCTGAGCTTTTACATGTTTTTATTGGTGCTGATGATTATCGTACTTATCCGCGAATGGAGAAACAATAGAATAAAGTTCTCAATAGATTTTACAATCACCTCCACTTTATTTATTGTAGCTATTTTCAATTTATTGAAACAATATCCATTGTTACAAGGAGCGGCATACATATTTTCTTCAATTTTGGTTCTTCCAGCTATATTTATTTGAATTGATTTAAGATCTCAATTAAAAATAAAGATAAATTCTTCCAAGCTGAAGATAACTTTCAACTCACCATATCTTGTCGATATAGTAAAACAATATGCACCATTTCTAATGTTTATCATTTTTACTATTTTGATTGCTTATTCGCCATCCATGAACATTGATTTTGAGAATATTTTTGATCTACCGAGAATGACTGGCGTTGTATATGCAGTCGTGGTTTTTGCGCTGATCTTGTTCATTGGGATCTCATTGAAAGAACCGCAATTGCGCACCTTAGCTCAGTCGGCCCTCGTTTTTTTGACCATGCAAGTTGGGCTTGAGGTGCTGACAGCGGTTATTGAGGCGCCTACCGTCCTAAAGATCATTCATCAAGCCAACGCTCTTCTGCTCTCAGCAGCTATCTCATGGCTCTGTGCGCGCCTTTTCCTTTCTATGACCAACTTTGTTTACTCCGGCCAAGAGTCTCACGCACGCTCTTCGACTACGACCTGATCGCTACGCTTCCGAAAACCGAAACCTAGAGCATTTCCGTAGCAGTTGTACGCGGCACCAGCCCGCTCCCCCTCCCGACCGCCCAATGCAAGGGTACCCTATGGGTGGTCGGGAGGGGGAGCGGGCTGGATCGACCTGACCCGGAAAAGCTCTAGTGTCCACACGTGGCACTCAATACCGGCGACCAGTGGCTTCAGCTCGTGGCCGGTTTGCTCGGAGCAAGCGGACATGCCAAGCCCGGCCCGACACGGCTCGTGTCACCGATCCCTCGGATCGAGCGCGTC
>JBCCIN010000237.1:0-8152 GCA_039028235.1 Pseudomonadota bacterium
CGCTCGAAAAGCTGACGGAGCTGTCCAAGGCCGAGGCTGATCTCGCAAGGGCAGCGGCCGCCGGTGGTGTCCCCGTCCCGGCGCTGAACCCGATCGGCGGTGCCAACACCGCCGAAGATGACGTTACCTCAGATGATGAGCCCGTCGCAGGCGTAGCCGGTTCACCAGATCCTGAGGCTGTCCAAGGTACCGAGGCGGCCTCGGATGCTGAGGTAGCCAATGCCGACACGGACGTGGATGCGGCCGCATCGCCGGAGGGCGATCAGCCCGCGGCGATACGACCATTGGCGAGGCCGGGTGAGATCGTGACCTCGGCGCTCCAGGGGCTGCCGAACGACCCGCAGGAACAGGCCGTCGCCATTCTCAACGAGGCTGCTACGGCCAGCGACGTCTCCTACGCAATCCACCTCTCGACGCTCTGGTCGATCGATGAGGCGCAGCGCTACTGGCAGGCCATGCAGACCGCGGTGCCGGATATTCTCGTCGGAAAGACGATGCAGCTCGAAGAGGTGGCGGCAACAGGGGGAGACGATCCCTTCTATCGCGTGCTGACCACGCCTTTCACCTCCGATCCGGAAGCACAGGCTGCCTGTGATCAGATCAAGTCGAAGCTGCGCACCCATGACTGCAGCGTCGTCGTTCAGGATCTGACGGCCGGAGGCTGACGACAAAAAAAAGCGAGGCGCCATCGGCGACGCCCCGCTTCTCCTGATTTCTTTGAGACCCTGGTCAGAACTGGTAGAGAAACTCCAGACGGCCGCCATAGGCGTCGTCGTCCACCTCGATGTCGCCTTCGCCTTCCTGCAGAGCATAGAAGGCTTCGAGCTGCACCAGTGACTGCTGAGTGACCTTCTGCTGCGCCTGGAAGCCGACACCGACCTGCCATTCGAAACCCTGCTGCAGCTGGTCTTCGAGGCCAAGATCCTTGAAGCCCGCGATCTCCAGACCGAGATTGGTCCAGTGATCGTTCCAGAACGCCTGATAGCCGATGGCAGCACCGAAATTGTCGTTGGCCTTGTTGTCGAGCTCGGAGCCGAACTGGCCGAGATTCGGTGAAGCGTAGAGGATGCCGAGAGCGGCGAGCGGTCCGCCACCGTCGATATTCTCGCGGCCGGCCTGAGAAAAGTTGCCAAGCGAGACGAACGGATTGATCCAGATGGTGTCGTCCGAGCGATGCGGTGTCCAGGAAAGCTCGGTGGAGAGCAGGACACCGTCGGTAACCAGATCGCTCTCCTCTTCGATCGCGAGCGAGCCGTTCGCCCGCCATGTCAGGCTGTAGCGGCCGATGCGCTCGGCGATCGAGATACCAGCATGGAAACTGTCGCCATCTTCGATCGCGCTGTTGTCGTCGCTGTCCAGCGTATAGATGAAGTCGGCATTGACGGTTTTGAATTCGGTATCGAACGCGGTGAACAGGCTGAACTGATTGAGGTCGCCCTCTCGCTCGCCGCCATTGCCGATGCCGGTGGCGCCGCGATTGACCGAATCCCAGGCCCAGAGACCGCTGACCCGAAGATTGGACACGCCGGGTAGGCGTACATTGTTGCGGACGATGCCGATGGCATCCTGGGTGTCGTTCAGGAGGATGCCATCCTGAAAGATCAGTGGCTGACGGCCGACGGTGAAACCGTAGTCGAGCCAGCTCGTCCCTTGCGGGTCGAGGGCCGGGAACAGGCTGCCGAAGTCGCCTTCCGCGAACAGCGTGCGGATATTGCCATTGGTGAAGTCGAGAAAGCCCTCGTCGTCGCCATTGGCCTCGCCCTCGAATCGATACCCTGAGAACTGGCCGGGCCGATTCTTGTCCAGCGGACGAATGCCGAGCACGATCTTCTCGGTGGCGGTCAGCTGTAGATTGGCGAAGAAGTCGAAGCGGTTGGTCCAGTCGGTAATCCGGTCGCTGTCTCCGATACCGGTGTCGAGGGTCTGCACGGCGGAGCGAAGGGTGCCGAACACCCAGAGCGCTGGCGCCCAGACGGCACCCGTCGGCAGCTCGAAGCCCTGCTGCAGATTACCCTCACCGAGGAAATTCTCACCCCATTCGATGATCAGGGCTGGCCGTTCGGGAATGTCCCCGATGGTGAAAAACTTGGTAGGCTTGTCGTTGATCTTGGTGTCGCCGCGGCTCTCGCCGAGGAAGAACTCGGCACGCGCCTTGTCCGACAGAGCCGCGCCCATACCCGCGGCTGCCAATGCGATCGCGGAACCGACGACAACCGTCCGAGCCGTTTTACCGCCCGTACTTTTGAGTGTCTCGATGACCAAGAGGCCCTCTCCCCCAGAAGGTCGCGCTCTTTCTTCAATTCAGATCTTTTTTGAGCTTCATCCCACCGTCTCTTTGTCGGCGGTCAACTAAACCAAAAAGGGCGTGAAGCTGTCAGCTCTCAGGATCGACGGGAGGCCGGCTTTCGCCAGACCTCCCGTCGATCCCTCAAACCCATAACGTCAAAGTAGCTTTGATTTCAGCCATTACTGGCGAAGCTGACCTTCGATCCAGGCGTCGCCTGTGGCGTTCCGGCTGACAGTGCTGTCATTGTGAACGTCGAAGGTCACCATCTTTTCCCAAAGAATGTCGGCACCTGCGACCACAGCGTCGGCAACCTCCTTGGCGCTCATGCCGTAGTCGAAGCCGACACGCTGCACCGCGGTGATCAGGTTGACCGGAACCATCTGCGAGTTCAGGCGGATGGTGGCTGTGTAGGGACCCTTACCGGTGAGCTTGCTGCCGGCGATCTCATAGGGTGCCCAGCGGTTGCCAAGCGGCTCGATGCCCTTCCTGTGGTTACGCTCCGTGGTCGGCTCGCCAGCGAACACCAGTGAAAGTGTCGTCGGCCGCACGATCGGCAGAGCGGTGACCGTGTAAGGGATCGGAATGACCGCCTCGCGCTCGCCGCCCCGTCCCTGGGTCACAACGAACTTGGACTGCAGGTTAAAGAGGAACGGATCCTCCGGCAGTTCACCGTTGTGGACGTAGAGCGAGTGCAGGTCGCGCAGGTCGCCATTGGGGTCGCGGTCACCGGACACGAAGACAACATTGCCCTCGGCATCCTTGACCGTCACCTCAAGCCAGACCACGCGCTCACCGGTGAAGCCGGTCGGAACGTTGTGGCCATCGGTGATGTTCTTCACCTCGACCTCGAACTCGATCCCATCGGCGCTGGCTTCCTCGATCTTGACGTCACCGAGGTGATATCCGTTCCGGAGAACTTCGAGGCGCTTCTTGCGGGCGAAGTCCAGACGCTCGAACTGAATGTCGAGAATTTCCCGCGCATCGTAGCGATCATCAATCGATGCCCAAGTATCCGGAAATTCGTAGCCTGCCGGCGCGCTGTCCTCGAATTCATCCGTACCCCAGCCCGCCTCATGATCGAACTCCAGCCACTGCTCGAGTGTCGCGAGCTGCTGAGCGTCGGCGTTGTGCGGGAAGATGCCCGGGTGGATGACCGAGTAGTCAGGACCCGAGAACAGGTGGTTCGAAAGCTTCCGAGGCTTGGTTGGGACACCACCCACGACCGCAGCCGGTCCGTAGTCGAAGTCCGATGGAATGCCCTGGATCTTGCCCATATGGCAGTCCTGACAGGTCACACCACGATCGGCAGCCGGCGACAGGCGATATTCGCTGAACGCCTCTTCCAGACGGAAGCCGTTGAACAGCGTCACGTCATGACATGAACCGCAGAAGGTTGGGGTCGAGATCGGCTCGAACTTCTTCGCTTCCGTGTGGATCTTGCGACCGAGTTCCTCTTCCTCGGTGACGACGCGGTATTTGTCGTCCTTCAGAACGCGCTCCATCTCGGCATTGCCTTCCGGACCCATCACCGGATCGAGGAGGCTGCCCTCAGCCAGAGCCAGACGGCCACTAACTTTGTTGTAGCCCTTGGTGATGCGGTGGCAGACCACGCAGGTGATGCCTTCGCGCGAGGTGGGATGCCGCTCGAGGTTTGAGATGAACGGGCTTTCGCCGAGATTGGCGCCGACCTGATTGTGGCAGCGCAGGCAGAAGTCGCCCATCGAGCTCGACGTGCTGAAGTTCAAGAAGTTGTTGATGGCCATGTAGACCGGGCTCAGCTGCGCATAGGAATGCTGCGAGATCGCCCACTCTTCATATTGCTTGGGGTGGCAGGTGCCACAGGTGGCGGCCGACGGATAGCGGCTTTCACCGAACAGATCGTCGTGAGCCGACTGCGCATCCTGGGGCTCGTCAGCATCACTGGCGACATCATCGGTGGCGGCAACCTGATACTCACTGCTGGCCGGGCCGAAAGACCCAGGCAGGAGATCGGCGATGGTGGGCTGCTGACCGTTCAAACCATCGGCAGGTGCTGCCTTCACGTCACTGATTGCAAGGCCCGACAGTAAAAGGACACTGCCAGCGGCGAGCGAGAAGGCTGAACGGCGAAACTCCTTCATACTCCATAATCCCACGCTATCGCAGGCTGTCATGCTGAACTCCCCCAACGGCTTTGATCGGAAAAGGCACATCAGAAGGTGCACACCCTAATTCGTGACCACCGACCCTAGTTCTGTGCGAAACGCCAATTTTGGTAAGCGATGGAGGCATGAATGACAAGTGAGGCTGCGGACAATTATTAACTTAAATCAATGTAGTTTCTTTGGAGTAGCCAAAGATTAGTTTTTTGTCGCCTTTTAGTTGCTATAACTCATTGATGGTTTTTCCAAATTTTTAAAAAATATCGCTCAAGGGGATAAAGATTTTCTGTAGTTCTATTTGCTTGGCGAGGCCCACATTGATCAGTGGTATGACCTCATCATTTGAGTCCCAAGGTCAACGCCCGCGAGGACGGTATGCCGCCAAGTTTTCGAGGGCGCACGGGGAATCTTCCGAAGTGGCCGTACCACTACCTTCGAACATCGACGACGATGCGGCCCTTGACCTGACCGCGGAGGATCGATGCGGCGTTCTCAGGCACGTCGGCCAGCCCGCTCTCTTGGATGGTCGACTCTAGGAGATCGAGGTCGAGATCCTGCGCCAGACGCGCCCATGCAGCCTCGCGTCTCGGCTTTGGCTGATAGACAGAGTCGATCCCGAGAAGCTTGATCCCGCGCAGCAGGAAGGGGATGACAGTGGTGGTGACGTCATTGCCGCCGGCATTGCCGACTGCGGCCAGCGCACCTTGGGGCTGCAGCTGGCCGAGCACGCGCGCGAGGGTCGAGCCGCCAACCGCATCGATGCAGGCCTGAAAGCGCGCCTTTTCCATCGGCTTGCCCGACGTCTCCGCAAGATCGGCGCGGTCGATGAACTGGCTGGCACCGAGCGATCGCAGATAGTCCTGGGTCTCCGGCCGCCCCGTAGACGCCGTTACCTCGTAGCCCGCTTTGGCGAGGAGGGCGATGGCGATCGAGCCGACGCCGCCGGCACCGCCGGTCACCAGCACCTCGCCTTTCTGAGGCGTCATGCCATGATCTTCCAGATCCATCACCGCGAGCATGGAGGTATAGCCGGCCGTACCGATCGCCATGGCGTGCCGTGTTGTCCAGCCTGCTGGAATCTTGACCAGCCAGTCACCCTGAACACGGGCACGCTCGGCGAGTCCGCCCCAATGGCGCTCACCCACACCCCAACCGTTCAGCACCACCTTGTCGCCGACGGCCAACCCCGCATGATCAGTCTCCGCAACCGTACCGGCGAAGTCGACACCCGGAATGTGCGGAAAATCGCGGACCAGCGGTGCTTTGTTGTGGATGATCAACCCGTCTTTATAGTTGATGGTCGAGTAGTCCACGTCGACCAGCACATCGCCTGCTGGCAGCCGATCCTCTGCCACTTCCTCGACCTTGGCGGTGACGGACTTGTCGTCATGTCGGGTCAGCATGAGTGCTTTAAACATGGTCGGTCTCTCCGAAGACGGCGTAGATCATCACGGCGCGTTGCGTCGCTATTCAAGTTTCCTTTCGGCCATGTCAGCGGGGCTCTTGTCAAGGCGAGCAATTCGCGACTTGAGTGATCAGGAGGAATCCTGGGAGAAACGAGATGGCTTTCGCAACCGCCGCCGACGGCACCCGTCTCTACTATGAAGAGGCCGGCAGTGGTGATCCGCTGATCTTCGTCCATGAGTTTGCGGGCGATCACCGAAGCTTCGAGCCGCAGATCAGGTTTTTCAGCCGGCGCTATCGCTGCCTGACTTTCGCCGCACGGGGCTACCCGCCATCAGATGTGCCGGAAGACGTCGGGCGCTACGGCCAGAAAATCGCCGCTAGCGACATCGTCGCCGTGCTCGACGCTGCGGGCGCAGAACGTGCCCATATCGTAGGCCTTTCCATGGGAGCCTTTGCCACGCTGCATGCCGGTCTGGATTTTCCAGATCGCGCCCGCTCTCTGGTGCTCGCGGGCATCGGCTATGGTGCCGAGCTGGAACGTCAGGGTGAATTCAGAACGTTGTCCGAGCAGGCGGCGTCGGCCTTCGAAAGTAAGGGCAGCGCCGTCTTTGCGCAGATTTACGGTGCCAGCGCTGCGCGGGTGCAGTTCCAGGCCAAGGATCCGCGCGGCTGGCAGGACATGGTGGATGGCCTCGCCGGTCACGATCCGATCGGCAGCGCCAACACCATGCGTGGCGTGCAGGCGAACCGTCCCTCACTCTATGCGCTGGAGGATGAGCTTAAGGCGCTCGATCTGCCGGCGCTGATCATCTGTGGGGACGAAGATGACCACACGCTTCAGCCCGGCATCTTTCTAAAACGCACCATCAAGGCGTCCGGCTTGATGGTTCTGCCCAAGACCGGGCATGCTCTCAATCTCGAAGAACCGGATCAGATCAATCGAGCGCTTGCGGAATTCCTGGCACAGGTCGAGGCGGGCCGCTGGGGTGCCCGCGATCCACGCGCTGATCCGAACGAGATCATACGGACGAAGTGAGGCTTTTCGAGCCTGCCGCAATCCTGTGTTCTACTCATGTCGCCAGAGGCCATAGCTGCGCGAATCAGATGTCGCCGTTACCAGTTCTCGGCCGCCTTCCTGACTGGAGAAAAGGCGGTCGGGGCCGTTGTCGCCGTTGTCGCCGAAGAAGCCATGCGGGCGCCATTCGCTGCGCAACGCGAGGCAGCCGCGGTTGAGGTCGCCGATGCCGTCCCAGCCGCCGAGGGTGAGAACCCGGTCGATATCGGCGCGTAGAATGTCGAACATGCGGCTGACACCTGCCTGGCCACCGACTGCAAGGCCGAACAGATGCGGCCGGCCGATCAGGCAGGCGGTCGCGCCAAGGGCCAGTGCCTTGACCACGTCGCCGCCACGGCGGATGCCGCCGTCGAAAAGGACGGGCACGCGGCCGGCGACCTGATCGACGATCATCGGCAGGGCGCAGATCGAGGAGATCGCGCCGTCGAGCTGGCGGCCGCCATGGTTGGAGACGATCAGCCCGTCGATGCCATGATCGAGGGCTAGCCTCGCTTCTTCGGGGTGAAGGACGCCCTTCAGGAGCAGCGGGCCGGACCAGATGGAGCGCAGCCAGTCGACGTCGCGCCAGCTCATGGTCGGGTCGAGAATGTCGGCAACATATTGACTTAGCGAGAGAATATCGCTGCGTTCGTCGGTGACGTAGTTGGCCATGGTCACCCTGGGCGCGCGGGTCATGCGCATCAGCCAGGGGAGGCAGCGGATGAGGTCTAAGCCGTTGCGAAACCTGGGTTTTGGCGGGATCATGAAGCCGTTTTCGAGGTCGCGCTCGCGCTGGCCCAGGACCTGGTTGTCGATGGTGAGGACGAGGGCTTTGTAGCCAGCATCTTTCGATCGCTCGGCGAAGGATTTGACCAGGCCGCGGTCGCGATACATGAATGTTTGGAACCACTTAGCGCCGGTCGACTGGTTGGCGAGATCCTCGATATTGACGGTCGAGGCGTGGCTCATAACGTACACGGTGTTGGCGTTGTGGGCTGCCTCGGCGGCGTGCACTTCTGCACGGGGCCAGACCATGCCGGCGAGGCCGGTTGGGCCGATCAGGATGGGGAGGTCGAGGCGCTGGCCGAAGAGCTCGACGGAAAGATCGCGGGTGGAGGTGCCGATCAGGGGGTGGGGGAGGAACTCCAGCGCGTTGAAATCACTCTCGTTTCGATCGCGCGTGACCTCGTCCTCGGCGCCGCCGTCGATGAAGTCGAAGACCATGCGGGGCAGCCGTTTTTGCGCCATGCGGCGGAGAACGGC
>JBCCIN010000238.1:0-8146 GCA_039028235.1 Pseudomonadota bacterium
CCGCCATCGCGGTGTCCGGCGGCGTTGACAGCATGACGCTCGCCTTCATCGCCCATCGCCGCCTCGGCGAGCAGGCCTCGATGTTTCACGCGGTCTCGCCCGCCGTTCCGGCCGCGGCGACGGCGCGGGTCGAAGCCTATGCCGGTAAGGAGGGCTGGACGCTGGCAACCCTCGATGCCGGCGAATTCGCCGACGAACGCTACCGGGCCAACCCGGCAAACCGCTGTTTTTTCTGCAAGACCAATCTCTACGGCGCGCTCGCGGCCAAAACCTCGGATCAGCTTGTCTCCGGCACCAATCTCGACGATCTCGGCGACTGGCGGCCGGGGCTCAAGGCAGCCGACGCCGAGGGTGTACGCCATCCCTTCGTCGAAGCCGGCATCGACAAGGCAACCGTTCGCCGGCTGGCGGCGCATTTCGGCCTCGACGATCTGGCCGACCTGCCGGCGGCACCCTGCCTCTCCAGCCGGATCGAGACCGGCCTTCGCATCGACGCCGACTTGCTGCCGAAGATTGATCGGGTCGAAAGGCTGCTGCGCGAACGCCTGGCGCCTGAAACCGTTCGCTGCCGGTTGCGGAAGGACGGTGTCGTCATCGAGCTGGATCAGCCGACGTTGCGCGCGCTCGATGCCACGGCGCGGCGTGCGCTTGCCGAGGAGATCGCGGACATCGTCGGCAAGCCGGATGCCGGTGGCATCGCCTTCGAATCCTATCGACGCGGCAGCGCTTTTCTCCGCGAGAACGCCGAGACCGCGCTTTGACTGAAGACCAGATCAAACTGGATTGGGAACGCCGCCGCCGCCTGGGCTTCGATGAAGCCGTGTTCTGTGCCGGCAAATCGACGGCGCAGATTTCGACCATCCTGGATCAGGTGGCTGCTGCCGACGAGCGCATGCTGCTGACCAGGCTTGGCGAGACCCAGCTCGCTGACCTTCCCGACATCCACCGCAACGCCCTCGACTATGATCCCGTCTCGCAAACCGCCTTCTACGGGAAGCGAGGTCAAGTCAACGCGCGGCCCGTGGCCGTGGTGACGGCGGGGAGTTCGGATGTGCCGGTCGCGACGGAGGCGGTGCGTACACTTGCTTTCAGCGGGATCGGCGTGCTCGCAGTTCACGACGTAGGCGTCGCTGGCCTTTGGCGCCTGATCGAACGGATCGACGAGATCAAGGCTCTGCCGGTGGTGATCGTCGTCGCCGGCATGGACGGAGCCCTGCCGAGCGTGGTCGGCGGCCTCGTGCCCGGACTGGTGATCGCGGTGCCGACATCGGTCGGCTACGGCGCCGCCCGCCATGGCGAGACCGCGCTCAACGCCGCCCTGGCCTCCTGTGCGCCCGGCCTTCTCGTCTGCAATATCGACAACGGTTACGGCGCTGCTTGCGCCGCGCTGCGTGCCCTCGGCCGCTAGTGGTGTGACCACGTCACGTTTCTGTCGCTCTCCTGTGCAGCGCGGGGCTTGGAGCGCTGGAACGACACGGACGTCTCGGAAGTAGTACTGGAGCCTTTCCCAGGCAGGTAGAACCACCTGTTCGACAAGGACATGTGGCGAAACAGAGAGATAGAGCGTGCATCCCGAACACATCCGATCGGCATCCGCTCTAGGGTCGAAACCTCATCAGCTCATCGACATCATTGCGCACCGACAGGCCACAAGCGGCGTACTCCTCACTGTTTCTTCATCTTTTCTCGCGATCATCAGCATCCTGGTCCGTGCGCCCCTGGGAGTCCGAGCGCAAGCGAAAGAGGTTGGGCCAGGCATGGACTCCCAGGATCGCATGGACCAGCAAGACATGCGGGAAGATAGCGATGGCGGGTTAAGGAAGGATGAATGCGGATGCTTTATTGAACACGTTGGTCAAGACTTCGTGCGGCCGGCATGAGGCGACCAATTGCGGGCTAAGGAAAGGTAAACGGCGCCGCTATCTTCGACGGATAGGTCAGGACTTCGCAGGTTTGGTGCAACGCGATCGACGACGGATCAAAGAGGTCTGAACGTAGCCGTTATCCCGAGCACACGGGTCGAGCTTCGTGCGGCCGTTATGACGCGGTCAGTGGCGGTCAAGGAAGGATAAACGCAGGAGCTATCCCGAACGCGCAGGTCAGGACTTTGTGCGGCTAGTATGACGCGATCGGTCGATGGGGGATCCCTTGCTTTTTCGCCCGCGACTTGCCGTGGATGAGGCGGTAGCGGGTTGTGGCGACGTTGATCCTGCCCCGCGGTCGGCCTGCCTGCGCTTCGAGCGGGTTGGCTTGCCCTGGCTTCGGTTCGTGTCGATGCCGAGCTTCAGCGTTTCCTGGCGGCGAGAAGCGCTTTTTCCGATCGTTCCTTGTTTCTGCCCATTGTCAGTCGCCGAGGCCTTCGCCGTCGGCGCGGCGTCAGGCTTTCTGCTCTTGGTCTTCAACCGTCGCTTTCGCTGGCTTGCCGGTGTAGTCGACTGAAGCACCAGGCCGACCTGCTCTTTCATCACCTTGGTTTTGATCTCGTCGACCTCGCCTCGGCCAAGTTTGCCCAGGTGAAAGGGGCCGAAACTGACCCTGATCAGCCGGTTCACCGGCCAGCCGAAATGCTCCATGACGCGGCGGATCTCGCGGTTCTTGCCTTCGCGAAGGGCGACGTTCAGCCAGGCGTTCTTGCCGAGCGCGCGCTCCAGTGTCGCCTCGATCGGACCATAATCGAAGCCGTCGATGGTGATCCCTTCGACCAGTGCAGCGAGCTTCGCTTCGTCGACATCGCCATGCACCCGCACACGATAGCGCCGCTGCCAGCCGGTCGACGGCAGTTCGAGCTGGCGCTTCAGGCCGCCGTCATTGGTGAGTAGCAGAAGACCTTCCGAGTTCATGTCCAGCCGCCCGATCGGCATCAGGCGTGGCAGTTCCTTCGGAACCAGATCGGCGATGGTCCGTCGCCCCTCGGGGTCGCTCGCCGCGGTCAGATAGCCGGTCGGCTTGTGGAAGCGAAACAGGCGCGCCGGTTCGCTCACGGGCAATGGCTTGCCATCCACCTCGATCCGGCTCGTGTCGGTCACCGTCACCGCCGGGCTGGTCAGTACCTCGCCGTCCAGCCTGACCCGCCCTTCCGCGATCCAGCGTTCTGCATCGCGCCTGGAACACAGCCCCGCGCGAGCCATTCGCTTCGCAATCCTCTCGGGCGCGCCGCCCGAGGCTTGGCTTGCCTGATCACCCACAGTTGTCAGCGCTCCCCTTCAGGGGCGCGCCGCCCCGGGCCTGACTTGCCTTGTCATCCATGGTCTTCAGCGCTCCGTTGTGCAGGCTTCGACCAGGGCCTGGAAGATGGTGTCGTCGGCGGCTGAGATGCTGTATTCGGGATGCCATTGCACACCGAGGCAAAAGCGTCTCTCCGGCGCTTCGATCGCCTCGATCACGCCGTCCGGTGCCTTGCCGCTGATCACCACGCCGTCGCCGATCTCACCCGCAGCCTGATGATGGGCGCTGTTCACGGCGAGCCGTGACGCGCCACCGCTCAGGCGGTGCAGCAGCGTGCCCTGCAGGACCTCGACCTCGTGACCGGGCTCGGTTCGAGGATTGGGCTGCTCATGGGCAAGGCAGTCCGCGATCGCATCCGGTATATGCTGAATGAGCGTGCCGCCGAGCGCGACGTTCAGCAGCTGCTGGCCGCCGCAAATGCCGAGCACCGGGCGATCCGCATCCAAAAAGCCCTGCAGCACGGCCATCTCGAACGCCGTCCGCCTGTCCTTGGTGACCACGCTATCATGACGATCGGCCGCACCATAAAGGGCGGGGTCGACGTCGAAGGCGCCGCCGGTCACCACCAGCCCGTCGAGCAGCCGGACGTAGTCCCCCGCAAGTTCGACCTCGTGGGGCAGGGGGAGCGGCAGGCCGCCAGCCCTGGCGACCGCTGCACAGTAATTGTCGCGTATCGCGTACCAGGGGAGGTTGGAAAAGCCGCCTGGCTGTTCGGCATCCAGGGTGAGGCCGATCCGTGGCCGGCGGGTAGGTTCGGGCAGGGAACATCTCCTCTTGTCGATCGCTCATACGTAGAGTGCGCCCATCGCCGACGCAATGTCGCAAGGCTGTCCGATCAAATTTGCGGGCCACCTTAGCGATTTCTTCATGATAACACCTCATGGTGAAGAAATCGTTTACGGGAGCGCCATGTGACCGGCTATGCCTTCGAGCTTTACGGGGTGACCACCGATCTGGCGGATCTGGTGGCGCCGATGTGGTTTCTCACGATCTGGCTCGGCTACACCTGGTTTGCGGATCGTGAGCGCGACGTGCGCAATCTGACCACCGTGATGCGCGACTATCGCCTGCTCTGGATGCGGCGCATGCTCGATCGCGAGGTGCGCATGGTGGATACGCAGATCCTCGGCAATCTGATGCGCAGCATGTCGTTCTTCGCCTCCACCACGATGTTCATTATCGCCGGTCTGGTTGCCGTGCTCGGCGCCCGTGAAAAGGCGATGGCGGTGCTTCAGGAGTTGCCGTTCACGGTCAACTCTTCGACCATACTCTGGGACCTGAAGGTGCTTCTGCTGATCGCGGTCTTTGTCTACGCCTTCTTCAAGTTCACCTGGGCTTTTCGCCACTACAACTACTGCCTGATCCTGGTGGGTGCCGTGCCGGCCCACGACCGACTGGACGAGGAGTGCCATGAAATCGCCAGGCGTGCGGCCAATATCGCGACCTCGACCGGCCGCCATTTCAACCGCGGAATCCGCGCCTATTATTTCGGTCTCGCGGCGCTTGGCTGGTTTCTTCACCCGCTGATTTTCATGTTCCTCACCGGTTGGGTGGCGCTGGTGCTCTATCGACGCGAACATCGCTCCAATCTTTTGGAAACGCTGGGAAAGCCCAATATCCAGGGGTTTTAGGGAAAAAATTGTCCATATATTGAATGTGGATAGGATTTGCCCCTTTAGCCCTAAGGTTTGATCGCCTATAGTGAGCGCGCCTCAAGTGATCGCTGTCACCGATGTTCGCGCTTTCGGGTCGATAAGCCACAAGGCCAATGGGGGAAGGCCATCCGATGCGGTTCTACGCGGATCTGCACGTCCACTCGAAATATTCACGGGCGACCAGCAAGAACGCGGATCTCGAACATCTGGCCTATTGGGCCGCGAAGAAGGGCATTGCGCTCGTCGGCACCGGCGATTTCACTCATCCTGCTTGGAATGCCGAGATCAAGGACAAGCTGGTGCCGGCCGAGCCCGGCCTGTTCCGTCTTCGTCCCGATCTCGAAGCCGAGATCGCCGCGCGGCTGCCGGCAGCCTGCCGGGACCACATCGTCCGCTTCATGCTCGAAGTCGAGATTTCCACGATCTACAAGAAGGGCGAGAAGACCCGGAAGGTCCATCATCTCATCTATGTGCCCGATCTGGAGGCCGCGGACCGGCTGATCGTCGATCTCTCGCGCATCGGCAATCTCAAATCCGACGGCCGCCCGATCCTTGGCCTGGACAGCCGCGATCTTCTGGAGATCACGCTCAGGTCCCACCCCGACAGCTACCTGATCCCGGCGCATATCTGGACGCCCTGGTTTGCTGCCATGGGCTCGAAGTCGGGCTTCGACAGCATCGCCGACTGCTACGGTGATCTCGCCGACCACATCTTTGCAGTGGAGACCGGCCTTTCCTCCGATCCCGAGATGAACTGGCGTATTTCCTCGCTCGACCGCTATCGTCTCGTCTCCAATTCCGATGCCCATTCGCCGATCAAGCTCGGCCGCGAGGCGACGGCTTTCGACGGCACGCTCGACTATCTTGGCATCAAGCGGGCGCTCGAAACGGGGGACGGCTATCTCGGCACCGTCGAGTTCTTCCCGGACGAAGGCAAATATCACCTGGACGGCCACAGGAAGTGTGGCGTGCGCCTTGCCCCTGATGAAACCAGGCGCCGTGATGGCCGCTGTCCGGTCTGCGGCCAGCCGCTGACCGTGGGTGTGCTGCATCGGGTCGAGGAGCTGGCGGACCGCCGCCCGGCCGATGTGTCGCCACCCGCGACCGCCGGCGAGGTGGTCAATCTGGTGCCGCTGCACGAGGTCATCAGCGAGGTCAAAGGCGTTGGTCCTGCGAGCAAGCGGGTCGCGCAAAGCTACCAGCATCTGGTAACAACACTCGGCTCCGAGCTCGAGATTCTGAATGAGGTGCCGGTCGAAGATGTCCGGCGTGCGGATGACGGTCTCCTCGGCGAGGCGATCAGCCGGCTTAGGGCGGGTGAGGTCATTCGCGAAGGTGGTTATGACGGCGAGTATGGCGTCATCCGCCTGTTCGACGAGGACGAACTCAGGGAGGCCAAGAGCGGCGGCCTGCTGTTCGACCTGCCCAAGGCGATCGGCGACAAACGGCCGGCGGCTTCTGCCATCGAAACCGCCCCCATCCCCAAAGCGCCAAAGACTGACGCCCCCGCCCCGATTGAGACACCGGCGCCAAGTCAAGCCGGTGGCGCTGCCACCACCCAGTCGAATATGTTTCCGCGGCATGGGATTTTGGCGGCGCTGGACGAGGAGCAGCGTGCGGCTGCGGCGATCACGTCGGGGCCGGTGCTGATCATCGCCGGTCCCGGCTCAGGCAAAACCCGCACGCTCACCCACAGGATCGCCCATCTGATCGCCGAGGAGGGCGTGCCCGCGAGGAATTGCCTTGCGATCACCTTCACCCGCCGGGCCTCCTTGGAGATGCGCGAGCGCCTGACCCGTCTCCTGCCGAAGGATGCGGAACGCATTCCGATCCACACCTTTCATTCGCTCGGCCAGACGATCCTGCAGGAGCAGCCGACCGCAGCGCGGCTGCCGGCGGACTTCCGGGTCGCCGACGATATCGAGCGCACCGAACTGATCAAGGCACTGCTCGACATATCGCCGCGCCAGGCAAAAAAGCTGCTCGCCGACATCTCCCGCTCAAAGCGCACGGCGCAGCGAGCAAACGACGAGGTGGCAGCAGCCCTCGAAGTCTATCAGCCGGAGCTGGTCAGGCGGGGCTGGGTGGACTTCGACGATCTGATCGGCCTCACCGTTCGCCTCCTCCGCAACCACGAAAATCTCGCGGCCCAATATCGGGAGCGCTATGCCTGGATTTCCGTCGACGAGTTCCAGGACATCGACGAGCAGCAATATCGCCTGATCCAGCTGCTCGCCTCAGCCGATGCGAACATTCTGGCGATAGGCGATCCGAACCAGGCGATCTACGGATTTCGTGGCGCGGACCCCAGAAGCTTTCAGCGCTTCCATGACGACTATCCGAATGCAAAGGCGGTGACGCTCCGCCGCAATTACCGCTCGAGCGGCACCATCGTGAAGGCCTCGGGTGAAGTGATCGAGGCTGGCGAAGAGGGCGCATCGGCCGGCCTGGAGTACGTCCGCCAGATGGAAGAGCGGATCACCATCCACAAAGCGGCGAGCGACAAGGCGGAAGCCGAGTTCGTCATCCACAGCATCGAACAGCTGATCGGCGGCCACAGCTTCTTTTCCATCGATAGCGGCCGCGCGGACGACCGCCGGCAGGCAGAACTCTCCTTCGCCGACTTCGCGGTTCTCTACCGCACGGAGGCGCAGGCGAAAGTGATCACCGAGGCCTTCGAGCGCTCGGGCATGCCCTACAAGAAGCATAATCACGATCTGCTGATCGAAGAGGCCGCCGCCCAGGCGATCCTGCATCGGGTCGATCCGATGGCCGGCGCTGCGGCCTCCGCAGAACTCAAAGCCGCCGCCGCGGCGGTCATGCGCGATGCCGAGATTGATGAGATCGCCGATCTCGAAGCGACGCTGCAGCAGCTCCTGGCCCTGGCCGCGAGCTGTGACGATCGACTCGACTGGTTCGTCGACGCCGTGCCGCTCGCCACCGAAGCCGACTGTTTCGATCCGCGCGCCGATCGCGTTTCGCTCCTTACCATCCATGCCGCCAAGGGCCTGGAATTTCCGATCGTCTTCATGACCGGCATGGAGGACGGCATCCTGCCGCTCACGTTCGGGAAAGGTACGGAGAACGCGGTATTGGCCGAGGAGCGACGGCTCGCCTTCGTCGGCATGACCCGCGCCATGGACCGCCTGTTCCTGACCCACGCCGAGAAACGGGCCTGGCGCGGTGCCGAGCGTGAGCTGCCGGCTTCACCCTTCCTCAGGGATGTCAGCGACGAGCTGTTCAACACATCCCGAACCGAGGTCAAG
>JBCCIN010000239.1:0-8103 GCA_039028235.1 Pseudomonadota bacterium
ATCGCTCAAGCGAGCATGGGTGTCCGACCGATCCAAGCCAGACACGCCGCGTAGCACCAGCTCAGAGGGTGTCCGCGACAGCCGTTCGAAAGTTGGCGTAGAGCTTTGCCGCAGTGTCGATAAAACCCGGCATGGCCTGACTGGCGTCGCGCCGGAGATCGTCGATGGCACCCGGGCCGAGACTCCTCTCCAGCGCGTCACGATAGGCCGGTATCACACCCCAGTTGTCGACGGTGTCGTCCTCGACCTCAACGTGATACTGCATGGACCAGGCATGATCGCCGACGCGCAGCGCCTGCACCTGGCAGACGGGCGAGGACGCAAGGATGACGGCGCCGGCCGGCGGCTCGGTCACTTCGACGCCGTGCCATTGCAGGCACCGCTGGCGTTTGGGCATGTCGGCGAAGATCGGATCGGTCAGCCCCTCCGCGGTCAGCTCGACGTCGAGGACGCCAATCTCAGGCGGCGAGAGCGGCGCGCAGCGTCCACCGAGGGCATCGGCCAAAAGCTGGTGACCGAGGCAGATGCCGAGAAAGGGCTTTCTGAGGTCGACCACCCAGCGGCGGATCGCCTCCTTTTCCGAAACCAGCCAGGGATGGGCATCGGTCTCCCAGACATCCATGGGGCCGCCCATCACCCAAAGGGCGTCATAAGCGTGCAAATTGGGGATCGGCTCGCCCGCATCCAGTTCGACTGCATCCCAGACGACGCCATCCTTGGCGAGAAAGCCGCGCAGGCGCCCCGGATGCTCGCAGGCGATGTGCTGAAAGACCAAAAGCCGCATGATCCGCCTCCCCCGGCTTGCCGCGATGACCTCCTGAAAGGGTGATCATACGGCGAAAGCCGGGGGATGGCAGCCGTGTTTAAGCCGGTGCTGCACCTTCCGGCAGATGCTCGCTCTTGCTCCGGGTCTCATCATCCTTCCGGCGTGAGAACAGGGACGCCAACGTGCCCCTGATCGCCTCGGCATGGAGCCGGCGGCCCTGTGCGATGCCACGCTCGATCGCGTCCTGAGCCGGCGTCTCGAACCCGTTCATGTGCTTGATCGTCGACATCTCTATCTCCTTTTTCTCCGCTGCGGCGATCGGCATGACGTCAGCCGCTTCATCTGCAGCTCAATCTATGTCTTGGCACATGAATTGATAATCCGATTAATTTGGATAGGATCTTTGCGTTTTTCGCACAGACGAGAATCAGTATGAACACCTTCGAAGCGATGAATCTCTTGGTCGAGGCGGTCGATGGCGGCAGCTTTTCCGCGGCAGGCCGGGAGCTGGGCCTGGCGCCGTCGTCCGTGGCCCGCGGGATCGCCTCCCTCGAGGACGATCTTGGCATTCGGCTCTTGAACCGGTCGACCCGACGGCTCAGCCTGACCGAGGCGGGGCGCCTTTATCTGGAGCGCGCCCGGCGCATCCTGGCCGAGGTCGAGGAAGCGCGGCTCTCCGTCACCCAGCTCGAAGCCGAGCCGCGCGGAACGCTTCGCCTGAACCTGCCGACCGCGTTTGGCCGCGCGCATGTCCTGCCGATGCTGCCGGACTTCCTTCGGCAGTATCCGGACCTCTCGCTCGATCTCAGCCTGACCGATGCCTTCGTCGATCTAGTGGAGGAGGGGATCGATCTCGCCGTGCGCATCGGCGAGCTGCAGGACAGCAGCCTGGTCGCAAGAAAATTGGCGCCCAATATCCGCGTCCTATGCGCCAGCCCCGACTACTTCGCGAAAAGGGGCCGGCCGCAGACGCCGGACGATCTTCGGAATCACAACTGCCTCATCTACAAACGCGGCAATGACCGGCCGATCTGGCATTTCCGCGCGCCCGACGGCGAGATCAAGGATGTCCAGGTCAGCGGCGACTTCCAGACCAACAATACCGAGGCACTGGTGGCCATGGCGCTGAGCGGTCAGGGCCTCCTGGTGGTGCCGACCTGGCTGGTTGGCAACGACATCGCCGAAGGTCGCCTGGAAACCGTTTTCGATGACTACACCGTCAGCCCTACCGCCCTCGACACCGGCATCTACGCGGTCTTCCCCTATAACCGCCACCTCTCGCCCAAAGTCCGCGCCTGTGTCGACGCCCTGGTCGCCCGCTTCGCACCCGCAGCAAGATCAAACTGGGCGGCAGCGCCGCCGGGCTCGACTTCGGGTTAGTGCCTGGCCCCACGGTATGCGGTTCCTTGGCGGGGAGGTCGGTGACGGTCTAGGCGGCAGCGCCGCCGAAACCGTGGATCGGTTTAGATGGCGATGGCTTTGCGGATGATGTTCTTGTCGGGGCCAATCGGGAATTTGGTGATGTTGTCGGCACCGGTTTCGGTGATCACCAGGATGTCATGCTCGCGATAGCCGCCTGCTCCTGGCTCGCCGTCCGGGATCATGATCATCGGCTCCATCGAGACCACCATATTGGGCTCAAGCGCGGTTTCGATATCCTCGCGCAGCTCCAGGCCGGCCTCGCGGCCGTAATAGTGGCTGAGCACGCCAAACGAGTGGCCGTAGCCGAAGGTGCGCCGATCGAGCACGCCGTGGCGTTGGTAGATCTCGTTCAGCTCGGCCGCGATGTCGCAGCAGCGGTTGCCGGGCTTCATCAGCTCGATGCCCCGGTAATGCACCTCGGTATTGATCGCCCAGTAACGGAGCGACGCCTCGTCGGCGCTCTCGCAAAAGAGCGTGCGCTCAAGCGCCGTGTAGTAGCCGGCGATCATTGGAAAGCAGTTCAGGCTCAGAATGTCGCCGAGCTCCAGCCGCTTCGAGGTCACCGGGTTGTGGGCGCCATCGGTGTTGATCCCGGACTGCAGCCAGGTCCAGGTATCCATCAGCTCGGCATGCGGAAAGGCCTTGGCGATCTCCTTCACCATGGCCTGGGTCGCGTGAAGCGCGATCTCATGCTCGCCCGCACCCACCTGGATGGCCTCGACCGCCGCCGCGCCGCCGATATCCGCAATCCTGGCCCCTTCGCGGATGAGGACGATCTCCTCAGGCGACTTCACCATCCGCTGCCGCATCACATCGGCCGAGACGTCAATGATTTCGGCCTGAGGGAGAACCGCCTTCAGCTTTTCCAGCCGCTCGATGCTGAGATGATCGAACTCCACGCCAAGCCTGATCCTGCCGTGATGGGACAGGAGGTCGGAGACGGCATGAAAAAAATTGTCCCGCTGCCAATCAGTATAGACGAGATTCTGCCCAAAGCTCCGCCTCCAGGGCTGACCGGCATCGATATTGGCGGAAATGGTGGTCGACTCGTTCTGGGTGACCACCAGACCGTAGGGGCGTCCGAAGGCGCAATAGAGAAAGTCGGAGAAATAATTGATGTTATGGATCGAGGTGAACAGCGCTGCATCAATCCCGTCCGCGGCCATGTGATCGCGAAGCGCCTTGAGGCGCCGGTTCATTTCATCGGCGGAGAACGTGCCTTTGACCTTGCTGCCGTTCTTGATGGTCTTGAGCGCTTCCATCGATGCTCCCTGTCCTTCCTGCTGATCGCTCCCGATATCCGCCCTCCAAAAGACACGGCGCGTCGACAATGTCCATGCCTCGCCGGCGCAAAGATCGCCACAACTCAAAAGTGAACTGCTTCACAGAACAGATCGCCAACATGCGCCATCATCGGACATGATGATCTCGGCCGACGCTTGGACTTGAGACCGGCCGCGAGATCATCGATGGAGACGAACGCAAGCGGACAACCGCCATGCATCGCTACGGGGCCTGGCTTAAACTTCTGTGTTTTGCGCTGCCATTTTGTGTTCTGACGACGACAGTCGCTTCGGCCTACCTGCCGCAGGAACCAGCACCTGGTTCCGGTGCGGCTCCCATCAATCTTGGTGAGGACGAGGCTTATCGACGGCAGGGGACGCTGGCCAACATGAAGACCTGCCTCGCCGTGGCGGACGATGACAAGGCGACGGCGCTTCTAAACCATCGGGACGTGCGCGCTGCGCTGAGCGAAACGCCGATCCAGCGTGCTGAAGCGCTTCGGACCATGACGTCGATTATCAAGAGAAATCCAGGATACGGCACCCTGCTCGCCTGCACGGAAATCGTGTCGGCCTGGCACTCCCGGACACTCGCGACTAACCGCTTTGGAGGTCTGTCGGCAACGCATTCGACGCTGAGGAAGAACGATGGGCGGTTCGAACACAGCGCATTTGTTATCGATCTGGCTATCAGCTCGGTCGAGCGCGCTATGATCGCTCCGGTGCCTTTGGCACGGCTTCTTACGTCGCCAGGTATCCTGCCGCCATCCGCCTACGGAGGCATCGTGGTCAAGAACGCCATCGTCGATCGACCGATGATCCTGCATAATCTCAGCGTCATAAGGCCGATCGCATTTATCAATGTCAGGTTCTCAGGCGGCACGATCAACCAAGCGCTGTATAATCTCGGCGAGCGTACGGAGGCCACAGCCGTCGTCATCTCCTCGGCACGTCTAGAGCATCAGCTGGTCTTTGCTGGTTCGACGTTTTGCGGCAGCGTTGCCATACGCGAGGCTCACTTCAAGGAAAGTCTTACATTCCGCGACGTTGAGCAATTCGACATAGGCTGCGCCCATCGTGCTGACAGCGTTTCGACCATAGCACTGCGTGTCGACGACTCGCGCTTCGAGCAGAATTTTTCGATCGTTCGCTCTCGATTTGCCGCAGCGGCAATTTCCGGCACTGCCGCGGAAAAACTGGCGGCTGATCGCGTCGACTTTGGCCGGAGCCTTCTCGTAGAGGAAAACGCCCTCGGCAGCATGCAGTTCGATTGCACCGTCTTTGCCCAAGAGACTGAAATGCTGCGCAACCGTATCGATCAGGGGATGAGCCTAGAGGGCACGGCTTACGAAAGGGATGGCCGCAAAGTCGACAGCTATTGCCGAGAATGGTGGGCAAAGTCGCCTTGGGCCGATGCCGAGCATAAGGCGAGTATCCTCGTCGAGAATAATCGGATCGATGGCGGACTGACCTTTCGCGATTTTGCCGGCACCGAGATCAGGTCACCGGTGCGCTTGAAAAACAACAATGTCAGTGGCCGCTCACTGATCGCCACACCCGCGCCAATTTCCCATCTTGAGCGCTGGGTAGGCGACTTTGATGTTCAAGGGAGTCGCTACGAGGGCACGCTCGAACTTCAGCGATCTGCGTGGCGCACCCTTTGGCCCACGGAAGCGAACACGGCGGGCGGCTACTGCGCCGAAATTTCCAAGGAGAATAAGCTAACGGGTGTCGCCTTCCAGCTCCGCGCAACCTTTGCACGAACGCTGCGCTGGAACCTGCCGCTCACCTGCGACTATCGTTGGCTGGGATATGGACTGTCCTACGATTTGTGGATTAAGGGCAAGTTTGCGACCGAAAGCCTCGGCAGGATGCCCGATGTAAATGCCGTTCGCGCCGATCACATCGCTTTCGAAGCGTGGCGGAAGACACTCCGGCTCTACGAGCCGTCGTCACTCACGACCGTCAGCGAATACCTCGCCGAAAAAGGCGAGTATGTCGAAAGCCGAGAAGTCCTGTTGGAAGCAAAACGGCTGAATTACGTACCGAACTGCCCACCAGACCAATGGATGCCCGGATGCGCTGTCTCGGTCGGAGGCGCATTTCTGACGTCTGCGCAGAAGGCACTTTCGGCACCGAGATCCTCATCCGAACACACCAGCGCCGCAATCGTCGGATTTGGTGACCACATTGGCGAACGGTTCCTGAATGCGCTGGAGTGGCTCTGGCGCCTCGCCATGCTGATCCTGCTCTGGCCAGGCGGCTACGGGGCGCAGCCGGAGCGGGCATTCTTGCTGCTTCTCATCTTCTCCGTGATCTGCTGGCTCGTTTACAAGCATTACACCAATCGAATGCGCGAGCAGCTCCTGCATGAGTGGCGTCCCATCGACAACTTCTTGGACAAGAACGCAGATCGGATCGCACGAACCATACGCTCGACGGAATTCCCGCCCGGCCTTGCCGAAACCCAGATGAACTTCGAGCACTTGCTGCCCGGAAACGACCGCCCTCCCTGGATCGCCGAGGATACCTGGAAACGGAAGATGGGGCATGAGGAGCGCCTGCGTGAGGTTCAGGGACCACTGCTCGACAGAGTCAGGGCCTGGGAAGACACGGCGTTGGAGACGGATGTCAGGACCTTCCGTGACTTTCGCGAGAGGCTTGAGCGCTTCGGCAATACCGAAATCGCCGGCTTCGGACGATTCGATGCCAACAAGATGCCGAAACGCTTCACCGAGCGCATTTACAGCTTCGACACCATGCTTCCGGTGATCGACCTCCATGCTTACAGCAACTATTACCCGATCAAAGGCTGGGTTCGCTTCATCAGCGTGGCGCAGCATGTCTGCGGCTGGTGGTGGGTCACCGTCTTTATCGCATCGGCCGCAATCCTCTGACGGCAACAACTGCGGGCGACCGCATTGACCTTGAAGGGCCGTTTCTCCACCTATAGGGACGCGTAGCGGTACCTTCGGGCGGGGCGATGAACGACAGCGAGCAATCGGGCTCATCGGCGGGGAACAGGCCCGCTGCAGGGGATGCTTCCCTGACGGGCGCCCAGCTGATCAAGGCGAAGATCAGGACGCTGCCGAACAGCCCGGGCGTCTATCGCATGCTCGATGCCAAGGGTGATGCGCTTTATGTCGGCAAGGCGAAGTCCCTTCGAAAGCGGGTGCCGGCCTACACCAAGGTAGCGGCGCTCAGCCAGCGTCTCAGGCGCATGGTGGCGCTGACCAGGCAGTTTGACGTGGTCACCACGGCGAACGAGGTCGAAGCGCTTCTGCTCGAATGCAACATGATCAAGCGGCTGCGGCCGGCCTTCAACATCCTGCTACGCGACGACAAGTCCTTTCCCTACATCTACTTGGGAAAGCCGACGGCCGAAAAGCCCTTTCCGCGAATCGGCCGGCATCGCGGCACCAAGCGGAAGGATTGCGATTATTTCGGACCGTTCGCCTCCTCGGGTGCGGTCAATGAGACGCTGGGGGCGCTGCTCCGCGCCTTTCCCCTTCGCTCCTGTGCCGACAGTATTTTTTCGAACAGGACACGTCCCTGTCTCCAGTATCAGATCAAGCGCTGCACGGCGCCCTGCGTGGGACGGATCGAGCCGGATGCCTATGCCGACCTGCTGGCACAGGCCCATGATTTCCTCGCCGGCAAAAGCAACGCTATTCAGGAGACGCTGCAGGAGAAGATGCTTGAGGCGAGCGATGCGCTCGATTTCGAGCAGGCCGCGGCCATCCGCGATCGCCTGAAAGCGCTCAATCACATCACCACACGCCAGGGCATCAATGTCAGCGCTGTCGGCGATGCCGATGTCATCGGTTTTTCGCGGGAGGGCGGGCAGGTCTGTGTCCAGGTCTTTTTTTACCGAGGCGGGCGGAATTACGGCAATCGCGCCTACTATCCGAGCCAGATCCAGGACGCCGATGACGCCGATCTTCTGGAGGCGTTTCTCGGCCAGTTCTACGCCGAACGCCAGGCACCCAAGCTGGTTCTTCTGGGCGCTGAGCCTAGTTCGAAAACCCTCTTGGCGGAGGCACTGTCGGTCAGGGCCGGACGCAAGGTCGAGATCCGACGGACGCAACGTGGCGAGGCGCGCGGGCTGGTTCAGCAGGCCGAGCTCAATGCGCGCCAGGCGCTCGCCCGCCGTCTCGCCGAGAGCAGTGCGCAGGCGAAGCTGCTGCAGAGCCTAGCCGACACGCTCGATCTGCCGGACCGGCCAAACCGCATCGAGATCTACGACAACAGCCACATCCAGGGGACCGACGCGGTCGGCGCCTTCGTGGTCGCGGGCCCGGAAGGGCTGGACAAGTCCGCCTATCGGAAGTTCACGATTCGGAACAAGGACCTGGTGCCGGGGGACGACTTCGGCATGATGCGCGAGGTGCTGGGCCGCAGGTTTTCCAGGCTCCAGAAGGAAGATGCCGATCGGACCGGCGGGCAGTGGCCGGATCTGGTGGTCATCGACGGCGGGGCGGGCCAGCTCTCGGCGGCTCTGGAAACGATGGAAGAGGCAGGAGTAACCGGGCTTCCCGTCCTGGCGATCGCCAAGGGGCCGGAGCGGGACGCCGGGAAGGAGACGCTGCATCTGCCCGAACGCGCAGCCTTCAAGCTCGACCGGAAGGACCC
>JBCCIN010000240.1:0-8084 GCA_039028235.1 Pseudomonadota bacterium
CGCGGTGGGTGAGGTCTGCAGATGTAGTGTCACGCTCGGACCGAGGATTTTGCCGTCGGAAGCGATGGGCCGCGCACTGACCTCGATCTGTCCTCGCGCGACGACAACACTCGCGCTTTGCGGTTTTGCCGCCGTGCTCGCGATCAACTGGCCGACGATCGGTTTGGTAAGCGGGCGATTGTCCTCGGCAATGATCTGGACGCGTTGTTCCGGCCCCGATGTCGTGCTTTGGAGCGTAAGTGTCGCCGAGTCCGCGAATCTGGCGGGAACCGTAAGCTGGAAGGTGTCCCGCCCTATGGATACCGAGACGCCATGCCGTGTTGCACCGAGAACCCGGGCTTGAACGGTTTGACCGGCTGCGATTCCCGCCGATGACCGCATCGTCGCTTGAAGGGCCCCCGGCGTCTGGTCGCCGATCGATGTCATACCCAATCTTTCATGACAAGGATGGTCTCGGCGACAGCGACGACGTCTCGAGCGGCGTCGCAGCCTGGGTAGCATTGCAGCAGGGGCATTTGGCGACAGATCGCCTCTGGCACCCGCGAGTCCCGCCTGACGATGCCGAGGCTGCGAGGCTTCACTGCCAGGAAGCGATCGCATATTCGACCAAGTCCTGCTTGTGTCTGACTGCCGGCGGCAACGTCGTCGGCGAAATTGACGACGATGTTGGGCACACCCCCAACCCGATACCGTCTGGTGGCCTTTATAAGCCCGTAGGCGTCGGCCAGGGCGGTCGGCTCTCCGGTCGTGAGGATAATGTCAGCATCGGCAAGGCGCATCAATTCGCGAACGCCTTCATCAGCGCCTGATGGAAGATCGAGGATGATAAGATCGTAGCCGCTGGATTTTCGAAGCAGCTCATGTCCTATCCAGCCGGTCATCAGCGGATCAAGGCCGCCTGAATAGACGGCGCCGGAACGCCCTGGCAGCACATCGAAACCGATGCCATCAGGGGTCTGAATGGCGCGCGATAAGGTGATCTCTCCCATGACCGCGTGGTGAAGTCCGGTTACCACACCCAGGCCCAACTGCACATCGACATTGGCAAGGCCGACGTCGCAATCCACCAGAAGGACGCGCCGGTTCATCCTCGCCAACGCCTGACTGAGAGAAATGGCAAACCAAGTCTTGCCGACCCCTCCTTTCCCGGACGCGATCGCCAAAGTACGCGTCATCCGTCACTCTCCTCGTCGCTGGCATTGCGATAGCGATGAAGCAGCAGCCGTGCCAGGCCGCCTGCGTTCAAGGAGCAAAGACCATCGCCAACAGTGGGGCTGATGCCGGCCTTCGTGAGCCTGAGACCCACTTCTCCGGCGGCCAGAATGCCGCCCAAACGGCGCGCAATATCAACCTTGGTTGCCACCATGGCGGTCGTTCCGAGGGCGGCATAGTTACGAGCGATTTCAGCCGAATCGGCCACACAAAGTCCCGCCGGCATCACCAGCAGGAGCTCCGCATTGGCCCGAGAAGCCATGGTCGATACCTGACCGAGATCGGCAGGGTCAAAAGGATTGACACTGGCGCTGTCGATCATGATCAGATCGCCCTTGCATGCCTTTGCAGTAGAGGGTAGTTCCGCTGGCGTGGAGACCGGGATCGGTCGCAAGTCGAGGGGGGCCAGCAGGGTGCTTAGCTGATCCAGGCTGCCGGCGCGATTGACGTCGAGCGTGATGATGTCGACGGTCCTTCCGGCCAGGGTTTGCCAAGCCGCAAGTTTCGCGATCGTAACAGTCTTCCCACATCCCGGCGGTCCGGAAAGCAACTGAGGCCTTGAGCCTTCAAGAGGGTGATGGTCGAAATCAAGGCTGGCTTCAAGGACGGCCGTCAAGATCGCTTCCGGTGCCGCCGGCCTGACATTCCTAAGCAATGGCTCAATGCGTTTCCTTGCTTTGAATGGCCATTCATGAAAGTCAGCCAGCGCACCCAACCATGTCAGGTTTTGTGGTGTTTCCGGCGGATCGAGAACGTTTGCCAGGTCAGCTGGATCCTCAGCCACGGCACCGGTTACGCTGACTTGACCGTCATCAAGTGTTCGTGTGTTGAGAATGACCGCGTTGTCGCCAAGGCTGGCTCTGAGTTCGATCATGGCCAGTTTCGACGATGCCGCATGAAAGCTTGCTATACGCATGCAGAATCCAAACCCCTAGACTTGGCCAAGGGTGCGAATGCGCGCTTTGGCATGAATTTCATTTTGCGATAGCACCACCGTCGACGGTCTGAAGCGTTCGATGATCGACCTCACATAGGGCCTTATCGCGGGGCTGGTAATGAGGATCGGAAGCTCACCGCGCATGGCCTGCTGTTCGAAAGCCTCCTGCAGTTGACCCATGAACTCCTGGAGGCGGGACGGCGCCATCGCCAGCTGACGCTCATCTCCCTGCCCAACGAGGGCGTCGGAAAAGTCCTGCTCCCAGGCTGGAGAGAGCGTGATCAATGGAATGTAGCCGGCTTCCGACGTATGAGCATTGCTGATTTGGCGCGCCAGGTGCGAACGCACATACTCCGTAATCACGATGATGTTCTGACTATTGGCTACGACGTCACCGATAGCTTCGATGATCAGCGGAAGATCGCGAATAGAGATACGCTCAGCGAGAAGGGCCTGAAGGACCCGCTGAATACCGCCGATGCTGATTCTTGCAGGCACCAGATCATCGACGAGTTTTTGGTAGTCCTTTGCAAGCTCATCAAGCAGCTTCTGAGTCTCGGCATAGCTCAACAGCTCCGACAGGTTATCCTTGATGATCTCGGTAAGATGAGTCGTTAGAACTGTCGCAGGATCCACAACGGTATAGCCGCGGAAATTGGCCTCTTCTCTTGCTGTTTCGGCAACCCATTTGGCCGGCAGGCCAAACGTTGGCTCGGTCGTCTCCTCGCCTGGAAGGAAAATCTTTTCGCCGCGCGGGTGCATGACCAGCAGCATGCTTGCGCGAAGGTCACCGCGTCCCGCTTCGATCTCCTTGAGCTTGATGGCGTAGCTGTTGGCCGGAAGCTGAATATTATCCTGAATTCGGACGGACGGCATAATGAAGCCGAGATCGGCCGCAAGTTGCCGCCTCAATGCCTTGATCTGGTCAGTGAGTTTGGGGCCACCGCCATCGCCGATCAGTGACAAAAGGCCATAGCCGAGCTCTAGTCGCAACGGGTCCATGGCGAGTGATGCGCCGATTTGCTCTTCCGTAGCTTCTTCTGCCGGTTGCGGGTCTGGTGGCGGTTCGTCATCCACTTCATCCTTGGTTTTCGCCAGTCGCCAAGCGACGGCGCCACTCAGTAATGCCAGGGTCGCGAACGGAAACATTGGAAGGCCAGGCATAAGTGCCAGGATTGAAAGGAGGCCGCTGGTTGTGACCAGAGTCCGCGGGTGGGCGCCAAGCTGCCCGAACAGCGCTCGATCGGTACGGCCTGAGATGCCAGCTTTGGACACCAGCAAGCCTGCAGCCGTTGACACGATCAGGGCCGGAATTTGCGAGACCAGGCCATCGCCGACGGTCAGAAAGGTGTAGCTCTGCGCGGCCTGCCCAAAGCTAATGCCGATCTGACCGACGCCGATGATCAATCCACCGACAAGATTGATGAATGTGATCATCAGGCCGGCAACAGCATCGCCACGAACAAATTTTGAAGCGCCGTCCATGGCCCCATAGAAGCTGCTTTCCGCCTCGAGTTCCCGCCGCCGCTTTCTTGCCTCCTCTTCATCGATCAGCCCGGCGGAGAGATCGGCATCGATGGCCATCTGCTTGCCCGGCATGGAGTCGAGTGAGAAGCGTGCGGAGACCTCGGCGATGCGTCCGGAGCCTTTGGTAATGACCACAAAATTGACGATGACGAGTATGGCGAAGACGATCAATCCAATAACGAAGTTGCCCTGCATGATGAACCCGCCAAAGGCTTCAATCATGCGCCCGGCCGCTGCCGTGCCTTCGTGTCCAGATGCCAGGATCAGACGGGTGGATGCCAGATTCAGGGCCAGGCGAAGCATCGTCGCAATGAGGAGAACGGTGGGGAATGAGCTGAAATGCAGTGGTTTCTCGATGAACAGAGACGTCAGCAGAACCATGACGGAGAAGGTGATGGAGACCGCAAGCAGCATGTCCAGCATCATGCTTGGCATCGGCAGGATCAGGACGATAAGGATACCCAGGACGCCAATGGCCAGCATGATGTCGCCATGCCTCAGGCTTTCGAGCATGCGGGACGTCATAGAGTCTGTGGTGACAGGCGCGTCAGATGCCATGGCAGGTTCTATCGCGCCCTGGGTCAGAAGTCGTCATGTCCGGCCCGTGGCCATGTCAGGGGCTTTGCTGGATATGGCTTGTGGTGCTCCTTCGTCGGCATATTGCTTGAGCTTGTTGCGAAGCGTGCGAATGGAGATTCCGAGGATGGTGGCCGCTCGCGTCCGATTGCCTAGCGTGTGTGCCAACGTGTCGACGATGAGTCGTCGCTCGACTTCGGCGACCGATTGACCGACAAGCATCAAGGCTGCGTCACTGGCTTCGTGATTAGCTTCCGTCGGTTCGTTCTCATCCTCCGGCAGAACAATATCCTGAGAATCGATTTTGCCGCCGTGAGAGAGCAGGACGGCACGGTGGATACAATTCTCGAGTTCGCGAATGTTGCCCGGCCATTGATAGTGTCGAAGACGCTCTATTGCAGCCTCTTCGAGTGCTTTCTTTTCGGTCCTGTTGGCGCTTACATAGCGCTCGATAAACAGACGGCTGAGTGGCACCAGATCGCCTAGACGCTTACGGAGGGGCGGGAGCTCCAGCTGGACGACGTTCAGGCGAAAGAGAAGGTCCTCACGGAATCTGCCGGCCTTGACCTCAGCTGCGAGATCTCGGTTGCTGGTGGCAAGGAGCCTGATATCGACTTTGACAGGTCTGGT
The DNA here is from genome assembly GCA_039028235.1 of Pseudomonadota bacterium. Classification (GTDB taxonomy): domain Bacteria; phylum Pseudomonadota; class Alphaproteobacteria; order Geminicoccales; family Geminicoccaceae; genus JANQPX01. Next base: position 4,883 of record JBCCIN010000240.1, read on the forward strand.
GCCACCGACGCGATCGATTTCGCGTTCTTGAATGGCACGCAGAAGCTTTGCCTGAAGGCGAGGGTCCATTTCGCTGATCTCGTCGAGCAACAGTGTGCCGCCGTCAGCTTCTTCGAATTTGCCGATACGGCGCGCATTTGCGCCGGTGAACGCACCTTTCTCATGACCGAAGAGTTCAGACTCCAGGAGATTGTCCGGTATAGCCGCGCAATTGACGGAAACCAGGCGATGGCTGCGCCGATGGCTGTTTTGATGGACATACCGCGCCACCATTTCCTTACCGGTGCCGCTTTCTCCCGTGATCAGGATGCTCGCGTCGGAAGCTGCAACGCGCTTGGCTACGGAAAGAACCCGTTTGGTCGCCGGATCCTCGCAGACCAAGGCTCGCTGATCATTTGCCATCGAGCTGAAGATGGCCGAGATGAGATCCTCATCAGGCGGTAGCGGTAGAAACTCCGAAGCGCCGGACTTGACGGCGCGGACTGCTGTCCTTGCATCGGTATCGACACCATAGGCGACGATCGGAACCAGGATGCGCTCCTGCGTCAGGCTCCGGACAAGGGCTTCGATGTCGACGTGGACATCGACCAGCATAAGATCCGGCGATTCTGCGGAGCGAAGGACGGCCATCGCCTTATCGATCGAGTCCAGATGGCGAACGTCGCTGCCATCTGCCACGGCCATCGCGCAAGCATTGGCAATCTCCGCCCGGCTGTCACCGATCACTAGAACGTTCATACGCTGATCCCTTCGGCCCATCCATCCACGCCGCCAACATCCCTTCTGGCGGCTGCTGCGATTGCCGGGCTAGCCATCTTTCTTGATGATCTCGGTCATGGTGATGCCGATCCGCTCGTCGACGATCACGATTTCGCCCTTGGCCACCAGGCGGTTGTTGACGACGATGTCGATCGATTCGCCGACCTTTCGATCGAGCTCGAGAATGGCGCCGCGACCGAGCTTGATCAGCTGACTGATCGGCATCGACGTTTTGCCCAGGACGGCAGATACCTGCACGGGAACGTCGTAGATGGCTCCCAGCGACTCGGCAGAGACGTCATGTACTGCGTCAAACACCGGATCCAGGTTGCTGCCGGCGAAGCCGTCAGTTGCCATCACGATATCGTCGTCGGATGATTGTTCGTTGCTCGTCAGGTCATCCAGATCAATTTTCTCGTTCTCATTACTCATCGTCGGGCTCATTCATCAGAGGATCTCCTGTCGATCGAGGGGGCGGCGAGCCGATGACATCCTCGGGCTCCGTCCGAACGGTTGCCGTGGCGCCTGCATCATCCATTTTGTCCTTTGGCGTCACCTCCAGGAGATGATCGACGAGCCCCAGAGCCTCTGCCTGCAGGCGGTCGACACGGCGATCGATCACACCTCCATGCCAGCGAAGTTCGACATCGCCATTTCCAAGATCGGGATCCGCGACAATCTTGATGTCACCGGAAAAGCCCGCTTCCTCGACGAGATCAGCAAGCAAGTCGTCACCGCGTTCAACAAGGTTGGGCGCAAGGCGCAGCTCGATTGATGGCTCCGTTGCCAGTCGACGCATTGCTGACTTGATCAGCTCGGTGACATCACCAAGGGGGTAGCACTCGATCGCCTTCGGGATGACGGCGCGCGTAAGTGCAACGGCTAGCTCCTGGCTGATGGAAGCCAGTTGCACGAATTCCTGCTCGATAGTTTTGTCTTGGCGTTCGAGTTGATGCTTGATTGACGCGAGGATGTCAGTACGACGTTTTGCGGCGTCATCTTCAAACGCCTTGCGCAATGCTGCTTCGGTTTCCCTAATGGCGTCTTGCTTTGCCTCCTGTGCCGCTCGGGCGAGATCATCGGCGGTGTAGCGATACTCTGACTCGGCCGTCTCAGGAGCCTGAGAAAGGAGGGGCTTGAACTCGCTCGATCCGGAGCGGACGATAGCATGCTCGACGCCATCGCCCTGTCGAACATCCGCGGCCGGCTCGCGTCCAGTTGCGTGCGATGTATCGGTTAGCTCGGTGAAAGAAAAGGGCGTGCCAGACATCACGAAATCATGTCCTCATCGCTTTCGGAGGCAATCGTTATCTCGCCGCTGTCAAGAAGGGCTTTCGCGGCGACGACGATCTCGGACTGCGCTTCTTCGACGTCTTTCACCCGGACAGGACCCATATTCTCCATATCTTCGCGCAGGATCTTGGCGGCGCGCTCCGACATGTTGGCGAAGAACAGTTCCTTTAGCTCCTCCTTGCCTCCCTTGAGTGCGAGGCCGAGGCGCGAGTTATCGACATTGCGGAGGAGAAGCTGCACGGCCGCACCGTCCAGCTTTGCCAGATCGTCAAAGGTGAACATCAGCGATCTGATCAATTCCGCCGACTCCTTGTTTCTTTCCTCAAGCATGCCGAGGAAGGTCGTTTCTTTGGTTCGGTCGAAATAGTTGAAGATCTCCGCCATAACTTCATGGTGATCGGGCTGTGTCTTGCCCGTCGCATTTGCCATGAACTCGACACGGAGAAGATCCTCGACATCCGTCATAATCTCATCCTGGATCGTGTCCAATCTGAGCATGCGCATCATAACTTCGATCGCGATTTCTTCAGGCAGTTGCGCTATCACGCGTGCGGCGTGGTCCTTGCGGATCTTTGAGAGCACGACCGCAATGGTCTGCGGATACTCGTTCTTAAGAAAGCCGGCGAGCACCGTGTCGTCGACCTTGCTCAGCTTTTCCCAGACATTGCCGCCCGGAGGACCGCCGATATCCTTCATGATTAAGGCGACGGTGTTCTCATCCATGATACGACTGAGCAATTGCTTTGCCGTATCGTAGGTTCCGACGATACCCGAGCCTGTCCCCATGATCGTGTTGAAGGTCTGGAGGAGCTTTTCGACATCCGCTCCGCGGATCCGACCGAGTTCGGCCATTTCCTGGGTGATCACCTTCATCTCGTCGACGGCGAGGCGTTCGGACAGCAGGCGTGCGTGATCGTCGCCGATCACCATCATCAGCATGGCCGCTTTCCGCAGCCCGCCAGGATCATCGCCGCTCAGCCCTTCGATCTGTCCGGCAAGTGCGATTTCAGCCACGGCCGCCGCCCCCCGCTGTCTGTCCGATCCACTGCTTGACGACGGCCGCCGCTTCGTCGGGACGTGTTTCGATGACGCCCTGAGCCTGTTTGATCAGCATGGCGCGCGCTGGATCGTCGAAGATGGCCTGATCGTC
>JBCCIN010000241.1:0-8039 GCA_039028235.1 Pseudomonadota bacterium
CCGGTGCTTGGGTTTGGGTTTCATGGTGATCTCCGATGTCGGCGGCGAAGGTCGTGTCAAAGAGACGGTCGCTTGTTCGCCATCGGCAACACAGCCGTCGGCCTCGGCGAACTTGGCGTCACGCTCAATTGTTTTAGTCGAAACCTTGTATTCCTTGGCGAGGCGATCGTGACCTGCTTCCCGGAAACTGGACCGTGGTATATGAGAAAATTCTCGTTTAGCGGAGAGGGCTGCAGAACGAGGATGAGTGATGAAGAAGTCGAAGTTCACGGACGCGCAGATCGCGTTCATATTGCGTCAGGCTGAGGAAGGAACATCGGTCGAGGAGGTCTTTCGTAAGGCAGGGATTTTGCAGCAGACATTTTATCGATGGAAGAAGCTCTATGGCGGCTTAATGTCGTCGGAGATGAAGCGTCTGAAGCAGCTTGAAGACTGAGCCTGCGAACGCCATTGAATTGCGACGAGAGCTGGTGGACGATGTCCGGGTGATCTGGAAGGTGAGCATCAGGCGGGCCTGCGCGCTTCTGCAGGCCAATCGATCGACCTATCACTAAATGTCCATCAGTCCGGTGCAGGCTCACTTGAAGCAACAGATCCAGGAGATTGCCGAGACGCGCGTGCGTTATGGCTACCGGCGCATTCATGTGCTGTTGCGTCGGGAGGGTTGGCCCGTGAACGCCAAACGGATTTAAAGGCTCTATCGGGAGCTTGCTTGCAGCTACGCAATAAAGCGCCGAAACGGCAGGTTAAAGCCAAGCTGCGTGAAGGCCGATCCGATCCGGAGCAGCGGAACGATGTCTGGGCGATGGATTTCGTTCATGATCAGCTCTACGACGGCACGAAGATCCGCGTGCTGACCATCATTGATGCCTTCACGCGCTACGTGCCGGCGATCGATGTTCGGCGTTCCTACACCGGCGCGGACGTCGTGGACACGCTCGAGCGGGTTTGTGCCGAGCTCGGCTATCCCAAATCCCTCCGCATCGACCAGGGGCCGGAATTCATCTCGAAGGATCTCGATCTGTGGGCTTACGCCAAGGGCGTCGAACTCGACTTCTCACGGCCTGGCAAGTCTACGGACAACGCCTTCATCGAGAGCCTGAATGGCAGGTTCAGAGCCGAATGCCTGAACACTACTGGTTCATGAACCTTGCCGATGCACGGCGAAAATGCGAGTCTTGGCGGATCGACGACAATACCTGCTGGCCACACAGCTCAATTGGCTACAACGTCCCGGCAGCGTTGATGAAGAGCTCATGGCAGTACAGCCCACCCTGAGCCCAACCGGCGGCATTTTCTCCCGCCAAATGGTCCAAAAATAGGGGCAAGCGCAATAGGCCAGCCGCTGCGACGTTGATCGATATTGGAATGAAGGGAAGCAAGGGGGGAGGTCCGTCGATGGGACACGGACAATCGTTACCAAAGGCAACCCGAGATCTAGAGACGGCCAGGAACGACCTTTCCATCTCTGGCTATTGTGTGATCGAGGAGGCCATACCTACAGACCAGCTTGCTGATCTCCGCCAGCGTCTCAAAGAGCAAGCGCTTGCCGAGCAACAGACTGGGATCGGCTATTTCGATGGTGCGCCTGATCAGAACTGGGGATCGTTTCGAGGTGACGACGGCAGGCTTCGAAGCGACGGCTTCACCAGAGAGGCAGGCGGCATCAATCAGCGGATCTGGATGCTGATCAACAAAGGGCAAGTCTTCGTCGATCTCCTCAGCCACGGCATGGCAAGAGAGTTGGTGGCCCATGTCTTGGGCGATTACTATCTGCTCTCCAGCTACACGGCGAACATCGCCAATCCCGGCGGGGTGGCGATGAAACTGCACACCGATCAATGGTGGGCGCCGGCGCCGACACGCCGTGAGCGACGCGCTCTGCCGATCGGCTCGATGAACCGGCAGTGCTTCGACATCGATGACGCCGGAATCGAGCCTTCAATGGTTGCGCCTTCGGCTTGCTGCAACATCATGTGGATGCTCGATGACTTTACCGAGGAGAATGGCGCGACCCGTATCGTTCCCGGCAGCCATCTCTATGGACGGCAGCCGGATCACGAGCGGGACAAGGACGTCGCCACCATCCCGGCGACAGGCCCCGCAGGTCACGCCATGGTGTTCGACGGCAGGCTCTGGCATGGCACCGGCGCGAATGTCGGCAACAGTCAGCGAAAAGGGCTGTTGACCACCTTTTGCGGCCCGCAGTTCAGGCCGCAAGAGAACTTCACGGTCGGCACACGGCCTGAAGTTCTGGAACAGGCGTCGGATGATCTTCTCGGCCTCCTCGGGTTTGGCGTCTGGTGCGGCTATGGGCGGACCGGCAACCCGACGGTCGCCTATATCGATCCTGCGGAAGAGCAGCCGGGCGTGATGCAGCCGACTTGACCCACTTTAGAAAGCCGTGTTGGATTCGAATCAATCTGTAAGGAAACTGATTTGTCCCAGGCGCGGTCTTCGGGCGCTCAATTTCTATTAGAGGCCAGCGTCTGGAGCGTCCTTTGGCGGCTCGCGACGCCGAATGTCGTCGCGGTGGCGACCATGACCGCGGTGACATTCGCCGACGCCTACTATGTCGGGCAGTTGGGTACGACGTCGCTGGCAAGCCTAGCCTTGGTTTTTCCCTTCCTCAGCATGATGCAGATGATGGCTGGTGGTGCCATTGGCGGCGGAACGACATCAGCGGTCGCCCGTGCGTTCGGTGCTGGAGACATGGTGTGGGCAGAAGTCACCGCCTGGCATGCGGTTCTCATTGCACTGCTCATATCCGGCCTTCTCATGATCGCCCTCGGTCTCTTTGCCCGGCCAGTCTTTGAACTGTCTGGTGGCGAGGGCGCCGTGCTTGCAGGTGCCATCGATTATGCGCGGATCATCTTTGGCGGCGCTTCCGCAACCTTGCTCATCTTCGTCACATCAGCGATCTACAGGGGCCTGGGCGACACGGTGACGCCGGCTCGCTCCATCACAACGGCGAGCCTTATCCAGATCGTGCTTTCGGGTGGTCTCACCCTTGGCTGGTTCGGGCTGCCGGCCCTTGGCATCGCCGGCGCGGCGGTCGCCTGGGTGACGTGCCAAGGCGCTGCCGCGGCCTATCTTGCCATCTCGCTCTTCCGGGGACGAGGAGAGTTCCGTTTACGCCCCCATGCCCTCAAGTGGGAAGCGATCAAGGACATCATGGCCGTCAGCGGCCTTGGCCTGCTCCACAGCTTTTGTCTGGCTATGACGGTCGCGGTCGTTACTGGCTATGTGGGCCAGTACGGCACCAAAGCACTGGCCGGCTATGGTCTGGGCGCGCGTCTCGAACTGATGCTGGTGCCGATCGCCTTCGGTGTCGGCGCCGCGTTGACGGCTGCGGTTGGCGTGAATGTCGGCGCCAATCAGTATGCCAGAGCCCGGCGCATTGCCTGGGCGGGCGGAGCGGTGGTTATGGCGCTGACCGGCCTCCTGGGAATCTCAGTCGCGATGATGCCAAGTCTCTGGCTCGGTCTGTTCACGGCCGACCCCGATGCCTACGCATTCGGCGTCCAGTATCTCGTCATTGCCGCCCCGTTCTACGGCATCTTCGGCCTCGGTCAGTCCTTTTACTTCGCCAGCCAAGGAACGGGACGCATGGTGCTACCCGTGGCGGTAACCGTTTTACGCTTCATCACAGTCGCCACCCTTGGCGCGATCGTTCTTGCACTTGGCTGGGATCTCGTCTGGCTGTTTGCCGTCGTCGCTGTCGGCCTGATCATCATGGGTATCGGCCAAGCGTCATGTGTCCTGGGGCCAGGATGGCGGGGACGCTTAGAAAGGAACGTCACATCGGCACCCGCACCAGAACCCCGGCATTGACCACAACTGTAAGGCCACCCGTCGCTTCATCGGGCACGTTCAGCCCGCCTTTGACCGCTTTGGTCGTCACCTTGCCATAAGGCAGTGTCGCGGCAACGACTTCGACATCGATCTCGTCGGGCTTTTGCGCCGCTAGGGTCAGTTCGATTTCCATGCTGTTCGGATCGATGTCGAGGCTACGAAACAGCACCAGCGATGAATGGTGCAGTGCATCCTGAACGGCGCGCTTTGCCGCCTTGGTATAGTCCTCACCATGCAGATCGTTGCCCGTACCCATTTCCAAAATGATGCGCTTAAGCGATGTCTCGGTCATTTGGCCTCTCCGCCTGCCGGCAGATTGAGCGAGACGACGACAGCCGCGTTGACCAGGACCGTCCGATCGACGCCGTCGTCTTTAGGAATATCCATGCCGCCATGGGTGGTCGTTACGGTGACCTCGCCATAGGGCAAGGTTGCCGCAACTGCCTGTTTGTCGATCTGGTCGGGATCGCCAGCGCCAATATGAACCTCGATTTGCATCACATCGCGCGGTACGCCGAAAGCATCCGCGACGGTCAGTGAATTGTGCCAGAGCGCATCCTCCACCGCGCGGATCGCCGCTTTGGTGTAGTCGGCGCCACCGAGATCCGTGCCCATGCCGAACTCGATCACCATGCGCTTCAGCGCCATTGTCTTGCACCTGTCCTTTGTCGAACGATCGCCAACGTCTTGCCTTATGGCACCAGAACGATCTTGCCAAAGGCGCCGGGCTCGAGCACGGCTTCGTGGGACTTTGCGGCATCCGACAACGGCATCTCACGGCCGACCACCGGACGAAGGGAGCCATCAGCGAGACCGGCTAAAAGATCACGCATGATCTCTTCCATCTTTTCGCGCGAGCCGTTGAAAAGGGCGAGGCCCCTGACATCCAGCTCTTTCATCATGGTCATGCGCGGGTTGATGGTGATCTCGCCACGATTGCCGATGATGATGATGCGTCCATATTTCGCCACCAGATCCAGGTCCGAAGCGAGATTGACGTTGGCGAGCATCTCCAAAATGATCTCGGGACCACCCCCGCCGGTAAGCGCTTTGACCTGATCGACATAACTTTCAGCGCTATGGTCGACCGCGTGGTCCGCCCCCTCATCCAGAATCAACTTCCGGCCGCGCTCCGAGCCACCACTGCCGATGACAGTAAGTCCCGCCCGCTTCGCGAGCTGGATCGCCGCTGTGCCGACGGCACCGCTCGCACCATGGATGAAGACCGTCTCACCTGCCTTCGCACCGCCTCGCGCGAACAGGCCATAGTGCGCGGTGGCGTAGGGAACGCCCAAGGCGGCCCCTTCGGAAAATCCGACGCCATCGGGCAAGGCCAGCACATCGTCAGCGGAACGCAGCACTTTCTCCGCATAACAGTCCTGCATTCTGAAACCGACGGCAACGCCAGCAAAGACCCGATCACCGACCCTGAACTTGGCTACACTATCACCAATCGCCGAGATCACGCCGGCGGCGTCGCCTCCCGGCGTGTAGGGAAGATCCGGAACGATCGCGTAAGCACCACCGCGCATATAGGTGTCGGCAGGATTGACTCCTGCGGCCTTCACATCGATGACAACCTCGCCAGGACCGGGCTTGGGATCATCAACCTCGTCCAGTTGGAGCACCTCTGGTCCACCAAATGCGTGCGCGCGGATAGCTTTCATCGTCTGATCTCCCTCGTGACCTGCCCTTTATGGTTGGCCAAGACTTAGCACCGTTGAAATGGTTCGGACAAACTGTAGCCATAACTTTCGTATTTCGGCCTAAGCTATGCAGCGGCTTCCGATGCTAGAGCTCGAAGGCATTGGCGGCGACGGCGTCTTCGTTCCACTCCAACCCCATGCCGGGCGCATCGGGAATATGCAGCAGGCCATCCTTGATCTCATAAGGTTGCTGCAGGATCGGATCGGCCCAGTCCTGCCATTCCAGCCAGTGGGCCGTTTCGGTCACGCGCATGACATGGGCGGCGACCTCGGGATAGAGGTGGGTCGACATCGGGATACCGGTTGACCCTGCAATGCCGCTTGCCCGGAGCCAGCCGGTCACCCCGCCAATACGCATGAAATCGGGCATGACCAGATCGCAGGCCTTTAGCTGCAACGCGCGTTCGAGCTCTTTCGGGCCATAGAAATTCTCACCGATCTGGATCGGCGTCTTGAGCTCAGCTGCGAGCTTCGCGAAACCGTTCAGATCATTGTAGACGATGGGCTCTTCTATCCAGGCAAGGCCTGCGTCATCAATGGCATGACAGCGATATAGAGCCTCGGCGAGATCAAGCCCCTGATTGTAGTCGATCATCAAGGCCATCTCGTCACCGACGGCTTTGCGCACAGATTCAAGCGTCGCGATATCGTCAGCGGAACGCTCGCGACCGAGCCGAAGCTTGAGGCCGAAAAATCCACCTTCGTCCCGAAGTTCGATCGCTTCTTCGGCGACCGCAGACGGTTCCTTCAGCCAGAGCCCATTGCTGCTGTAGGAGCGAACGGGGCCGACCGACCCACCGAGGAATTCGCAAAGCGGCATGCCAGCCGCCCGCGCCAGAGCATCCCACGCTGCCATGTCCAAGCCAGATGCGGCGATCATCGAGAGCCCCTCATAGCCGACGAAGTGAAGCGACTTTTGCGCCGCGTTGAATAGCTCGACCGGCGCGATCTGCCGGCCCTTCAGCTCTCGCCCGAGATCATGTAGGGCCGGGACCAGATAGCGTAGGGACTTCACGACATAGGGCTCGAGATAGGCTTTGCCGATAACACCCTGTTCCGTGTGCAGATCGATCAGGATGAGCGGCCAGTCCGTGATCGTCGCGATGCGGGCAACGACGGGGCGTTTCAATTTCAAAACAACCGGTCGAGCGACCAGCTTTGAGAATGTCAGTTTTTCGCGTTGCATGATGTTTTTATGCCTCCCCTCATTTTTCGTTCGTCGTCAAAAAACTACGTGAACGTCGCGCTGACATTGCCAAAGGCGGATGACGTGACGTCCACCCGTGTCTTGTCCCCGAGCGGTATTGGCGGGCCGAACGCGCCGGTCAGGATCATGTCACCCTTTTCCAGGCGCCTTCCGGCCTCAGCCTGTTTTTCTGCGAGCCAGCCGATGGCGGAAAGGATGTCGTCTGGCCATTTGAGCGAAGCCCAGGAGTCGACGGTTTCGCCATTGAAAACAAGTGCCAGATCTGTGGCGAGCGGCGTGCCTGGATCGAGAACGCCTTCTCCCCTGACAACCCCTGCGAGAATACCGTTGTTAGCGATCAGTTCATGGCCGCGGGGCGGGTCACCGCGCAGCACCAGATTATGCAGCTCGATTACGGGATAGACTGCGCTGATCGCCTTCAGCAGCTCGTCGGGCGAGGCCTTGTCCGCGTCGACCGGGCTACCAAGGGTGATCGCGAACTCGGCCTCCAGTGCCAGATTGGCAAAGGCCGACTTCGATAGTTCGACACCGTCTTTGTGCTGCTCGCTCGACCATAGCCGCGCCCAGACCGGATGCGTGAGGCCCATCATCTCCTGATTGCCTTCGCAAACACACCCGATCTTGTAGCCGACCACGCTCTCGCCGCGTTGCTCTCGAAGGGTCGCAACAGCAGTTTGCAGCCGCCACGCATCGGGAATCGAGAGCCTCAGCCCCTCGGCAAAGACGGTGCCCGGATTGGCCTCGTCATAGTCGGCCAGCATCCGTTCCGCGATGGCATGAAAGGTTTCGTCATCGAGTTCTGACATGGCTGATCTTCTGCGTTCTGTTAGACTCTCACCCTATAGACATATTCAATGAAGAGGCTTGGGGGGCAAGATGGCAGCATTCGAGCAGATCGAAACGTCGGTCGGTCCGGGCTGGCGCCTGAGTAGCGCCGAGATGCGGACCTATCGAGCAGAAGGTCTTGTCCGCCCTGCCTTGGCCTTCTCGGCAACCGAGCTTGCGGCCATACGAACGCTTCTGGACGCAACGCTCGCCGCGACGACGAACAAGAGACCAGAGAGCATCGTCTGTCCGCATATCGCCGAGATGAACAACCTGTCGCCGGACCTCGCCAACAGCTGGCTCAAGCTATGCACCCTGCCGCGACTCCTGGACCTGGTCGAGCAGGCGATCGGGCCGGACATCATTCTCTGGGGCAGTCAGATTTTCTGCAAGCCCGCGGGGACCGGGATGGCCGTGCCCTGGCATCAGGACGGGCATTTCTGGCC
>JBCCIN010000242.1:0-7999 GCA_039028235.1 Pseudomonadota bacterium
ACAGCAACTCAGCTTTCTGAGGAGCATCGGTTGCGATGTCGCTCAAGGCTATTTTATCGGCCGGCCGATGTCGGGTGCCAGCGTACCGCGTTGGTCGGAACGCTGGCAGTCATCCAGACGCTCAGGAGCTGGGATATAGCGTGCGAACATCGGTGTCTTTAGCCTATATTTGCTGATTGTTAAGTGTCCGCCTTTGGTCAGAATCTCGGGTAAGTCTGGCTCTTTGCCGCGTCCGCAACTGGCCTGGGCCTTGCTTCTCCAATAATCCTCAGCAAGCGCTCTCCCTGGTGTCTCGCCTCAGAGTAGCTTTGGGTGATCACCAACGACCTCACGCTTGCTTCTCTCGACTAGCGGTTGCGGCAGCAGTGAGGTCTTCAGGTGCTCAGTCCGACATCGATAAAGCCTCATCGATAGGGCATGGTGCATCGGTACACCGGATTGCCAGTCTGCGGACCTCGGAATATAAGTAACGAAATGGTGCATTGAAGAGCCGTTAAGGGAGGCAAGAACGATGTCAGAAAAATTCGGCAAGAAACGTGTCATGCAGTCGTCGACGACCCGAAGGCGCTTGTTGCAGGGTACGACTGCGGTCGCCGGTCTTGGCTTGGTGCCGGGCGTGTTGAGCAAAGCGGCGCTGGCCCAGGCGGATGAATGGACCCTGGCGATCTCGATGCGCTCGCTCGCCAATCCCTATCACGCGACTTTCGCCAATGCCGGCAAAGCCTTCGCCGAATCGATTGGTGCACCTTTCGAGATGCTGGTCACCGAAGGTAACAGTGAGAAGGGCATTGCCGATGTCCGTGCCTTGCTCGCCCGAACGCAGGGCAAGCTGGTCTTGAACATCGATCCGAATGACAGTCCGGATGCGCGCGTGATCGTTGAAGAATGCGCCAAGGCCGGCGCCTATGTCGTCACCCAGTGGAACAAGCCGGACGATCTTCATCCTTGGGATTTCGATCCGAACTATGTCGCCCACATGTCGTTTGACGGTGTGCCGACGTCGAAGGCAATCACGGAAGCGCTGATCTCATCGATGGGTGGCGAGGGCGGTATCGTCGCGATCGGCGGCATTCTTTCCAACGTACCGGCGATCGAGAGAAAGCTCGGCATGGAGCAGGCGGTCGAGGCGACCGGCGGCAAGGTCGAGGTGCTGGATTTCCAGCCGGCGGACTGGAACGAAACTAAAGCCTTCGAGATCATGCAGGCTTGGCTTACCCGCTTTGGTGACGACATCAAAGGCGTTTGGGCCGCCAATGACGGCATGGCGATCGGCGCACTCGAAGCCCTTCGTCAGGAGGGCCGGGCAGGGGATGTGCCCGTGACGGGTATCGATGGTATCGAGGCCGTCATCCAGGCGATCGAAGCGGGCGAGATGGCCGGCACCGTCGCTTGGGACCCCGCCTGGACCGGCGGCATGGGTCTCTCGATCGGCTATCACAGCGCCATCGGCGAGATCGACATCGCCAATGAGCCAGAGGAGCATCGTGAGTTCTACGGCACGGGCATCATCGTCACGCCGGACACCGTGGAAGACTTCAAGAACATGGACGCCAGCCTCGACTACAAGGACTTCTGGGGCAAAGCCACAGGCCAGATCCAGTATCGCTGACGGCGTGGCCGTCTGCATTGACTGGATGGTGCTTCTCTCGGGATGCTGGCGTCAGGATTCCGATCATTGGGGGTGTTGGGCGACGATAGGTAACAGGAAAACGCCATGAGGGGATGGGGGCGGTATCGATCACTCGCACCCGTCCTCGTCCTGGTGCTGCTTTGCCTGATCATCGCCTCGATCAACAGCAATTTTCTCTCGGTCTCCAACTTCATTCGGTTACTGAGCGCGGCTGCCATTCCCATGGTCCTGGTCATGGGGGCGACCTTCGTCATTCTGATGGGCAGCATTGATCTATCCGTCGAAGGAGTCGTGGCTCTGACGGCGGTTGCGGTCAGCATGCTGGTGGCCAATGATTTCACCAGCCTCGATCTCGGCTTTCTGTCTCTTCCGGTTGCTTTGTTCGTCGGCGGGCTGATCGGGTTTGCGAACGGCCTCATCCATGTACGCCTGCAGATCCCGAGCTTCATGACCACGCTCGGCATCGGCTTTGCCTGTGTCGGGATCGCAACCGCGATCCTCGGCGGCTACACCGTCCGGATCTCGGACCGCGGCTTTCGCGACCTGACCCTTGGCCGCGTCCTGGGCGTGCCGTTTTCCGTCTGGACCGCCGCCCTCGCCGTGCTCATCGCCTGGGTGATCCAGGAGCGCACGCGCATCGGCCGCTGGGTCTATGCGATCGGCACCGATGAAGTGACCGCACGGCAAGTGGGTGTGCCGGTGGAACGAACGCGCCTTTGGGTCTTCACTATCGCCGGCGTCTTCTATGGCCTCGGCGGGGCGATGAGTGCCGCCCAGCTCGGTCAGGGTCATGCGCTGCTGAGCCAGGGACGCCTCTTCACCACCATCACAGCTGTCGTCGTCGGCGGCACAGCCTTATCCGGCGGCGTCGGCTCGGTGCTGAATTCCGTGATCGGTGTTCTGATCGTCGTGGTGCTGACCAATGGCATGGTGCTGATGGGCATCCCGCCCTTCGTTCAGCTCGGCGTGCAGGGTGTGCTGATCATCATCGCCGTTGCGCTCGCTTTAGACCGTACGCGTCTGGCAGTGGTCAAATGACGGCGGTTCTCGAAGTCAGGGGCGGAAGCAAGAGCTTCCCTGGCGTCAAGGCGATGGACGACGTCACCGTCCAGATCGGGCGAAATGAGGTGGTCGGGCTGATCGGCGAGAACGGCGCAGGCAAATCGACGCTCCTCAAGGTCATCACCGGCATCTATCAGCTGGACGAGGGCGAACTGATCGTGAATGGCCAGCAACTGGCCCTCGCCAGCCCGCGCGATGCGTTCGATCATGGCGTTGCCATGGTTTTTCAGGAGCAGTCGGTCCTGTCGACCCTCTCGATCGCCGAGAACATTTTTCTCGGGCGCGAGCAGGAATTTCTGCGCTTCGGCCTGATCGACAAAAAGCGCATGAACAGCGCAGCAAGGGACGAACTTGCCAAGGTCCGCCTGGATCTCGATCCGGCAAAGCGCACCGCCGATCTCACCTTCGCCGAGCGCCAGATGGTCGAGATCGCCAAGGCTCTTTCACTCGACAGCCGCATCGATGGCGAAGTGATCATTCTCCTGGACGAGCCGACCTCGGTGCTGGAGCAGCGCGAGATCGATATTCTGTTCGAGATCATCGAGGATCTGAAACAACGTGCGTCCATCCTCTTCATCTCCCACCGTTTGGACGAAGTGCTGGCCGTCTCCGATCGCGTCTACGTCATGCGCGACGGTAAGGTCGTCCACGAGGTGAAGGCGGATGCGGCAGAGCTCCACGATCTCCATCAGCACATGGTCGGCCGCCAGCTCGATCATCGCTATTATCGTGAGCAAAGGCAGCGAACCGCAGGCGAACGCGTGATCCTGGAGGTTGGCGGACTGGGCAAGGAGGGCCAGTTCGACGACGTCTCCTTTCAGCTGCACGAAGGCGAAATTCTGGGCATCGCCGGTGTGGTCGGTTCAGGACGAGAGGCGCTCGCCCGCTGTCTTGCCGGCCTCGAACCTGCAGATCACGGCGAGATCACCGTGGACAACCAGCCCACCAGGATCTCGGCCCCTTATCAGGCCGTGGGCGCCGGCATCGGCTTCGTGCCGAGCGAGCGCAAGGTCGAGGGGATCGTGGCAGCGCTCGATGTTGCCGAGAATATGAGCCTCGCGGCCAAGGGCCGGTTCCTTCGGCGGGGACTGATCGATTTCGCCGCAGAGCGGGAGACGGCAATGGCCTGGGTTGATCGTCTTGGCATCAAGACGCCGAGCATTCGAACGCCGGGCGGCAGCCTCTCCGGCGGAAACCAGCAAAAAGTCGTGCTGGCCAAGTGGCGAATTGCTGATTCCGGCGTGATGATCCTCGATCATCCGACCCGCGGCATCGATGTCGGCGCCAAGGAGGAGGTCTACGAACTCATTCGGGACATGGCCGAGGAGGGGCTCGGCGTTCTGCTGCTCGCGGACACCCTGGAAGAGGTGATCGGCCTCTCATCGCGCATCCTGGTGATGAAGGACGGCCGTGTGAGCAAGGCCTTCGAAGCGCCGGTCGGCGGCAAGCCGGAGCAGGTCGACTTGATCGAGGCGATGGTCTGATGATGCCGGCCGTCGTGAAAGACCAACTGCCGCTGATCGTCCTTCTGCTTTTGGTGCTGGTGGTCAGCTCGATCGACTCCGGTTTCATGGCGCCTGGAAATCTTCTAGTGGTGACCGCTGACACCATGACGCTGTTCTTGATGGCGGCAGGTGCCACCTTTGTGATCATGACCGGCGGCATCGACCTTTCGATACAGGCGGTCGCCTCGATGACGTCCTGCATCGTTGCAGCGCTCCTGCCGAAGCTTGGCTTTACAGCCGTCCCTATCACACTCCTGGCGGGTGCCGTGTTCGGCGTAATGAACGGGCTGGTGACCACCAAGCTGCGTATTCCCTCCTTTGTCGCAACGCTTGCAGTCAGCGGTGTGGCGACATCAGTCGCCTTTCTTGTCTCGGACGCGCGCTCGGTCTTGATCGCCGCCGCCGACCGGGATGCCTATCTCGCCTGGGCGGTGGGCGATCTTGGACCGCTGCAGAACGAGATCCTGGTCGGTCTCGTGGTGTTGATCGGCCTGACGCTCCTTTATCAGTTCACGACCTTCGGTCGCTTCATTCGCGCGATCGGCAGCCAGGAGCAGGCCGTGATCGCTTCCGGCATTCATGCCGATCGCATCAAGATCCTGGCCTTCATCCTCTCAGGCACGATGGCCGGCCTCGCCGGCGTGGTCATGGCCGGCAGGCTGGGCTCCGGCTCTCCCACCCTTGCCAATGAGTTTCTTCTTCCAGCGATCGCCTGCATCATCGTCGGCGGCACCGCCATCACAGGCGGCGTTGGCAGTGTCTGGCGCACCTTCATCGGGGCGCTGATCATCGCCGTTGTGCGCATCGGCATGACCTTCATCGGGGTCAGCGTATTCGCCCAGCAGATCGTCTTTGGTCTCATCCTGGTGGCCGCGGTTGCAATCACCATGGATCGAAGCAAGGTGGCGACAGTAAAGTGAATTCGAAAGTAGGGGACCCGCTACTGCATTGATCACCTCATGACAGTTGCGCAACTACAAGCCAAGCGAGCCAACGAACGATTCCCTAGCAACACCATTCATCGACTAGGTCCACCGCGACGGCCCCGGCGGACTGCTGACAATACGCAGTACACACTCCGCCCTAGCGCCAGAACGCGGCGTGCTGCGCGACGATCCTTTCTTCAAGATCCGGGAAGGGGCCGCGTACGGTGACTGCCCGGCGGCCAGCTGCAAAGATCGTTCTGCATTCGAGATCCTGGGTCGGGTTCTCAGGATCATCTCCGGTTAGTTCGCCCAGCCGCCGCTCCGTCATACCGAAGACCACTGTCCCGATCTCTGCCCAATAGATCGTGCCAGCGCACATGCAGCACGGTTCGACGGAGGTGTAGAGCGTCGCGTCCCTGAGCGATCCAATGTCGAAGCGGCGTGCGGCTTCCCGGGCCAGGTTTGCTTCGGCATGACCAGGACCGCGGTCGATCGAATGACTGTTTTTGCCTTCGGCCAGGATAACACCATCCGCGGAGACCAAGACGGCGCCAAAGGGATGATTGCCCTCTGCCACAGCTTCATCTGCGAGTACGATCGAGCGTTCTAGATATTTCAGATCCGCTGTGTGTGTCATGCGCATCTCTCCAACTAGGCCCGTTTGATTTGGCCCTGCTTCGCGCGCCTGCAAGCCTTTTGCCATGTTCGACTAACCATCTCGCCGGAATGCGGCGCCTCCTCGACCAACTCCAGCTTCTGCTCGGTTGATCAATGCCGACGACGAGCCGTTCCTGTGGTCCCTCGGATCCCCTGATAGCCCTGGCCTTGAGGGCAGCCCCAAGCCGTCCGCTTAGGCCAAGTATCTGGTCAAAATACGGACGAATGTATCGTTACACTATTGGCCATGCGGATCATCGTATGCTCCACGATCGAGTTCATCGTCAACATTGCAATTTACCGTAGTAGATTCGAAGAATTAGTGTCTACAATCTAACAAGCAATCAACCACCTGAGGCGCCAAATCTGGCCTCAGGTCGGCCAGAAGCTTGATTCCATTGGGAGGCGGCTTGTTGTCGGGAGTCATGCACTCGCACGGACGGAAACGTCATGGCTACGCTGTTTGCGGCCTGGGCCCAGCCGGATGTGGCTTTCTGCTCCATGCAATCAAGGAAAACGCCATCGGCGACCTGGTCGACGACGGCCTGGTACTCATCGATCGTTCGACGACGCCGGGACCGGGCAAAGTGGGCCGCTACCGATTGACCGGCAACTCGTTGTCTCGGGCGTTTCTGGACTGCGTCGACGACCCGAAGCTGTCCTGGCTCATGCAGGATTTTTGCGCATCTTCGCCTTCAGTCGTGGAACTCAGGACGATGGAGCAGCTTGCACCGCCTCTGGATGTCGTCGGTGACTTCCTGACCGCCGTCGCCAAGCGCACGATCGATTATCTGTCGAGCGCCTATCAGGTTCCAGTCCTGCTGGAGACGGCGGTCGATACAATCCATCGTCAGGTCGATGGTAGCTTTTTGTTGCGCCTTCGCGACGGGTCCAACAGCCAACGATTCGACCTTGTGACGGACAACGTCCTTTGTAGCTTCGGCGGCCGTCAGCCGGCCAAAATGATCGAGCAATGCGAAATCCATCCGGGATTGCGTCTCGGCGACCATGCCGAACGGATCATCCCATCCGATGAGTTCCTGATGATGTCGGATCATGCCGTGCGCCAGTCGATCCCGCTTACGTCCGGCGAAGCCAGCGACGTGCTGGTCGTCGGCGGATCCCACAGTGCAATTTCGACCATCGACCGCTTGACCGAAGCTTTGGGGCCGATGGGTCTGCGGCGGATCGTCATGCTGCATCGCGACCCGCTTCGTCTCTATTACGCATCGGCCGATGAGGCCAGACGCGACGGCTATGCCTTCGACGATCCCAAAGACGTTTGCCCGATGAGCGGACGTATCAATCGATTCAGCGGCCTTCGCTATCGATCCTTCGACGTCGCCAGGTCCATCCTCGAAACCGGCCGAACGCCAGATCAATCGGTCGAGGTCGTCTCGGTCCACCTTCGTGGTCTTAGCAAGGAAGGCCGCGCAACGCTGGAGAACAGCCTGAAGCGGTCGTCCGCCGTCGTTACCTGCCTCGGCTACCAGGCAAACTTACCGCGGGTGGTCGATCACTGGGATCGAGAGATTATGTTCCGCAACCAATATGGAGGCCTCGATGTCGACGCCTGCGGCTGCGCTCTAACGATCGATCGTCAGTCGGTTTCAGGCCTTTATGTCTACGGCATCGGCTCGCGTCTGCTGAAGCGATCGGAAGCGATCGGCGGTGAGCCGTCATTCCGAGGCAGCGCCGATGGTGTGTGGCTTTATCATAATCACGGCGGGAGCGTCATTCTCAACGCACTCGGCAAAGCTGCATCGAACGGAATTGATAGACCTGTTCGAACGCAAAGAGACGTGGATCGTGCCAACTATGCATGATGTCGTCACGATCACGGCTACGTAGAAATGTTCTAGGACATGCCGACGTCGCTTGGACGCTTCGAAGCGGGCCGGAGACTTGACGTCGGCGCTTGCGGCCAAGACCTCAAGACCGAAGAGCTGGGGCAAGCTGGCGTCACTTTGACCCTGCCGATATGGCATTTCGGCATCATGCGCTCTTGATGATCAAGCCTGCGCTGAACTGCGAGATCCGTAGCGTTCCCGAGTATGCCCCGCATTGATGGGCGTTGTCAGGTTGGCTGAAACCCGCCATCGAACGCACCAACCTTATCGCCCCTATACTGGCCGTGAAGTGCATGGGTGTAACGGTTGAAACGCAAAGCATGTCTCAAGGCAGCGAGATGTTCCGAACGGTCATGCAACTTTCATGAC
>JBCCIN010000243.1:0-7988 GCA_039028235.1 Pseudomonadota bacterium
GTACCTGTAGCGCATGCCGAAGAGCACGTTTTCATGGACGGTGAGCCAGGGGAATGAGGAATAGGACTGGAACACCATACCCTTTCGCCGATCCGGTCCGTCGACCTCTTCGCCATGAAGCTGGATGCGGCCGCTGCTCGGAAAGTCGAGGCCGCCGGCCATGCGCATCAGCGTGGTCTTGCCGCAGCCGGAGGGGCCGAGGAAGACGACGATCTCGCCCTCGCCAATGCCGAGCGTGGTGTCGCGAATGACCTCGATCTCGCCCCCGCCCTGGTCAGCAAATTTTTTTGTGACCTGATCGAAGTGGAGGAAGGTGTTTGGATCCATATCACGAACCCAAGTAACGAAAATAACGGCGGTGGGCGTAGCGGATGAGCTGGTCCGTGGCGAGGCCGATGATGCCGACGGTGAGGATGCCGGCCATGACTTCCGGCGTTTTGACAAAGCGGCGCATGGACCAGATGGCGTGGCCAATGCCGCTATTGGCGGCGACGATTTCGGCGACGATTAGATAAGTCCAGCACCAGCCGAGCGTGATCCTGAGATTGTCGACCATCGAGGGCCCCATCGAGGGGAGGATGATGTCCCGGATGATCTGGCGCGGCTTGGCGCCAAGCGTGTAGCCGATCTCGACATATTCCCAGGGCACGCGCTTGGCATCGTCCGCGATCAGAAGGACGAGCTGGAAGAATGTGCCCATCCAGAGCACGGCGATCTTGCTCTCCTCGCCGATGCCAAACCAGATGAGCAAGAGTGGTACCAGGGCAGGCACCGGCAAGTAACGAATAAAATCGATGACGGGTTCGGTGAGGGCGCCGACCAGGCGGTAGCTGCTCATCCAGATGCCGAGCGGCACCGCCATGACCACGGAGAGCAGGAAGGCTGCCCAGACGCGCGCGATGCTGATGCCGATATCGGACAGGAAGTCGTTCTGGAACAGCATGCGGCCGAGCGCTTCGAGCACCGCGAGCGGTCCCGGCAGAAAGCGCGCCGGCATCAGCTCGAACGCAGCGATGAGCTGCCAGATCGCGATCAGCCCGGCGAACGCCACGATCGCAAGCGTGGTCTCGGTCTGGGCCGACGCCTTGCCGCGAAAGCGAAGAAGAGGCGAGCCGTTCCGGCGCTGGTCAGCCATCACAAGGAACGATCGGGCCCTGACGGACCCGATCGATGTCGTTCAGTCAGCAGCACTAACGCTTGGCGCCGTCGAACAGCCCATCCTGAATACTCGGATCGACATGGTTCTCATAAGCGAGGCTTTCGTCCTGCAGATCGAGCGAAAGGTTGATGGCATCCAGGTCGGAGAAGATCTGGCCGAGGGTGCCGGGGTTGCCGGCCGTGCCGAGGAACGCGACGCTTTCCTCATAGGTCGTGTACTGCACGCCGCCGAGATCCGCGGCCATTTCCTCAGGCGTCACGTCATAGGCGGGAGCGGCTGCGGCGAGGAAGGCGTCGGGGTCGGTGTTGTAGAGATCGATCGCCCGATAGATCCCGCGCAGGAATTTTTTATACTTTTCCGGATTCGCGGCGAGGTCGTCATCATGGACGATGATGACATCGGTGATCAGGCCGTTGAAGTCCGCCGAGGAAAGGAGAATCTTCGAGCCTTCCTTCGAGGTGTTGTCGACGATGTTGCTCATCATCGGCTCCCAGGTCGCGACGGCGGCGACCTCTTCGTCCTCGAAGACGGCGATCGAATCGTCGGTGTTGATCAGCCGAAGCTCCAGATCGTCCATGCTGTGCCCGAGCTTCGAGAGCGCATGCTGGGTCATCACCGTGCCGGGATGGTTGATCTCGCCTGCGAAAACCTTGCCGATCAGATCCTCGACCGTCTCGATTTCGGGGCCTGCAACCACGCCGTCCGCGCCGACCGAAACGTCGATCGTGCCGATCACGGTGCCCGGCGTATCGGGCGTGCGCGGGCGGGACATGTATTCGCCGATGGTGCGCATGGTGCAGTCCAGATCGCCGCTCTCGAAGGCGGGGAGCACATTCGCACGGTCATTGTCGAAGACCGTGGTGACCTCCAGATCCTCTTCCGCGAAATAGCCGAGTTCGATGGCCACCGGCACCGGTGCGAAGCCGAACCAGAAGGGGTAGACACAGCGGATCAGATCGGCGGCGCTCGCCGGCGTGGCGAAGGCGAGCATCGCGCCTAGGGTCAGGACACCCGCACGTCTCGACGTTATCGGTTTCATAGCCGTTTCCTTCCTTCGGTTTGTTCGTTGTTGGTTGCAGTCACACCCTTAGTCAACGCTCGGGCCGTGCCCGCGCGCCCGTGCGAGGATGCATAGCAATTCATAGGCCATCGTCGCGCCGGCTAACGCGGTGATGTTGGCGTAGTCGAAGGGCGGTGACACCTCGACGACATCGGCGCCGATCAGGTTCAGGCCTTCGAGGCCGCGCACGAGAGTTTGCGCCTGAATCGGTGTAAGCCCGCCGAATTCCGGGGTTCCGGTGCCAGGCGCGAAGGCGGGATCGAGGCTGTCGATGTCGAAGGTGACGTAAGTTGCCTGGCCGCCGACGATGCGTTTCGCTTCCTCCAGGATCTGAGTACACCCGCGTTCGTTCAGCTCTTCGATGAACACCACGCGTATGCCCATTTCTTGGGCATATCGCCACCCTTCGTCAGCATTTTGAGCACCTCGGATGCCGATCTGGATCGTGCGTTTCGGATCGAGCACGCCGGCTTCGACCGCGCGGCGGAAGGGCGCGCCGTGGGAGAATCGGGTGTTCAGAAACTGATCCCAGGTGTCGGTATGCGCGTCGATATGGACGAGGCCGAGCGGCTGCTCCGCGCCGAGCGCTTTCAGGATCGGGAAGGTAATGGAGTGATCGCCGCCGATGGACAATGGCGTCGTGCCGGCAGCAGCGACGTTTTGGTAGAAACTCTCGATATCGTCGACCACGCCCTCGTTATCAAACAGGTGGGGCAGCGGCACGTCGCCGAGATCGCCGATCCGGCAAATGCTATAGGGATTGATCCGCGTGACGTGGTGGATGGTGCGCATCATGGTTGACGCGTTTCTGACCTCACGTGGCCCATGGCGTGCACCCGGCCGGTTGGTCACGGCATTGTCATAGGGCACGCCGATCAGCGCGATGTCCACGTCGCTCGGATCGTCCACCAGCGGGGCACGCATGAAAGTCGGGATGTTCATGTAGCGGGGCGCGAGCATGGGATCATCCCCGAACCCGCCGGTCGTTTTCTTCATGCCCCCTCCCCGCTGCAAGCATGTTCCGTCCTGGCGGAGCTGGCTGTCGTTGCTCGCTGCCAGCATCGGCCTTCCGTCGGCATCACCCCTTCATCATTCGGGCGAACGAGAAATTACACAAGGGTCAGTGGCGACCCGCAGCCGCCGGTCAATAAGGAACGGTCTGCCCGTCCCAGGCAATCTGGCGGCCGCTGTCACTCATCTTGACCCCATCGATCACGTCGAGAAGTCGACCGGCAACGAACGCCGGCGAGAACAGCTTGCCCTCGGGCACATTGCCCTGGAAGGGCTCTGAGAGACCGGTGTCGACGGTGCCGGGATGAAGCCCGACGCAGATCGCTTCGGGGGTTCGCCGCTTAAGCTCGATCGCAAAATTCCTGATCAGCATGTTGAGCGCGGCTTTCGAGGCGCGATAGGCATGCCATCCACCCAGCTGGTTGTCGCCGATGCTGCCGACGCGGGCGGAAAGCGCGGCGAAGACGCTTCGACGATCGCGGGCGAGCAGGGGCAAGAAATGCTTGGCGATCAGCGCCGGACCGATCGTGTTGATCCGATAGACCCGCTCCATCTGTCGTGCATCGAGGGTGCGCCAGGTCTTTTCGGGACGCAGGTCGTCGCCATCGTGAAGAAGGCCGGTGGCGACGATCACCAGATCCAGATCACCCAAGCGATCGCCGATGCTTCCGGCGGCGGCAGCGATAGTGCCCTCGTCCTCGAGATCGAGATGATGGTCATGCAGCTTCGGGTGATCCTGTCGGATGCCGCGCCGGCTGCAGGCGGCGATCGCGGCAACCGAGTCGTCCTGTAGGAGCCGATCGACCAAGGCGCTACCGATACCACCGGACGCACCGATGACGACCACCTTCGCACCGTCGCCAAAGGATTGGAGGACGCTTGTCGACTCGGCCATCGATCATTCATTCCCTGTTGACTGCAGACGGTCTCGATACGCTCGGTCGCTCCTTCCAGATCGGTGCCGACCATATGATGCGACAAACGATCTGATCCGCAACCAAACCCGTATTGGACGTTATCTCAGGGCGTTGCAATCGGCCTTCGATGCGCTCTGATCTTCATTGGAAAACCCGTCATGCCGTTTCCAGCGCGCACATCATCAGCAAAGCCACCATGACCCGATCGTCCTCGAACGGGCTTCAAATCGTCTGGTTCAAACGCGATCTCAGGATCGTCGATCATCGACCTCTGGCAGAGGCGGCGTTATGCGGCCCGGTCATGCCGCTCTACATCATCGAGCCGGATCTTTGGCGTCAACCCGATGCCTCCGGCCGGCAATATGCCTTCCTTCGCGAGTCGCTGATCGACCTTCGTCAGGAGCTGGCAAGACGGGGACAGCCTCTGGTGGTTCGCATCGGCGACGCGATCCCCACGCTCGACGCACTCCATCGCGACCATGGCATCGCTGGCCTCTGGTCTCATGAGGAAACCGGCAATGGCTGGACCTACCGACGCGATCGCGCGGTCGCCGGCTGGTGTCGCCAACAGGATATCCGCTGGCAGGAGTTGCCGCAGTTCGGCGTCGTCCGCCGCCTTCGGGATCGCCGAGGATGGGCGCGTCGCTGGGATCGCTTCATGGCGAAACCGCCTGCGGCACCGCCTGAAGGGCTGATGCCGCTTGGCGATACCCAGCCGGGCCTAGTACCGGAAGCTGATAGCATCGGTATCTCCCCCGATCCCTGTAAGCATCGCTTTAGCGGCGGTCGCGCGGCCGGTCTCGCCGAGCTTGCGAGCTTTCTGCATGAGCGCGGCGAGCCGTACCAGAAGGCCATGTCCAGCCCGCTCACCGCCTTCGATGGCTGCTCCCGCCTCTCACCACATCTCGCCTTCGGCACGGTGTCGATGCGCGAAACGTTCCAGGCGGCGAGGCAACGCCAGGCCAAGCTGCACGATATGCCAAACGAAGAGCGCGGCAAGTGGCCGGGCGCTGTCCGCTCTTTTCTCGCAAGGCTGCATTGGCACTGCCACTTCATGCAGAAGCTGGAGGACGAGCCCGAGATCGAGTTTCGCTGCTTTCATCCGGACTATGAAGGCCTGCGCGATCACGACGCCGAAGCGTTGGAGCGCTGGTCGACCGGGCAGACCGGGCTACCCTTCGTCGATGCCTGCATGCGCGCGCTCCGTGCCCATGGCTGGATCAATTTCCGCATGCGCGCGATGCTGGTGTCGTTCGCGAGCTATCATCTCTGGCTGCCCTGGCGATCGACCGGCGAGCCGCTCGCACGCCTCTTTACCGACTACGAGCCGGGCATCCATTGGACACAGATGCAGATGCAATCGGCGACCACTGGCATCAACCTGCCGCGCATCTACAACCCGATCAAACAGGGCCGTGACTTCGACGCCGATGGCCGATTCATCCGCCGCTGGGTGCCGGAGCTCGATGTCGTGCCGGAGGGATTTGTGCACGAACCCTGGCGCTGGCCGGATGCCGCAAAGGCTCTGAAAGGCCGCTACCCGGAGCCAATGGTCGATGAACGGGCAACGCGCAAGGAAGCCCAGGACAGGATCTGGGCGGTGCGCCGTGAGCCCGGCTATCGCGAGATCGCCGATCGGATTCAGGTTCGGCATGGCAGTCGAAAAAGCGGCATCCCGCAGCATGAACAGCGGGTGGCGTCCGCGCGCCGAAAGGAGCAGCGCGGAGGACCGGCTCAGCTTTCACTGCTGCAAGACTGGTGACGGCGTGGACCCGCAAGACGGGCGGCCTGCCGGTCTCGATTCAACGACGACGCCCAAAAGGGAAACAGCAAAAGTGGGTTGCCGTGCGATCCCTGGACTAGGCAGCCGGCTCGAGCCTTCCGATGATGCCTTCCGACATGACCTCGGCAGCGGCGTGAAGGTTGTCCTTGGGCATGCCGTCCCGGGCGGCGGCGGACAGGCCGGCAAGCGCAATCATCAGCGCGTCGGCCAGGGGGCCGGCGTCGTGCAATCCCTGCCCTGCCAGCCACGCGGCGATCGCGCCGCGCGTCTTCCCACGCAGCGTCGCGGTCAAGGCGCTCGCGTCAGGATCGGTACTGTTGCGCGCACCGTCCATGACCAGACAGCCGGGGCAGCGGCGATCTGCGGCAAAGCTGTCGGCGGCTTGAAGAAACAGCTCACGGATCGCCTCTTCGGGGTTCCGGCTCCGGTCGAGAACGTCGGTGATGAACCCGCCGTCCTTATCCGCATAGCGCTCGACCGCGCGCTCGAACAGGCCGAGCTTGCTGCCGAACGCGGCGTAAAGGCTTGGCGGGTTGATGCCGATTTCCTTCGCCAGCTCGGCGACACCGACGCCGTCATAGCCGCGCTCGTGAAACAGGGTCATGGCGATCTCGACAGCACGATCGACATCGAAGCAGCGAGGCCGTCCGCGCGTCTGACATGTTTTTTTAGCAACCATTACATTTACACTTGCAGCCAGTCTTCGATCGAATTATATAGCGATCACTAATTATTTCAGCAAGGAGAAATGCGATGGCCGTCCTTGATGGCAAGAAGGCTCTGGTTCTCGGCGGCAGCCGCGGTATCGGCGCTGCGATCGTCAGGCGGCTGGCCTCCGACGGCGCCGATACGCGCTTCACCTATGGCGGATCGGCGGACGCGGCCGCGACCCTCGCCGACCGGACGGGCACCGCCGCGATCCAGGCGGACAGCGCCGATCGCGAGGCGGTAGCCCAGGTCATTGCGGATCAAGGACCGCTCGATGTCCTGGTGGTCAATGCCGGTATAGGCATGTTCGGCGATCCATTGGATCAGGACCCGGACGCGATCGACCGCATGATCGACATCAATGTGCGCGGTCCCTATCACGCCGCGGTCGATGCCGCGCGACAAATGCCGGACGGCGGGCGGATCGTGATCATCGGTTCGGTCAATGGCGATCGCATGCCCGTTCCGGGCGGTGCCGCCTACGCGCTCACCAAGTCCGCGGTTCAGGGCATGGTGCGCGGCCTCGCCCGCGACTTCGGCGCGCGCGGCATCACCGTGAACAGCGTGCAGCCGGGTCCGGTCGACACCGATCTCAACCCGGCGGATGGGCCGATGAAGGAGGTGATGCATTCCTTCATGGCGATCAAGCGCCATGCGACGCCCGACGAGATCGCCGCCATGGTCGCCTATCTGGTCGGTCCCGAAGCCGGGATCGTCACCGGCGCGCAGCACAGCATCGACGGCGGCTATGGCGCCTAGCTGCAAGGTGCGATGGCCTCTACATAGTCTTTCCAGAAAAATCCAGGGAACGAGTGATCACCATGAACGACCAGCCCACCTACACCCCGCCCCAGGTCTGGACTTGGGACAAGGAAAACGGCGGCAAATTCGCCAGCACCAACCGGCCGATCGCCGGCGCGACTCACGAGAAGGAGCTGCCGATCGGCAAGCATCCGCTGCAGCTTTATTCGCTGGCGACGCCGAATGGCGTCAAGGTCACGGTGATGCTCGAGGAGTTGCTGGCGCTCGGCCATGAGGGGGCGGAGTATGATGCCTGGCTGATCAAGATCGGCGATGGCGATCAGTTCGGCAGCGGCTTCGTCGAGATCAATCCGAATTCCAAAATCCCGGCCCTGGTCGACTACAGCAGCGGCCAGCCGCAGCGCGTGTTCGAATCAGGCGCGATCCTCCTCTATCTCGCGGAAAGGTTCGGCGCCTTCCTCCCAGACGAGCCGGCGGCGCGCACGGAAACCCTCTCCTGGCTCTTCTGGCAGATGGGCAGCGCCCCCTATCTCGGCGGCGGCTTCGGACATTTCTATGCCTATGCACCGGAAAAGTTCGAATATCCGA
>JBCCIN010000244.1:0-7929 GCA_039028235.1 Pseudomonadota bacterium
AGCTTCCAGGACATCATGCTGTTCTGCGTCTGGTGCGGAATCGCGCAGTTTCTGATCCAATTTCCACTATCACCCGATTTCATGTTCCCATTCGACATGATTCTCCCGGAGAACCTGTTTATTCCGGAGTTCAATCTCCGCATTCCCATTACCGACACCCTCTCCTACGAGAAAAGCACCGGCCTCTGGTTTCTCGAGCCTTCCCATTTCTCGCAGTTTTTAGCCTTCGCGGTCATCATCGAGCTTCGCCACTTCAACCGTCCGAGCCGCCTCCTTCTGTATGTCGGCTCAATGGGTCTCTGCTTTTCTGGAACGGGATTGGTTCTCCTGGTCGTCGTCGGCGCCATGCTGGTGATCGCGCAGAGGAGAATTGGCGTGGTCATCCTCGCCATCTTCGGGTTTCTGTGCACGCTGCTCTTTCAGGACATCTTTCCGTTCTCCGTCTTCTATGAACGGCTGTCCGACTTCACCAATCCGCTGGCCAGCGGCTCCGGGCGCTTCATCGCGCCCTATTGGGTGATCGGCGAACTCATCGCGGAGGGCCGTGGCCACGTCCTGCTTTGGGGTCTTGGCCCCGGTCAGCTGAAGCTGATCGTCGAATACACGGATTACTTCGTCCAGGACTCGTCCTGGTTCAAACTGGTGGTCGAATATGGCTATGTCGCCGTCATGTTCTTCGCGCTTTTCTTCATCACCAGCCTGTTCAGGAAATCGCCCGACAAGATCCTGGCGGCCGCCTGCCTGATCCAGTTTCTCTTTCTCGGCGGCTATCTCCTATCCTTCTATGTGCACTTTTTGTATCTCGTGCTGATCGTGTGGCCGGAATTGATCGATGAGGATGATCCCTACCAGATCGACGCGGGCCACGACTTCTACCAGGATGCAGACGACAGCGCAGCATTAAGCGACCCATGGCAGGAAGGTCCGCCTGGGCAACATCGCCGCGATGGACAGCCGCTATCGAGCGGCTGACGTCGATCAGACCAGCAGGTCGACCCGCGAACCGGGACGATCCTGTTGCGCTGATGCCTGAACCGGCGGCCGGCCATCATCGTCAGGCCGAGCGGGCGCTTCGGTGCGTGGCGCGGCATCAACCCGCTGGGTCGTGTTCGGCGCGGGCCGCTCAGTCGCCTCCGTCGCGACCGGCTGCCGGACCTGTGATGCCGGCGTCGCAGCATTGGACGCGCTCCCGAAGGCCTGAAGCGTGCTTTGGGTTGGGGTGATGTTCATGTCATCCTCCTCCTCGTGAGCCACAGCATCGCATAGGTGCCGTTAGCATTCGGTTAAGACGGCTCGTGCATAGTCAGTGACGATCGAACACCGGCAAAACTGATCATGCAGAATAGGTCGATCCGGCAGTTTTTGCCGGGCGCCCGGACACCACGCCTTCTGTTAATTCCGTTGAATTCCAGACAGTTGGGCGAATTTTCGCCCTTGGCACGCGCCTTGCAAACGCTGGATCGGCATGAACGGAACGCTTCCCATCCTTCCTCTCGAAGGCCTTGGCGCGACAAACCAAGGCCCGGGTGGAACGACGCCAACAGGCGAGAACAGCGCTTTTGCCGAGACGCTGACGGCGGCACTTGTCGCGTCCACAACGGCGCCGGTTGCATCCGCTCAGCAGCAGATGAACGTGTCCGCTGACAGCACCGTCGGCGATCTGACTCCTGGCCGCCAGGGCGCCGATGCATTGGTTCCTGATGAGGCTCTTCCGCTCGGCGACCGACAGGCAGGTGCCGATGCCATGCTCGCCAACCCGGGGGCGGGCAGCGAACTGAGCCAAAGGGACCCGACAGCGCTTGCTGGCAATGCAGCGACCGCCGATCAACACCCCGCTGCCGGTCTCGGGGCCGCGTCGACAAATCCGACTGCGACCCCGGAAGCAAACGCCGTCCCGGACCTTTCCGGCAGACCCGCCTTTATCCGCACGTCGACCCATCAAGAGGGCGTTGCGATAGCGTCGACATCCCACCCTGCGTCCGACGCACCAGTTTCACCTGAGCTACGCCAGACCCTACCGCATCCGGCAAAGATCGACGGTGGCATCCTGACCTCAGGTCGTGCGCCGACACCGAGCCTCATGTCTCATCAGCCCGAAGACAATGTTCTCAGCCGGCATTCGATGCCATCGCCTGGCGGCATCACCGATTCCCTTCAGCTGAATGATCGGCCGACCGCACCTGCAGCGCGCCTACAGGCGGCAGTCGTTCGCGATGAAGGCTTCGGGGTAATAGCGACACCGCAACTCCGCGCCGCCAGTGTGGCCACGCATATCGGGGCTGATCTCGAAGGGAGAGCCGCCCCCGCGCAGGCGATCACCCCTCAGACTCAGACGTTATCGACGCCCTCGCCAGTCGCATCGGCAACAAACACGCCAGGGACCGTCACCAATCTCGCGATGCGCTCGGCAATGCAGCCTGATTCCGTCTGGCAGCCCCACCTGAATCAGCCCGCACCGCAGACGCAGATACCGAACCGACCGGTCCAGCATCCTGATCATGGTCTGGCTCATCACACGACATCAGCGGCTGGTGCCGTATCACAGGCACCCATTTTCGGAACGGAAAGGCAGGTGCGTAGCGATCTCGCCGCCGATCGCTCTTCCCCCGCTCGATCAGCATCGTCGCCCATCACCGCCAGCGAGATGGCCGGCAAGCCAGGGCTGATCGCACAGACAGTCAGCGCGGCCGGGGCAGTCGCCGTCGCTGGCACGGGACACGCTCTCAAAGGCGAACTCGCCAGCTTCGATCAATGGCTGCCCCTTCAGTCGGGCGACGGCCCGCTCGTCACTGAAGATCGTCTCGCGGCAGCAGTGAGCGCTTCCAAACCGCAGTCCACGATCACCCCTGCGCCCGCTGGCGCACAGATTGCCGTGCAGATCGTTCGCTCTCTGCCCAATGGTGTCGATCGCTTCACCGTGCATCTTCAACCGGCCGAACTCGGCAGCGTCGATATTCAGCTCAACTTCGAGGGATCGGGCAAAGTGAGCGCTCTGATCGCGGTCGAACGCGCCGAGACCCTGGAACTCCTGCAGCGCGACAGTCGCTTGCTCGAGCGCAGCCTCGGCGACAATGGTCTGAAGCTTTCGAACGACGGCCTGAGCTTCACGCTGAAGCAGGATCACCAGCAACAGCAGCAACATGGCCAGAGCTTCCATGAGCAAGCGCAAGCCCGGCAGGCAGCTGTCCAGGCAGAGCGCGCCTACGACAGCGCCTTCGAGCCCGAGGAGGCCCCGAGAACCTTAAATGTCGACCGGCTTCGGCTGCTCGACATCGAGACCTGAACCTGTGCCAGCGGCCTGAGAGGATAGCCAGATGGACATCAGTGCGCTTACAGCGGCGACGACAACGAGCGACAAGACCAATGAAAGCCTTACCGGTCTTGCTGACGACTTCGGCAGTTTTCTGCAGCTCCTGACCACACAGCTGCAAAACCAGGATCCGACATCGCCGATGGACGCCGATCAGTTCACACAACAACTCGTCCAGTTCAGCGGCGTCGAACAGCAGATCAAATCCAATGAGACGTTGGGCGAGCTGGCATCGCTCATGCAGGCGGACCAGCTCAGCCAATCGGTGAGCTATCTCGGCGCGGAGGTCGAGGCCGAAGGTGACGTCTTCCGCCTTGGCGACGATGGTCTCGCCAAGATTCACTACGATCTGGGGAGCTCGGCCGCGACTTCCCTCCTGAAGATTACAGACGAATTCGGTCGCGTCGTCGCTCTCAAGCAGGGCGAGATCAGCGCCGGCCGACACAGCTTCACCTGGGACGGCCTTGGCGATGACGGCGTCCGCCGGACCGATGGTTCCTACAAGGTCGAGGTCCTTGCCCAGAGTGCTGCCGGAACGCCGGTCGCCGCTAGCACCACGATCACCGGTGTGGTCGATGGCGTCGAATTGAACGGCGCCGATACCATGCTTTCCGTCGACGGCGTGCTGATGCCGCTCGAGCGCATCTCGGCCGTCCGCACCGCATCCACCGCCACGTGACGACGGGTGTCATCGACCTAACTGAAACCGACGAAAAAACACGGAGAAAATCGCCATGAGCCTGTTCGGATCGCTGTTTTCGGGTGTCTCGGGTCTAACTGCTCAAAGCCAGTCGATGAGCATGATTTCCGACAATATTTCGAACGTCAGCACGACCGCCTACAAGGGTGCCGTGGCCGACTTTTCCAGCCTGGTCACGACGACGGCGAACGTCAGCACCTTCTCGCCGGGCGGCGTCAACTCCAACACCAACTACGAAATCACCCGGCAGGGATTGATTGAACCCAGCACCTCGCCGACCGACGTCGCGATCGTCGGCGACGGCTTCTTCGTGGTCAGCGATCTGTCCGACGGTACCGGCGATCAGCTCTACACCCGAGCCGGCAGCTTCAAGACGGACTTTCTCGGCAATCTCAGAAACTCCGCCGGCTACTATCTCCAGGGCTGGGCGCTCGACAACAATGATGAGATCATCGACGTCAATCAGGTGCAGACCGTCAATATCCGACTGGTGAACGGCACCGCCACCGCCACCAGCCGGGTCGAGATGGGCGCAAATCTCGATGCGACCCAGGCCCCCTATACCGGGACCCCGGCCTACGCCGCCGGCGCCTTGGCCGAGTTCGAAGCGACCGATGGCGCCTCCGGCATTCAGCCGCACTTCGCACGTAATGTGCAAATCTTCGACGCGATCGGCAGGCCGCACAATGTCTTCGTGGCCTTCCTGAAGAACGGCACGACATCGACTTGGGACGTCGAGATCTATGCGGACGACTCGGAGGTCTCGGGGCCCACCGACACCCCTGCCGGCCCCCACTTGAATGGTCTCCTCGCATCGGGACAGATCACCTTCGACGGCGAGGGCGGCTTCCTGACCAACGGGATCACGCCGGTGGTGTCCGGCACACCCGGTGGACCGGTCGACATCGACTGGCTGGACAGCGATGGATCCGCCGACGGCCAGGTGGAGTTCGATTTCGGCACCATCGGCGAGACCGACGGCCTCTCCCAGTTCGCCTCGGCCTTCAACGTGGTCTTCGTGACCCAGAACGGCGCGGAGGTCGGCCAGCTGAATGGCGTGAGCATCGACGAAGACGGCTTCGTGATCGCCTCGTTCTCCAACGGTGAGCAGCAAAAACTCTACAAGCTGCCGATCTCCAATTTCTTCAATCCGCTGGCGCTGAATCCGCGATCCGGCAATGTCTACAGCGAGACCGCTGCCTCGGGCACGTTCAATTTGCGCGAGGCGGGAATCGGCGGTGCCGGCAAGATCTCGCCCTCGTCGCTCGAGGCTGCGAACGTGGATATCGCTGACGAGTTCACCAAGATGATCGTGACCCAGCGTGCCTATTCCGCCAATGCCAGGATCATCACGACCACCGACGAAATGCTCGATGAACTGATCCGGATCAGCCGATAACGCTCGCCGGTCAAAGGGCGATCGGGCCAGGTAAGATTCATCCCGCCCCTTTTTTCCCGACGTTTAGACTTTCTTTAATGCACCTGTCGGATAATTCTACGAAATGCTCATGTGGGAGATGGAGACATAGTTATGTCAACGACCAGCCCGGAAACGGCCGCCGTGCGGGACAACCATCGGGTCATTGGCCCCGATGGCAAGCCCTTGACGCTTGAAGACTTGCCGCCGCCTGAAACCAAACGCTGGGTGGCGAGGCGCAAGGCGGAGGTGGTCGCCGCCGTCCGGGCACAACTCCTCACGCTGGAGGAAGCGTGCAAGCGGTACAACCTGTCGACCGAAGAGTTCGTCGGCTGGGAAGCTGCAATCGACAAGCACGGTCTCGGCGGCCTGCGGGTCACCCGCATTCAGGACTTTCGTTGAGCGGCTGCCGATGCCGCTGAGCGTCACCATCGTTTTCTCAGATTGCCAATGATCAAGCCCAGTATTGAGGCCGGCAAAATTTGCCTGGGTTAAGGGGTTATTAATAATGATCTCTTAGTTTGAAGACTGCTTCTTTTCGCAAGGCAGTCTCGAACAGTGAGATCATGAGCGATACGCCTGCAGATCGACCGACGCCCCCTGATCAGACCGCGCCAGCGCGGTCCGACGAGCCGACGTCGTCCATACTCGACATGCTGAGCCGGTTCAGCCCGGGGCAGATGATTGGCTTGGGTGTCACCCTGGTCGGCCTGCTCGGCTTCTTCGCCTATCTCACCCTGCGCATCGTCGAGCCGGATTATGGGTTGCTCTATAGCGGCCTCGATCTTGAAGACAGTGCCGAAATCGTCAGCCGGCTCGAGGCACTGGGCGTGCCTTATGAGCTCCACGGCAGCGGCGAAGGGATCATGGTGCCGTCAGACCGCGTCGCCAGGCTGCGCATGGCGATGGCCGAAGAAGGCCTTCCGCGAGGCGGATCGGTCGGTGACGAGATCTTTGATCAGACCGGTGCCCTCGGGACCACCACCTTTCTCGCCAATGTCAATCAGCGCCGCGCGCTCGAAGGAGAGCTGAGCCGCACCATTGCCTCCCTGAAGGACGTCAAGGCAGCACGCGTCCATCTCGTCCTGCCCAAACGCGAGCTCTTCAGGCGCGAGCAGATCGAGCCAAGCGCCTCCGTAACGTTGCGCATGTTCGGCGGCCGTCGCCTCGATAAGCGTCAGGCCGCCGCGGTGCAGCATCTGGTGGCAGCGGCAGTGCCCGGCCTTCAGCCCAATCGCATTACATTGGTCGATGATCGCGGAACCCTGCTGGTCAGAGGGGGAGAGGCTGCCTTCGAAGGCGGTCTCACCGGTCAGGCCGACGACTACCGCATCGCCTACGAGATCCGGCTGAAAAACGTCATCGAGCAGCTCCTGGAGCGCTCGCTTGGCCCAGGACGCGTTCACGCCGAAGTCAACGCCGAGATCGACTTCGATCAGGTCACCATGATGCAGGAAACCTTCGATCCGGACGGACAGGTCGTGCGCAGCACGCAGTCGATCGAAGAGGAGACAGAGCGGGCCGAACGTAACGAAGACGGAACGGTAACTGTCGGCAACAACCTCCCGAACGCCGGTGTTGACGGGGCCGGTGGCGGAAGCAGCAACAACGAGAACATTCTGCGCACAGAAGAAACTGTGAACTACGAGATTTCCAGAACCGTGCGCAATCACACCCAAGTCGGCGGTCAGGTGAAGCGCCTCTCCGTTGCTGTGCTTGTCGGCGGCAGAGAGCCCCTTGAGAGCGATGGCGAATCGCGAGCCTATTCGCCCCTCGACCAGCAGGAACTCGATGAGATCGCAAGTCTTGTCCGCTCTGCCATCGGTTTCGATGGGGAGCGCGGGGATACCGTCGAGGTGAAAAACATGCCGTTCGCCGAAAGCGCTGTCGAAGAGATCGAAAGCTCCCTTTTCGATTTCACCAAGAATGATCTCCTACGCTTGGCGGAGCTTGGCGGTCTGCTGCTGCTCGCCCTGCTCGCCATCTTCCTGGTCATTCGTCCCGCAATAGCGAAGCTGACACCTGAGCCGGTGACCTTGAACGCCCAGGCTTCCGACGCTGCAGCCATAGCCGGACCGGGCGGAGGTGGATTGCCGGCCATGGTCGATGAACATGGCCGGGTCATGTCTTCCAACGGTGAGGCCGGCACGGCCGACAACCCCTCGACGCTCGGCGACGGGCAATCACCCAACGCGGATTCGGGCGGCGACGGCAAGAGTTCGGAGGACGATCAGGCCATCTTCGACGATCCAGCGCGCGCCATGCTGATCAAACAGGCTCAGGGCGTCATCGAAACACGTCCCGACGAAGCGGCGGCCGTCGTCAAGCAGTGGATCGGACAGACGGCGGGGGGCGGCGGCCGTGTCTGAAATCGCACTTGCCGGACAGATCGAAGGGCTGAGCGGCGATGATCCTGGCGGGCTGCGGAAAGCGGCCATGCTGATGATGGTGATCGGCGACGATCACGCACGCCTGCTGTCCGAACGCCTCGCCGTCGACGAG
>JBCCIN010000245.1:0-7875 GCA_039028235.1 Pseudomonadota bacterium
GAAGAAGGCGGCCTTCAGATTGCGCCGTCGAAGCTGAGCGCTGACGACGATGATGATGATCGCGATGACGACGACGATCGCGACGATGACGACGACGATCGTGACGACGACGATCGCGACGATGACGACGACGACCGTGACGATGATGACGACGATCGCGACGATGATGACGACGACCGCGATGATGACGATGATCGTGACGATGACGATGATGATGACCGCGACGATGATCGCGATGACGACGATGATCG
The DNA here is from genome assembly GCA_039028235.1 of Pseudomonadota bacterium. Taxonomy (GTDB): domain Bacteria; phylum Pseudomonadota; class Alphaproteobacteria; order Geminicoccales; family Geminicoccaceae; genus JANQPX01. The sequence goes on from JBCCIN010000245.1 coordinate 252, forward strand.
TGACGATGATGATGACGACCGCGACGATGATCGCGATGACGATCGTGACGATGACCGCGATGACGACGATGATCGTGACGACGATGACAACGATCGCGACGACGACGATGATCAGGAATTCAAGCGCAGAGCCGCCAACTATCTGTCGGCCGAGGAAGAGGCCGACCTCATCTCAAGAGGCTGGAAGTAGCGCCGATGAAAGCTTCATCGATCGGCGTTGCTACATTGGCCGCGAGCATGTTGGCAGCCTGCACCACGTCCTTCTTCGGAAAATCACTTGACGACACCGTTCCCGAGCTGGTGGTCCAGCATGTGCTGAGCTCACTGGCCAGCGGGGAGACATTCACGTGGCGTGATGAGACGACAGGGCGAGACTATCAGCTAAGTCCCCTCGGGACCTTTCGCACGGATGACGGCGGTTATTGCCGGGACTACACGATCGTCGAAGTCGTGAACGAAACGGCAGGGAGAGCCCCGATCAGAACGGCCTGCCTTGTCGACGGGGCCGGCTGGCAGCCCGTCGACCCTTCGACGTTCGGGGCCGGTGACGACGGCGACGAGTCGACCTGACCCCCTCCGGTCGGCTCGTCGCCCGATCCCCCGACGCCACAATAAGCTAGGCGCGCGGGCCAGCGTCGTCCGTCGCCGGGCTCTATTTCGTCAGGCGGTGAATCAGGCTCGACGTATCCCAGCGGGCACCGCCCTCGTGGATGACATCGTGATAGAACTGATCGACCAGGGCAGTCACAGGGAGAAGCGCGCCGTTGCGATTAGCCTCTTCCAGGCAGATGCCGAGGTCTTTCCTCATCCATTCCACCGGAAAGCCGAAGTCGAACTCGCCCTCGACCATGGTCCTGCCGCGGTTCTCCATCTGCCATGACTGGGCAGCTCCCTTGGAGATGACGTCCAGCACCTTTTCCATGTCGAGATCGGCGCGCTTGCCGAAGTTGATGGCTTCGGAGAGGCCCTGGACCAGGCCGGCGATGCAGATCTGGTTGACCATCTTGGTGAGCTGGCCGGCACCCGCCGAGCCCAGCAGCGTCACCGCGCGAGAATAGCTGTCGATCACGGGCTTGGCCGCATCGAACACCGCCTGCTCTCCCCCGCACATGACGGTGAGGACACCGTTCTCGGCACCCGCCTGGCCGCCTGAGACCGGGGCGTCGATGAACTTCTTGCCGTTGTCCTTGGCGTGGGCTTCGAGCTCGCGGGCGATATCGGCAGACGCGGTGGTGTGGTCGACGAAGGTGGCGCCTTCGGGGATGCCGGCGAACAGGCCGTCGTCGCCGTAGGCGATGCTCCGGATGTCGTCGTCATTGCCGACGCAGGCCATGACGAATTCCGCACCTTGCGCGGCCTCACGCGGAGTCGCGGCGGCCGAACCGCCATGCTCGGACGCCCATTTGTCGGCCTTGGCCTTGGTCCGGTTGTAGACCGTGACGTCATGCCCCTTGGCCTGAAGGTGGCCCGCCATCGGGTAGCCCATGATGCCGAGACCGATAAAGGCGCATTTCGCCATTGCTCTTTCCCCAAGTCGCTAAGTGCCCGAAATTTGCGCCAAGCTAGTGGTTTTTGCCGGAGGCTTCAATCCGGTCCATGGCCTTTACACATCGGCTGGCCCGTGCTCTCAGATGTGACGGAACAGCGACAGGAGCGGGCGATGGCCTCGAACAGGGTGGCGGTGATTACGGCCGGCGGCAGCGGTATGGGTGCAGGTGCTGCGCGGGTGTTGGCGGCTGATGGCTTTTCGGTGGCGATCCTCTCCTCCTCCGGCAAAGGCGAGGCGTTGGCGGGCGAACTTGGTGGCATCGGCGTTACGGGGTCGAACCAGTCGAACGACGATCTCAAGCGCCTGGTGGATGCGGCCGCGGAGCGTTGGGGGCGGATTGACGTCCTCGTGAATAGTGCCGGCCATGGTCCGAAAGGCGATGTCCTGGAGATCTCGGATGAGGATTGGCACCTCGGCATGGACGTCTATTTCATGAATGTGGTCAGGCCTACCCGTTTGGTGACGCCGGTGATGCAACAGCAAAAGGCTGGTGTGATCATCAACATCTCCAGCTTCGCCGCCTTCGAACCCGATCCAACCTTCCCGACCTCGGCCGTGTTTCGGGCTGGCGTCGCGTCCTACACGAAGCTGTTCGCCGACCGCTACGCCGCGGACAATATCCGCATGAACAATGTCCTCCCCGGCTTCGTCGACAGCCTTCCGGAAAAACCGCAGTTCAAAGAGCGGATCCCCATGGGCCGCTATGGCAAGACGGACGAGATTTCCAAGACCGTCGCCTTCCTCGCTTCCGAGGGTGCCGGCTACATCACCGGCCAGAACATCCGCGTCGACGGCGGCATCACCCGCTCCGTCTGAGGCGGCGGGGATGCCCCGCAACATGGACTGCTCGACAAGGACACGTGCCGCTGGCGCATGATTCGGCTTGCATCAAGCCTCGTGCAAAGTTAATGGTGCATCCATGATGCTGATTCAGATCATCACCAAACGTCTCCGACGACGTATGCGACGACGCCCGCAGGGCTGAACCTGTTGGGCGGCGCTTTTCTGCGCCTTTGTCTTTCTGCCGGACATCTGAGAAACCCGGCCTTCGTGATGATCGAAACCGATGCTCCCCAATCCTGCTGCTGACCTTGCCGACAGACTCCAACTATTGCCCGTGCGCGCTGCGGACGCCGACCGACGACGACGGACATCGATCGCCACGCTGTCGATGTTCGAAGGTCCGGGAGCCGTCATGTCTACTCTTGTTCGCAAACTCACCGCTGATGATGCCGAAGCCTTTCACGCTCTTAGGCTGGAAGGGTTGGAAAGCCACCCTTGCGAGTTCGGGACAGCCGTCGAGGAAGAGGCAAGCCTGCCGATCGGGGTGATCGAGCAACGCCTCGACGAAGGTCAGATCTATGGCACTTTTCTCGATGGAGAGCTCGCGGCCCTCGCCGGCTTTCGACGCTATGAGCGGATCAAGAAGGCGCACAAGGCGGAGCTGTTCGGTGTGTATGTCGCGAAGAACGCCCGGGGCCGGGGACTGGGTGAGATGGTGGTCAGGCAGGTTATCGCCGTCGCCCGCAACGACCATGTCGAGCAGCTACTGGCCACGGTGGCGAGCCTGAACGAACCGGCGAAGGCGCTCTATGCCAAGCTCGGCTTCGAGACCTTCGGCCGCGAGCCGCGCGCACAAAAGGTGGGCGATCGGTATTATGATCAGGAGCATCTGGTGCTGATACTGCGCTGACGCTGCGCCCGAAGAGGTTAGGGTCAGAATCCGGCTTGCCAGCGGCCCCTGTCCCAGCCACCACGGTCCATGTCGAACGGCAGCTCCGGTTGCCGGTCCTCTCCGCGGTCATGGCCGACGCGCGTGCTGCTCAACGCATCGATCGTCGCGACATGATTGGCGGAGACACGCGAGACTTCGTAGTGGATCGTGCCGAGATGACCGAGATCGACCAGGCCCGGGATGTGCAGGCCGGTCTTGGCCAGAATATCGTCGATCAGCTGGCTCGCATCCTCGGCCATGCCGTCGACCACCGAGGCAAACATCGCGCTGACATCGCTCACCCCGAAGTTCGAGTTGGTCACGATCGCCAGCGATTCGTTGTCGATCGCCTTGAAGTCCAGACGGGCGAAGGGGACATCGATCTCGACGGTGACCGTTCCGGTCTCGTTACCGAAGGCGGCATAACAGGCGAGTTGGTTGTCTTCGGCGTCATAAGCGAAAATCAGAGCGCCTTCGGTCGTGCCATCGTCACTATAAAGGTTGGTGATGGTCACCTGACCGCCGATCACCTCGCCTTCCGATGGCGGCAGCTCGAAGGTCAGGGTCTCGCCGATCTCCAGTTGCACCTCGGCCTCGCCGGTGACCGGTCCCTCGACACCGAAGGCCCCGTCCTCAGTCACGGTCACGCTGCCGCCGCCATAGATGGTCGAGGCGGTCAGATTGCGGGCGAGATCATCGCCGCTGAAGACCACCGTCTCGATCTCGATGGTGACGTCACTGTCGCCGTCGGAGCTGCCATCGTCGGCGCCGTCGGTCTCGCTGGTCACACCCTGAATGGTGATGCTGGTGGTCTCCGTCTCACCACCCACCTCGCCCTGCGCGACTTCGAGCGAGATCGAGAACGCCTTGGCGTCGTCGTCGGCCGCACTATCCTTGCCACCCTTGCCCTTCGCATTCGTGGAGGGTGAGGGAGAAACTGAAATGGCGATCGCTGAAGAATTCATCGTCACCGATGGGACTCCGACGAAAATTTGACAAAAAACACCCGAATTTCATAACGCTCGACCCGCTGATATTCAACGATCATTTCCCGGATTCAGCGTTTTGTTTAGGCATAAGCAGATCGTGAAGTTACAGGCTGATTTTTTTCTTCTCTTTGGAGTTGCAATTCTCCTCACGAAAGATAATGACTGCAGACGACAGGAAGCGAAGGACACCAACCGACGATGATGTTCGACCCTCCACGCGATGCCGGCGGACTGACCAAGGAATCGGCGCTGCCGCAACTCTCAGCCGCCCATGGTCTGCCGGAGCCGAATGAACGCTATCTCGACATGCGGGATGGCGCCCGGGTCCGCTTCGCTCACTGGCCGGCGCCAACGGACTCCCGTCAAGGTGCGATTCTCTATCTGAACGGCCGCACCGAGTTCATCGAAAAGACCATGGACGTCTACGGCATCCTGCACCGAAGCGGCCTCGACATCTGGACCCTGGACTGGCGCGGCCAGGGCCGCTCATCGCGCGCGCTCGACGATCCCGACAAAGGCCATGTCACCGATTATCAGCATTTTCTCGATGACCTCCACCGGGTCATCCGCGAGGCCACGGATCTACCGGAGAAGAAAGGCCGGACGATCATGCTCGGCCATTCCATGGGCGGGCATATCGGCCTTCGCTATCTCCATGATCACCCCGGCCTGTTCGATGCGGCAGCATTCAGCGCACCGATGATCGACATTGCCGTGAACAAGGCGCCACTGCGTGCGCTCAACGCCGGCATCGTCAGGCTTGGCCTCGGCGGCACCTACGCGCTCGGGACGAAGCCCTTTCGCTTCGTCTATGACAATCCCGAAGATCCCTCTGACAATGGCGATCTCGACGCCTATCGCGCGCGCATCGACGACTTTCGGATTCTCACCCATGACGCCGGCAAGTTCATGGAGATCGAGCGGATGATCCGCGCCGACCGCGCTCTGGGCCTCGGAGGGCCGACCGCCGCCTGGCTGGGCGCCACCTTTCGATCGATCAATCTCACCTGGACATCCGGCTACGCGGAGGCGATCGAGACGCCGATCATGATCGTCGGCGGTGGACGCGACTCCGTCGTGGTCACGAACAGACAGGAAGCGATGGCGAAGCGGCTTGCCAAGGGCACGTTTCAGTTCATCGAGCGGGCATCCCACGAGCTTCTGGTGGAATGCGACGATGTCCGCGCCGAGTTCCTGACCAGCGTCGCGGCGTTTACCGGCATCCAGATCGACCTGCCGCCCATCGACATCAGTGGCTGCGTTCGCTGACGACCCGTTTCAGCCGAAATCCGCATGTTCGCCGATCGCTGGTGCAGGAAAGCCACAGCCTGTGCAGCTTTGCACGGAACAGAATGGCCTCTAACGCTCTCTGCGCTCTGACTTTTTCCGGCAATATTGCCTGTGTTGAGCCATAAGAATCATCAACCTTCAGTTATTGCCGCATCGAAAATCCACGGATAAATCGAAGAACAACCAAGGCCTTCTCTATCAGGAAGAGCAATTCATCAAGAACAAGCAACCAAATCTCAAATAAATCCCGCAAAGGTTGATTATTTTTTCCTTTTCCACAGCGGATCATATGCTAATCACGCGGTCCGAAAGTGAAACAGCGGTTCCCATAGTTATTTCGACGCTGATTTCCGAATGCTTGAAAACATCGAAAGATGAGGAGAACGCTTATGGTTCGTTGGCAACATTGGATGGCCGCAGCTGCGCTTGGCATGGTCGCCTCTTCCGGCACGGCTTTAGCCCAGTCATCCCAGCTTTATGGCGGTGTGTCGGCGGGCACGGCGACCTATTTCGATCAAGGGGGCTTCGAGTTCGACTATCTGGGCTTCGTGCTGGCCGGCCAGCTTGGCATGCGCCTGACGCCGGATCTCCGCGTCGAAGGCGAGTTGTCCTACCAGTCGACATCGGCCGAAGATGATATCGGCATCATCGATGTCGACGTCGATCTCACGGTCATCAGGCCTTCAGTCAGTGCTTACTATGACCTCAATACCGTCAGCCTCGGCGGTCTGACGCCGTTTGTCGGTGGCGGTCTCGGTCTCGCCTTCATCGAAGCGGATTTCGATTCGGGCTTCGGAAGCGATGATGACACCGAACTCAGCGCCAATCTCGATGCGGGCGCCAATATGAGCCTCGGCGGCAATCTTGACCTCGTGCCCATGGCGCGCTGGGAGCTGACCGACGATGCGTCCAACATCCAGCTCAGGGTCGGCGCGCGGCTCTGGTTCTGACGCCTATCCGGTCGATTGAGACGATGGCGGGGTCCCCGATGGGGCCTCGCCATTTTTTGTCAAATATGCGGTAAAGCCACACCGCCCCCTCGATCTCCGGTGTGGCGAACGAGCCGGCATTGAAAAGAACCACAGCGTGGTTTAGGGCTTATTCGTCATCATCTTGGGAGTGTCTGATGAAGCGTTCGGCTGTCACCTGCGGTCTCCTCGCGTCACTCGTCCCCCTGGCACTGACGCCCGGTACGGCCTCAGCGCAGAGCGTCGGCGATCTGTATTGGGGGTTGTTCGGCGGCGCCCAGTTCTACTCCGAAAACGAAATTGGCAACCAGGATCTCGAATTTGATCCCGGATGGGCGGTCGGCGGCCAGCTCGGCTATATATTCGGCTCGGTGCGCGCCGAAGCGGAGATCGAGTATAACGAGTCGGAGGTCGATGAGTTCGGCAATGAGAGTGCCGATTCGACGCTCTCAGCACTTCGTGGCACCGGCAGCCTCTACTTCGACTTCATCGGCTTCAGCCAGTCGAACATCCTTCCCTATGTCGGCGCCGGTTTCGGCCTCGCCTCGCTCGAACTCGACGGCGATGACGGTCTGAACGACGATGAGCTCGGCCTGACCGCCCATGGCGAGATCGGTGTGTCCTTCGCGGCTGCAACCAATTTCGACGTGGTCTTCGCCTACCGTTTCGAGTGGTATGATTCCGACCTCGAAAATGTCGAGGACGACATCACCGCCCATCAGGTGCGCGCGGGCATCCGCTTCTTCTCAACCGGAACCGGCTGCTGCTAGCGCGTCGGGCACAGCGTCGACTCGGACCGTCTTGGCCTGAAGCGACGGTATGCGCCCAGGTTTTCCAGCGGGTTGGATGTAGGATGCGCTTTAGGCGTTTCGGCGGTACGCACTGCCGTCAGATGCTCATGGCGACCATGTGAGGTTTTGATCAATCCGCGGCAAGGCCGCGCCGCTTACGTGGTCGGCATTCATCCGACATTAGGGTTTCGTTAACCTCCGCATACCATGCTGTCTTGACGGGCCCAGGGACCCGAGGAAAACGCCCCGCCAGAGACTGACGGTGGGGGCTGCGACGTCGACCCACGTAGCAAATGACCGGCAGAAAAAAAAGCAAAAAACCA
>JBCCIN010000246.1:0-7870 GCA_039028235.1 Pseudomonadota bacterium
GGCGGGCTCGACCGATCTCGTCTTCAGGAGCCAGGTCAGGCACCAGGTGGCCAAGACGGCCCCAACGATCTGGCAGACGATGAAGAGTGGCGCGTCTTGAGGACGGATGCCGCTGAAGGTGTCGGTGAGCGTGCGCGCGATCGTGACCGCGGGATTGGCGAAGGATGTGGAAGCGGTGAACCAGTAGGCGGCCGTGATGTAGAGCCCGACCGCGTAAGGAACGGCGTCAGCGCGATGCCGCACACAGGCGATGATGGTCGCGACCAGGCCAAAAGCGGCGATCATCTCGGAGACCCATTGCCCGCCACCGCTGCGCACCTTCTCCGACAGCATGAACAGTGGCTCTTCGAACATTAGATGAGCTGCCCAGGCGCCGAGGATCGCGGCGGCAATCTGAACGATGACATAGGCAACGGCATCACTTGCCGTAATCTTGCCCTGGAGCAGAAAGGAAAGTGTCACCACGGGATTGAAATGGGCTCCCGAGACCGGTCCGAGCATCAAAATGAGCACAACGAGGATCGCACCCGTCGGGATGGTATTGCCGAGCAGGGCGATCGCAACATTGCCGCCGGCAAGCGTCTCACCCATGATGCCTGAGCCGACCACCGTCGCCAGAAGAAGACATGTGCCAATCGCCTCGGCAGCAAGCCGTCGCGGTAGATCGAATGGCTGATCGGTCATGCGGCCGTTCCGCTGTCGTCGCGCTGCTGGCCGATCGAATCGAGACGTTGCTGCAAGGTCAGCTTATCGAGCGAAATGATCGGTAGGTTGACGAAAATCTGGATGCGCCGCTCCAGCTGAAAGTAAGCATTTTTGAATGCCTGGCGCTGCCTTTCCTCCGGCCCTTCGACGGCGGCGGGATCCTCGATCCCCCAATGGGCTGTCATTGGTTGACCCGGCCAGACGGGACAGACTTCGCCCGCTGCGTTGTCACAGACGGTGAACACGAAATCGAGATCAGGTGCACCTGGTGCCGCGAATTCATCCCAGTTCTTGCTGCGCAACCCCTCAGTCTGGTAGTTGAAGCGGCCAAGCAGATCGAGCGCCATCGGATGCACTTCGCCTTTCGGCTGGCTGCCGGCGCTGAAGGCCCTGAATTTGCCGATGCCATGCCGGCCCAGCACACATTCGGCGAGAATGCTGCGCGCCGAATTTCCGGTGCAGAGAAACAGAACGTTGTAGGTCTTGTCAGTCATATCGTCTCTCCGGCGAAAGTGTTTCCCTACCCCAGGTCAGTCGCAGACGTCGCCCGCTGCGAGTAGATCACCGCAAAGTTCCGGATGGCCTTGGCAGCAATCCTCGGTCAGATAGCGCAGCAGGCGTCTCGTCCCCTCGATCTCGAGCGCATAATAGATGTGCCGCTCCACCCTCCAGGAACAAATCAGCCCAGACCGCTCGAGCTGTGCGAGATGAGAGGACAGCGTTGGAGGGGCCACTTTCAAACGCCTCGCGATGTCGCCTGCAGCCATGCCGCCAGGACCCTGGCGCACCAGCAAGCGAAAGACCTTCAAGCGGGTTTCGTTGGCCAGGGCGGCAAAAGCAGTCGTCGCTGAAGAAATTTTCATATTTCGACAATTATCAAAGTAACAAATTAATGCAAGAGCCCCATTGCCAAACCCTGCCTACATCACCCGCTTGCCCTGACGCCAAACCGAACGCACGATTGGCCGCTTTTCGACCATGTCGATGCGCACGAGATCCGCCATAAGACCGCTGGCAAGGCTGCCGCGCTCCTTGTCCAGGCCGGCGGCTTCGGCCGGTGCCCCGGTGACGCTCCGTATCGCGCGCGGCAGAGACCAGAAGAAGGGCTCTTCCGTCAGCCTGAACGCAGCAGAGAGCATGCTGCTCGGAATATAGTCGGACGCGAACAGGTCGAGATGATCATATCGGGCGAGATCGCCGGCGGCGACATTGCCCGAATGGGAGCCGCCGCGAATCAGATTGGGCGCGCCCATCAGGATCTTGAGCCGAAGCGAGCGGGCCGCGGCTGCCGCTTCCACAGTCGTCGGAAATTCGGTGACTGCAGCACCGATTTCGGCTGCCTCTTCGACATGTGCCATGCTGGCATCGTCATGGCTGGCCAGCGGAAGAGTGCGTGCTTCGGCAAGGGCGGCGACCGATCGACGATTCCCAGGACCGATCGTCTTCGACCGGGTCATCAAGTCCTTGATGTGACGATCGAGTGCTGCCTCGTCATGATCGAAGGCCGGCAGATAGAATTTTCGATATCGCTCGACATCCGGGCTTTGCCGGTCGCCTGGCGCGTGGTCCATCAGCGACATGAAGCGAACCAACGGGTGATCGATCCGGGATTCCACGATCGAGGTGATCTCTGGATGGGTGACCTCGCATCGGAGATGAAGGAAGTGATCAGCACGCAGCAGTCCCGATCGTCGGGCGTCGGCCAATCCACCGATCATCGGCTCGATCATCTCGTTGCGGCTGTTCCAGCCCGCTGCCGCTCCGAGAGTAAGGCTGTCGAAAACCGTGGTGATTCCGGCGGCGATCACCTGAGCGTCATGACTGATCGCCGAGGTGACCGGGTCCCAGAAGACGCCTTTTCTCGGCTGATGATGCTTTTCCAGATTGTCGGTATGCAGATCGATCAAGCCGGGGATCAGAAAATCGCCCTCGAGATCGACGGCCCCTTTCGACACGCTCGGGCCGGCATCGATGGCGTCGATGACGCCGTCTTTGATCTTGAGGCTTCCGACGATCACGTCATCCGCCATCACAAGCTTGGCGTTGGCCAGAACCGCTTCGCCGGTGGCCATGTCAGCTTGCCAGTGGCTCATGCCGCCACTCTTGCGGGGTCGAGTACGATCCGGCGATCGGCGATCTCATCGCGCACGTCGGTGTCATGGAAAATACCGATCAGCGCAGCACCGCGGGCTTTCGCCTCCCGAATCAGCTCGATGACAATCGCGCGGTTGTCCGCGTCCAGCGACGCCGTCGGCTCGTCCAGGAGGAGAATGGGGTAGTCGTGCACGAAGCCGCGCGCGATGTTGACCCGCTGCTGCTCGCCGCCGGAAAATGTCGCGGGGGGGAGACTAAACAGCCGTTCCGGGATGTTGAGGCGGGCGAGCAGGTCCTGGGCACGGGTGCGGGCATCGCGCCGGGACACGCCGAGCGCCAGCAGCGGTTCGGCGACGACATCGCGCGCCGGCACCCGCGGCACGCAGCGAAGAAACTGGCTGACATAGCCGAGCGTCCTTCTTCGGATGCTCAGGATCTGGCGAGGGGTGGCTTGAACCAGATCGATCGTTCGGCCGCCATGGTCGATCAGCACCTTGCCGCCAAGGGCTCGATAATTGCCGTAGATCAGTTTCAGCAGGGTCGATTTGCCGACGCCGGAAGCGCCGGCGAGCACCACGCATTCGCCGGGATCGACATCGAGATCGACGCCGTCAAAGACCGGTATGGAGGCGCCGTTCTGCAGATGCAGGGTGAACCCTTTGCTGATCCCTTGCAGTCGAACCGCTGTCATGCCGAAGCACTCTCGTTGATCATGTCGCCGTCATCCCTGGAGGATTGATGACACCAGCAGCTGGCTATAGGCATGCTGAGGATCGTCCAGGACCTGGTCGGTAAGACCGAGTTCGACCGCACATCCGCGCTGCATGACCATCATCCGATGGGACAAAAGACGCGCGACCGCGAGGTCATGGGTGACAATGATGACCGCCAGTGACAAATCGTTGACCAACTGGCGGAGAAGATCGAGAAGCCGTGCCTGCACCGAAACGTCGAGCCCGCCGGTCGGTTCGTCCATGAACATGAGGGCCGGGCTGGTGACCAGATTGCGCGCGATCTGCAGACGCTGCTGCATGCCGCCGGAGAAGGTCTTGGGACGATTGTCGATGCGGCTCTGGTCGATTTCAACGCGCGCCATCCAAGTAAGCGCCTCGTCCCGGATCTTGCCGTAGTGACGGGCGCCGACTGCCATCAGGCGCTCACCGATATTAGCGCCGGCGCTGACGCCGAGCCTGAGCCCGTCGCGCGGGTTCTGATGCACGAAGCCCCATTCCGTGCGCATCAACAGCCGTCGCGCCGGCTCGTCGAGGGTGGTGATTTCGACCTCCTCGCCGTCGCGCCTCATGTAGTGCACCCTGCCCGCGTCGGCAGGCAAACCGGCACCGAGGCAGTTCAGCAGCGTCGTTTTACCGGAACCGCTCTCGCCGACCACCGCGAGCACCTCACCTGGCCAGAGTTCGAAGCTGACATTATCGACGGCGACGGTTGCACCGAAGGACTTGGAGAGCCCGTCGACGGTCAGGAGCGGCAGGTCGTCGTCGAAGGCCATCAGCCCTCCTCCTCATGGCGCCAGAAGCTTTTCGGCACCTGCTCCAGCGCTGGCCCTCTGAAGCCCTTTGCACGCCGTGCTGCGCAGTAATCCGAGTCCGAACAGGTGAACATGCACCCGCCCTGGTCATCGATGATCACCTCATCGAGATAGGTATTCTCCGCACCGCAAAGGGCGCAGACATTGTCCCACCGCTGCACCTCGAAGGGGTGATCTTCGAAGTCCAGACTCACGACCTTGGTATAGGGAGGAATGGCGTAGATGCGTTTTTCCCGCCCGGCGCCGAAGAGCTGCAGCGCAGGGCAATTGTGCATCTTCGGATTGTCGAATTTCGGCGTAGGCGACGGCGCCATCACATAGCGGTCGTTGACCAACACCGGATAGTCGTAGCTGGTGCTGATGCGGCCAAGACGTGCGATATCCTCATAGAGCTTGACATGCATCATTCCATAATCGATGAGCGCGTGCATTTTCCGGCTCTCGGTTTCGCGCGGCTCCAACCAGCGAAGCGGCTCCGGAATCGGTACCTGGTAGACGAAGATCTGACCTTCGGATAGCGGGGTCTCGGGAATGCGGTGCCGGGTTTGAATGATCGTTGCAGCCTCGGTCTGATCGGTAACGTCGACATTGGTGGTTCGCTGGAAAAACGCGCGGATCGAGATGGCGTTCGTGGTGTCGTCGGAGCCCTGGTCGATCACCTTCAGCACATCGTCAGGGCCGATGCATGCCGCCGTCACCTGAATACCACCTGTGCCCCATCCATAAGGAAGCGGCATGTCGCGCGACGCGAACGGCACCTGGTAGCCGGGTATCGCTACGGCCTTTAGAAGGGCGCGCCGAATCATCCGCTTGGTCTGCTCATCGAGATAAGCGAAGTTATAGCCCTCGAGCCGCGACGGTTGCGACGCGCTGTTCGTCGACATTGCGTTGGTGTTCGCGCGAACATCCATCGGGGGTGCGTCCGGGTGCGAGCTCACTCCGCCGCCTCCGAAGCCAACCCCGCGGCGCGTAGCCGCCGGATATTTTCGAGTTCGCCCTGGAAATCGACATAGTGGGGCAGTTTCAGATGTTCGACGAAGCCTGTCGCCTGAATGTTGTCGGCATGATAGAGGACGAATTCCTCATCCTGTGCCGGCGCGTTGGCTTCCTCGCCCATGTCGGCGGCGCGCAGCGATCGATCGACCAGCGCCATCGCCATCGCTTTCCGTTCGCAATGACCGAAGACCAGCCCGTAGCCGCGGGTGAACTGGGCGGGCTCGGTTTTCGACCCCTCGAACTGATTGACCATCTGGCACTCGGTGATCTCGATCTCGCCGATCTCGATCTCGAAGCCGAGCTCTTCCGGCGCAAAGCTGACCGCGACCAGACCGAGTCTGATCTCGCCGACGAAAGGATGGTTGCGGCCGAAACCGCGCTGTGTCGAATAGCCAAGCGCCAACAGGAATCCTTCATCCCCGCGCGCGAGGCTTTGCAGGCGAATGTCGCGGCCCGCAGGAAATAAAAGCGGCTCACGTGTGACATCGCCGACCCGGTCGCCGGGTGCCTCGACTTCCTCTTGGATCAGGCCTTCGTGATTGAGGATGTCGACGACCCGCGGCATCACGTCATCTTCGGGCTCATTTTGTACAGCCTGCGGTGGCTCATCGCCGCCCTCGGCGGCGAGCTTGAAGTCGAGCAGGCGATGGCTGTAGTCGAACGTCGGGCCGAGGAGCTGGCCGCCGGGAAGGTCTTTATAGGTCGCCGAGATGCGTCGCTTGACGATCATGACAGCTGTGTCGATCGGCAGGCTGTAGCCGAAGCGCGGCAGGGTCGTGCGATAGGCGCGGAGGAGAAAGGCGGCCTCCACGAGATCGCCGCGTGCCTGCTTGATCGCCAGCGCCGCGAGGTCCGGATCGTAGATCGAGCCCTCGTTCATCACCCGATCGGTCGCGATGGTGAGTTGGGCACGGATCTGCTCGATCGAAAGTTCGCCGATCGCGCCGTCGCCGCGCCTGGTTTCAGCGAGCCAGCGATGGGCGTTTCGGATCGCCTTTTCGCCGCCCTTGACCGCGACATACATGACTCAGCCCTCCAGCGCCGTGGTGCGCGGCAGGCAGGCGAACTGCCGGCCATGGGTGAAGATCAGATCGACGCCGTTCGGAAATCCGCCGCGATTGACGGACCAGCGCTCAGCGAAATCGGCGGGCAGGCCGAGCGCGCGAAATCGCGCCTGGCTCTGAATACCGGGTCCGGTCAACGTCCAGCCCTGATCGTCGGCCATGCCGTGAGTCTGAACGATCAGCGTCGCCGCGCGATCGGGATACTCGGGCGTGCCGCGAGCGAAGTCGGAGAACGGCGCCATGCTCGTGCATTGACCGATCAGGGCGAAGGCGGCCGCCCCAGGCTGCTCGACGATCGGACAGCCGCAATGAAAACGCAGACTCTCGACCACGTCCGGCATGGCAAGCCTGTCGTCCAGCCAGACCTTGGTCTCGAAGTCGATGAGCGTTAGCGCCAGAGCGAATGTCGCGTCGTCGAGTGGTGCTGGCGCGGACGGTGCGTCGCCGGCAAGCGTCTTGATCCGGCCGGGATGCGCCATCGCATCTAGCACCAGGCGGAACACACTTTGTGCCTGCAAAGGCGGATCGGCGAAACCGGGTGAGAGCGCTGCTGTGGTCATTCGCTTTCGCCTCGGGCCATGGTGAAGAAGTCGACCTTGGTCGCCGCCGCCTTCGCTTCGATCGTGCTCTTGTTGTTGGCCAGCACCGCCTGCAGTGGCTCGATCACAGCTTCCATCAATGCCGGCCGACGTCCGGCCTCTTGGAGGGCGGCGTCCAATGTCGCGGCGAGTTCGGCATGCCGTTTGTCGCGACCCTGAACGTAACCGTGACCGACACGACCCGCAGCACTGCGAACGGAGCAGCGGGTGACCGGCATTTCGCCGAGATTGAAGCGCTGTCCGTTGCCGCCCGCGCGTCCGCGAACCATGACAAGACCGATCTCGGCAGGACGCAGGACTTCGATTTCCGGAAGTTTCTGATCGGCGAGGGCCGCTTCGATGTCCGAGCGCCGCGACTTCGCGAGTACCGAAAGCCAAGTCTGGCGCAGTTTGATGTCGTCCATCGTCAACCTTCGAGAATGAGACTGGCCATCAGGTTCCCACTATGCCGTCTTTTGCCGTTCGGCGTACAGGCTTCAGCACGTCTATATGCCGCGGAGCATCGGCCGCCGTGTCGACAAGCGCCGGTTTCTGTCCCTCAAGAAAGCGCTAAGGGCAGGAGATGATCCGATGGTGACGTTGACATGACATTTTCGTGACGACGCCGCTCTCCCTTTTCTGCCTCCTCGCTGTCACGCGGTATCGTCAGCGATGTCTCCTATGTTGACGCTCAACGAACTCACCAAGAGGTTTGATCGCACGACGGCCGTCGACGCCGTCTCTCTATCGATCCCCAATGGCCAGATGGTAGATGTGATCGGGCGTTCCAGCGTCGGCAAGTCCACCTTGCTGCGCATGATCAACCGCCTGACCGATCCGACGGAGGGGTGGCCTTCGCTCCGGTCGCCAAAATCGTGGTCGCCACC
>JBCCIN010000247.1:0-7869 GCA_039028235.1 Pseudomonadota bacterium
GCCGCCTTCGGTCTTTTGATCGCAGGCGCCTACTACCAGGGCGTCACCGGTGCCCTGATCGGCCTCGCTATTGCCGAGGCCATCCGCTTTTTCCTACTGCTGCGCTCCAGCCACCGCTCGGCCCGAGCAAACGGCATTCCCAGAAGCTGGCGCTTTCCGCGCGACGAACTGCCGGTGCTCTGGCAGGTCAGCCTGCCGTCCATGGCCACCGCCATTCTCTGGCTGCCGGTCGCCTGGATCGGCACGCTGATGCTGGTACGTCAGCCCGGCGGCTTCGCCGAGATGGGTCTCTTTGGCGCCGCTAACCAATGGTTCTCACTGCTCCTGTTCGTCCCCGGTGTGGTCACTCAGACCATCCTCCCCATCCTGAGCGGTCAGGTCGGCGATGGTGGAAGGCAGGAGGCACGGGGCCTGGCGCTCAAGTCGGCCGGCATCATGCTGGCGTTGGTCGCGCTGATCGCAGCGCCGCTGATGCTGGCAAGCCCCTGGATCACCGCCGCTTACGGCCCGGAGTTCGTCACCGGCGTCTGGGTGTTCGTCACCATGCTGATCGCAGCCGTCGCGGCCTCTCCCCAAGGCATCCTCGGCAATTTCCTCGCCGCCGAGAATCGCTTCTGGCTTCGCTTTCGCCTGAACCTACTCTGGGCGATCTGCTATCTCGCCGCCGCCTGGTATCTCGTCTCGGAAGGCGCCGTCGGTCTCGCCATCGCCCTGGTCGTCGCCTATGCCGTCCGCACCCTGGCAACACTCCTCTATGTGCTGCAGGGGGGACAGCGTCCCCATGCTTGAACTAAGCGCGGATGATCAAGGCTTCGTCGCCTCGAAGGGTTATGTCGGAGCTGACGGCTCGCTCCACGCGGCCATCGATGGTCGATATTAGAACCGTCCCATTCTCGATCTCACCGACGCGAACGGTTTTTTCCGTCCCTTCCAGATTGGCGACGATCAGCACTCGATGGCCTTCATGCTCACGGGCATAGGCCAGCACTTCGCCTTCGATAGCGACAACTCGCCACGTTCCGATCGATAAAGCTGGCTCGGCCCTGCGAATCGTCAGCAGGTCACGCGTCAGATTCAGCATCGAGGCTGGATCACCCCGCTGCACCTCAACATTCCTTGCGGCGTTCTCCTCACCAACGGGCAGCCAAGGCTCCCCCTCGGTGAAGCCTGCCCGGACTCCGGGCCTCCAGGGGAGGGGGGAGCGCACGGGATCTCGTCCCTGGTCGGGATGAGCGAGCCCGAAGGGATCTTTGCCCTGTCCTGGCAGAACCGGCACGTTTTCCAGGCCAAGTTCGTCGCCGTAATAGAGCGTCGGCGTGCCGCGAAGGGTCAGCAGGATCAGCATCGCGACCCGCGCCTGCGCCGCCCCGACGCGGCTGGCGATTCGCTTCTGATCATGATTACCCAGCACCCAACTTGGCCAACCGTGCGCCGGCAGCGTGGACTCGTACCGTTCTATGTAGGCGAGAAGTGCCGATGGGTTCCAAGCCTGCCACATCAAATTGAAATTGAACGGCAGATGCAGCCCGCGCCCGCCTTCGCCGTAATAAGCAGCGAGTTTTTCCGGTGGTAGGTAGATCTCGCCGATCAGGAGCCGGTCCTCGCCGAATTCCTCGGCCACGCCGCGCATCTCGCCCATGATCTCGTGGATCTCCGGCTGATCGGCGCTAAAGAGCGGCAGGACCTTGCGAAAGTCCGGCTGGCCTTCCTGAAAATCCGGGTTCAGCGGATCGCTCCGAAAGCGCTCGTCCTTGATCAGGAGCCAGCAGACATCGAGGCGAAAGCCATTGACGCCGCGTGCTAACCAGAAGCGCATAGCGTCATACATCGCCGTTCGGACATCAGGGTTACGCCAGTTGAGGTCGGGCTGCTCCTTAAGGAAAAAGTGGCAGTAATATTGGCCTGTGGCTTCGTCCAGGGTCCAGGCCCTGCCACCGGCGATGCTCACCCAGTTGTTCGGCGGACCGCCGTCCGGGGCGGGATCACGCCAGATATACCAGTCTCGTTTCGCCGATTGCTTCCCGCTTTTCGCTTCCAGAAACCAGGGATGCTGATCCGAGGTGTGATTCGGCACGAAATCCAGGATCAGCCTGATGTTGCGCGCATGCAGTTCGGCAACGAGCTGGTCGAAGACCTCGACATTGCCGAATAGCGGGTGAATGCCGGTGTAGTCGGTGACGTCATAGCCGAAGTCCGCCATGGGCGAGGGATAGATCGGCGTGATCCAGACGGCATCGATGCCAAGCCATTCCAGATAGTCGAGACGCTCGATGATCCCCTGCAGATCACCGACACCGTCACCGTCGCTGTCCTGAAAGGAGCGGGGGTAAATCTCGTAGATGACCGCCCGCCGCCACCAGGCCGCGTCGTCTGCCGATGAGGAGCCTGGAAGGTCGGTTTCTTGGGTGCTCAAGAAGACTTCCTCCTCAGTAATCGGGCGCCGTACGCACTATTTTTGCTGCGACGCACAAAATCAACCATGGTGGTCATCTCCCAAAAATCGCTGAATCACTAGCTTTCCGCCGTTTAGTGGTAAATGTTGCATTGCACAAAAAATGTAAATAAAGTGGCATTTATGACCCAGCCATGCCATGTTCCGCGCGCACCGGAATAGTTTGACACAAACATGCTGGACTAGACGAGCTTGGCAACCGAAAACCCACCGAAAGAACAGAACATTATCCCGATCGAGGAGGAGATGCAGCGCTCCTACCTCGACTACGCGATGAGCGTGATTGTCGCGCGTGCGTTGCCCGATGTACGCGACGGCCTGAAGCCGGTTCATCGCCGCATCCTCTACGCCATGCGTGAAGGCGGCTACGACCACGGCAAGCCGCCCCGGAAGAGCGCGCGTATCGTCGGCGACGTCATGGGTAAATATCACCCGCACGGCGACAGCGCGATCTATGACGCCCTCGTGCGCATGGCCCAGGATTTTTCCATGCGCCTGCCGTTGATCGACGGGCAGGGCAATTTCGGCTCGATGGACGGCGATCCGCCGGCCGCCATGCGCTATACCGAGGCGCGTCTCGCCCTCGCTGCCGATGCTCTGCTGACCGATATCGACAAGGACACCGTCGACTTTCGCCCGACCTATGACGAGTCGGCCGAAGAGCCCGTCGTCATCCCGGCGCAATATCCGAACCTCCTGGTCAACGGCCAGGCCGGCATCGCGGTCGGCATGGCGACCAACGTGCCGCCGCACAATCTTGGCGAGGTGATCGACGTCTGCGTCGCCCTGGTGGGCAATCCCGATCTCGGCTTCGACGAGATGCTGGCGCTGATGCCCGGCCCGGATTTTCCGACCGGCGCGATGATCCTCGGACAAAGCGGCATCCGCCAGGCCTATGCCACCGGCCGCGGCTCGATCGTCATCCGCTCGCGCACCCATGTCGAGGAAATCAGGAAAGATCGCTTCGCGATTGTGATCACCGAGGTGCCGTTCCAGGTGAACAAGGCGCGCATGCAGGAGCGCATGGGCGAGCTGGTTCGCGAAAAGCGGGTCGAGGGGATTTCCGAGATTCGCGACGAGTCCGATCGCGACGGCACCCGCGTGGTGATCGAGCTGAAGCGTGACGCCGACAGCGACATCGTCCTGAACCAGCTCTTCCGCCACACGCCGCTGCAGATCAGCTTCGGCGTCAATCTGGTGGCGCTCAGAGGCGGGCGGCCCGAGCAGCTTAACGTCCGCGACGTGTTCGAGGCTTTCCTGGAGTTCCGGGAAGAGGTCATTCTCCGGCGTACCGCCTTCGACCTCACCAAAGCGCGCGAACGCGCCCACATCCTGGTCGGCCTCGCGGTGGCCGTCGCCAATATCGACGATGTCATCGCACTGATCCGGGCCGCTCCCGATCCTGCCACCGCCAAGGCCGAGCTTTGTGCCCGCGACTGGCCGAAAGGGGACATCGCCCCGCTTCTGGCGCTTGCCGAGGAGGCGGAAGACGGTGCCGATACGGACGGTGATGGCTATCGCCTGTCCGAGCGCCAGGCGCAGGCCATCCTTGAACTCCGCCTGCATCGCCTCACCCAGCTCGAGCGCTCCAAGCTCACAGACGAGCTGAAGGAGTTGGTCGAGAAAATCGAGGCGCTGCTCCTTATACTACGCTCGCGCGAACGCCTTCTGGAGGTCCTCAAGGACGAACTCCTTCAGGTCAAGGAAAAATTCGCCACCCCCAGGCAGACGACCATCGAAGATCTCGATTTCGACATCGACATCGAGGACCTGATCCAAAAAGAGGACATGGTCGTCACCGTCACCAAGCTCGGCTACATCAAGCGCACGCCGCTTTCCACCTATCGGGAGCAGCGGCGTGGCGGCAAAGGCCGGAAGGGCATGGCGACCCATGATGACGATCATCTGGAGCAGCTGTTCGTCACCACCACCCACACGCCCGTTTTGTTCTTCTCCTCCGAAGGCCGGGTCTACAAGCTTAAGGTGTATAAGCTGCCGCTCGGCAACCCGCAGGCGCGCGGCAAGGCCATGGTCAACCTGTTTCCGCAGCTGACCGACGGCGAATACATCACCGCCGTGCTGCCTCTGCCCGAGGACGAGAGCACCTACGACGATCTGTCGGTCGTGTTCGCGACCTCATCGGGCAAGGTGCGTAGGAACGCGCTCGCCGATTTCACCTTCGTGCCGGCCAACGGCAAGATCGCGATGAAGCTGGACGGCGATGATCACCTGGTCGGCGTCGATGTCGCGACCGAGCAGAGCGATGTTATGCTGGCGGCGCGTGGGGGTAAATGCGTGCGTTTCCCGCTGTCCGGCGTGCGCGTGTTCCGCTCGCGTAGTTCTGAAGGCGTGCGCGGCATGGCGCTCGCCGGTGACGATCGGGTTATCTCCATGTCGATTCTCGACCATATCGACGTCGAGATCGATGAGCGCGACGGGTTCCTTCGCTATGACGGAGGTCTCCGCCGACAGAACGGCGACGGCCCGCCGGACAAGCCCGACGACATCACTGACGAACGCCTGGACGAGCTTTCGTCCCGGCAGCAGATGATCCTCTCCGTGACCGTCAACGGCTATGGCAAGCGCAGCTCCGCTTATGAGTATCGCGTCACCAACCGGGGCGGGCAGGGGATCATCAATATCGAGACGTCGGATCGCAATGGCGAGGTCATCGCCGCCTTTCCGGTGACCGAGCAGGACCAGATCATGCTGGTGACCGATCAGGGCAAGGTCATTCGTATCCCCGTCGATGGCATCCGCATCGCTGGACGCAATACCCAGGGCGTCACCCTGTTCAATACCGATAAGGATGAGCATGTTGTCTCGGTGGCCAGGCTCGAAGGGGCTGCTGACATCGAAGATGATGATGCCGACGACGAGACCGAGAACGACGAGAACGGAAGCGAAGAGGAAGGATCTCCCGACTCGTCCTGAACGCCCGATGGCCGAAGCATGATAAGGCCGCATGATGGAGGAGGGCCCGTCGATCATGTCAACACCGCTCATCGGGGTTTACCCCGGGACCTTCGACCCCATTCACAATGGCCATATCGACATCGTGCGGCGGGCTACGCGCGTCGTTGATCGCCTGGTTCTTGCCGTTGCCGCCAATATCGGCAAGGACCCGCTGCTCTCTTTGGAACAGCGGATCAAGCTCGCGACCTTCGAAGCGGAGAGCCTGATGAGTAGCGGGCGCGTCAATGGCTGCGAGCTGGTCGTCAGGCCGTTCGAGAACCTCCTGGTGGATTTCGCCCATCAGATGGACGCGACGCTGATCGTCCGCGGCCTCAGAGCCGTCTCGGACTTCGAGTATGAGTTCCAGATGGCCTCGAACAACGCTCGACTGGCGCCGGGCATCGAGACCGTGTTTCTGACCGCGTCCGAGACAAACCAGTTCATTTCGTCGCGCTTTGTCAAGGAAATCCACCGTTACGGCGGCGACGTCTCCAGTTTCATCTCGGCGAATGCCATGGATATGCTCGATCGCGAAGCCGTCCGATATGTGCAACCATCGGCGCCGACCACGGATTGACCTTTTGCCATCGTCCCTGCCAATCATGGAGAAGGCCAGGAACGGGAGACGGCGATCATGGACATCAGGCTGGACGGCAAGCGGGTCATTCTGACGGCGGGTGCCGCAGGCATCGGACGGGTGACGCTCAAGACCTTCGTCGATGCCGGCGCCGATGTCTTCATCTGCGACGTCGACGACGAGGCCCTGAGCGAAGTCCGCTCCAGCTTTCAGAATGTCGGGGTGATCCACGCCGACGTCGCCGATCCCGACGATGTCGACCGTCTGTTCGACACGGCCCTCGAGCGTCTCGGCGGTCTCGACATCCTCCTGAACAACGCCGGGATCGCCGGGCCGACAGCCGCGGTCGATGAGGTCGATCTCGATGACTGGCGAAAGACGTTGGACATCAACATCACCGGTCAGTTCCTGTGTGCCAGACGTGCCGTGCCTCACATCAAGGCGGCAGGCGGCGGCTCGATCGTCAATCTGTCCTCGGCCGCAGGACGCTTCGGCTTTCCGCTGCGCTCGCCCTATGCCGCCTCAAAATGGGCGGTGGTCGGCTTCACCAAGAGCCTTGCGATCGAACTCGGCCCCGACAAAGTTCGTGTCAACGCCATCTGCCCGGGAGCCGTCGCCGGTGAGCGCATCGATCGCGTCATCGCTGCCAAGGCCGAAGCCCGTGGCGTGCCCTTCGAGGAGATGTACCAGCACTACGCCAACACCGCCTCGATGCAGACCATGATCGACCCTCAGGACATCGCCAACATGATGCTGTTCATCTGCTCCGATGCTGGCCATCTCGTCTCCGGGCAGATCCTCGGCGTCGACGGCAATGTCGAATACCTCCGCTAAGGGCGGGCCGCCCTGGGCTCGACTTGGTGATTCGCCCCGTCCGCATCGTCATGTCCCATGCGCCGTCGTCATGCCCGGGCTTCCACTTGTCAGCCACGCGATCGCAATAGACCATAGGCTATTAAGGTTAAGCGAAGGTTAACGGGAGGCTCTTTTGAGGCCTGAGTTCGACAAGGTAGAGCGGGTCGCCGTCATCGGCGCCGGGACAATCGGGGCAAGTTGGGCGACGCAGTTCCTGGCGAAGGGACTGCATGTCACGATCTACGATCCGGGACCCGATAGCGAACGTCGCATCCGCGCCTTTGTCGACAACGCCTGGCCGACGCTCGAACGTTTGGGTCTCGACGATCGAGCCAACCCCGAAAACATCCGCTTCGTCTGCGATCTGCCCGCGGCAGTCGCTGATTCCGACTTCGTACAGGAGAGCGGCCCCGAAAATCTGAACGCCAAACGCGACCTCTACGCCAGGCTCGAACCCAAGTTGCCCCTCGACACGGTCGTGTCGTCGAGCACGTCGGGGTTCATGCCGTCGGAGTTGCGGGAGGGCAGGGTGGGGCCGGAGCGTTACATCGTCGGCCATCCGTTCAATCCGCCGCATCTCATTCCGCTGGTGGAGGTGGTCGGCGGATCGGACGCCGATCCCGTGGTTCTCGACTGGGCCGTCGATTTCTATACATGGCTTGGCAAGAAGGCCATTCGCATTGAAAAGGAGATGCCCGGCCATGTCGCCAATCGCATGCAGGTCGCGCTCTATCGGGAGGCCATCCACCTGGTGCTCGAAGGGGTGGCCACGCCCGCTGATGTCGACGCCGCTATTGCCTATGGTCCTGGCCTGCGCTGGGCGCTGATGGGGCCGCATGCGCTGCACGAGCTGGCAGGCGGGCAAGGCGGCATGCGGCATCAGCTCGAGCATATCGGGCCCGGAATCGAAACATGGTGGAACGATCTCGGTAAACCGGACATCACGCCGGAAACCATCGACGGGCTGGTCGCGGCCTACCAGGCCGACGGTCCGCCGGCAGTTCAGGAACTCGCCACCGAGCGCGACCGA
>JBCCIN010000248.1:0-7830 GCA_039028235.1 Pseudomonadota bacterium
GGCGCCTTGGGGGCTTCGGCGAGGCCGTGCAGCCGCCCATCCAGCTCTCGCCGGGTCGCCACCAGGGTCTGCTGCTGCTCGGTCAGCGTCAGGCTGCCGGCGTCGATTTGCCGGCAGCGCGCTTCGACCGATGCCTTTTGGGCCAGGCGCTCGCGAAAAGCGGTCTCCGCTGCTTCCAGCGCTTCCCGGGCGTCGGCCTCGGCGGCAGCGGCCCGCTGACGGTCGGCATCGCCATCCTGGATCAGTGCCTCGACGGCGCTGCGCTCGCCCTTAAGCCGTTCCGCCATGGATTCGGCATCGCCAAGCGTCGAGCGCGCATGGTCCAGATCTTGGACGGTCTGACGTTCCTGATCCTGCAGCCTGGTCTGATTGGCATCGAGGCGCGCCGCCTCGGCGTCGAGGGCGCTCAGGCGCTCGGAGAGGCGCGCGAGCTGCGTCTCGATATCCGCTTCCTGACGTCTGAGATCGGTCAGCTGGGTGTTGGCGTGATCCCGTTTGTCCCTGGCTTCGGCAAGCCGGCCCGCATGCACCTGCACATGGGTTTGACCGGAACGAAGGGCCTCTTCCGCCTGCTGGCGCTCCGCCAGGGCCGCCTGCCAGCGACCGAGCAGCAGCGCTGCCTCGGTCTCCCGATGCTGCTGCTGCAGTTTTCGATAGCGTTCGGCCTGGCGCGCCTGCTTTTGCAGCGCCTGGAACTGTTCGGCGAGGGTGACCAGCAGATCCTCGAGGCGAAGTAGATTGGCATCGGCCGCCTGCAGCTTCAGCTCGGCCTCGTGACGCCTTGCCTGCAGGCCGCCGATGCCGGCAGCCTCCTCGAGCAGCTTTCGGCGGGCGAGCGGTTTCGCTTCCACCAGCGCGCCGATCTGTCCCTGGCTGACGATCGAAGCGCTGCGCGCACCTGAGGCGGCGTC
Source organism: Pseudomonadota bacterium (assembly GCA_039028235.1). Lineage (GTDB taxonomy): Bacteria > Pseudomonadota > Alphaproteobacteria > Geminicoccales > Geminicoccaceae > JANQPX01. The sequence goes on from JBCCIN010000248.1 coordinate 912, forward strand.
GGCGAAAAGAAGCTGGATATCCTTGGCCCGGACCTCGGTGCCGTTCGCGCGGTACACCGACCCCATGCCGCGGCCGATGCGCCGCGTGAGCTCAAGCTCGTCCAGATCCTCGAAGCCCGGGATCGGGGTGTCGCCCGCGGTGATGTGCAGGGCGACCTCGGCAAGATCGTAAGCCGCGCGCGCGCCGGTGCCGGCGAAGATCACATCATCCATCTCGCCGCCGCGCAGGCCTTTGGCCGAGCTTTCGCCCATGACCCAGCGGAGCGCATCCACCAGGTTGGATTTGCCGCAGCCATTCGGTCCGACGATGCCGGTCAGCCCGGCCTCGATCAGAAGCTCGGTCGGCTGGACGAAGGACTTGAAGCCCGAAAGACGAAGTTTGTTGATCTGCAACGGACCAGGGATATCCCTCGCTAAAGCGGCAGCCGGACAGGGCGATTGACTGTGCCGCTTGATGCATCGTCAGTGGGCGCTCGGTGAAAGCGCGATCGATAGAACGGCCTACTCAGCCAATAATGTCGCATAAGCTGAAATCTATATCAGGGTGCCGATACCTCGGGAAGCCCCGATCGCATCAGCATATAGTTATCCACATGCTATCATACCACAAGATGTTGTTTTCTGATCACGAAATCACTCTTTGGCCGTGCGCAGACGGACCTCGCCCTGAACATGCCTTCGGATTTCTTCGGTCGGTCCGCCGGAGCGCACCGGGCGAGGGGCGAAACGGCCGAGCGACAACGCTCGGTCATACATGACGATCGCGCCGGCGACGCCGAGGTTGATGCAAAAGCGCGTCGGAATTTTGACCACATGGTCGCAGCGCGCCACCATCTCGGGTGTGAGCGAGCCGCGCTCCGGGCCGAACACATAGGCGGCATTCAGGGGGTGGCGAAAGCTCGGCAGATCGACGGCCTCTTCCAGAAGCTCAACCCCAATCAATTGGCAACCCTTGGGCAGTACCATGTCACCGGGCCGGTCGAACCGGTAGAGCGGCAGCTGCTTTTCCGCCTGGGACGTATCCGAGCGCGCCTCGCGCACGGTGTAGTGCGCGTCCACCAGGAAGGCGAAGCTTGCGCCGAAGGCATGGGCTGAACGGATCAGATTGCCGAGATTCATCGGCTTGCTGATCGCTTCCGCACCGATCCCGAAATAACCGCGCATGGGTCTTTTCTCCGTACGTTCTTCGTCGTCAGCGGTCAGGCCGGACGGATGGCGCGCCCTGGCCGCTGGCCGCGGTCACCGTACATACAACCGCGTTAACTGGATCTTCAACATTCTGCAGCATGCTGAAAACAGGTCCATGCGACCCTGGGAATCCGCGCGCCCGCCGGAGAAACATGCCGGACGGAGACTCCCAGGGTCGCATGGACCCAAGCGCAGATTGCCGCTAAGGGGTTAGGAATTCGTTACGAATTGTTGGGAACGACGTTGGTTCGGCAGGCGAAAACGGTTTCAGGACAGGCGATCAGGCGAGTGTTGGGGCCTTGGCACTCGGCCGCCATCGCTTCGCTTTTGCGAGGGTGGCCGGATGCGTCGGCGAAGGCGCCGCAGCGACATCGTCGGTCGGGGCTCGGCTGCAAACGAAGTGGGGTTGCTCCGTGAGCGGGGGTGATCGACTTGCCGAGCGTATCCTTCAAGGGGATCGGCGTGCGCTCGCCCGTGCCATCACGTTGATCGAGTCAGAGCGGGAGGATCATCGGGCCGAGGCGGAGACGCTGGTAGCGGCCCTTTTGCCCCATACCGGCCGCGCGCTGACCCTCGGCATCTCCGGCACGCCGGGCGCCGGCAAGTCCACCTTCATCGAAGCGCTCGGCAGCCATGTCATCAGGGGCGGCCGGAAGATCGCGGTGCTCGCGGTCGATCCATCCTCGCGTCGCTCCGGCGGTTCGATCCTGGGCGACAAAACACGCATGCCGACGCTTTCAGCGTCAGCCGATGCCTTCGTGCGCCCATCGCCCGCAGGCGTGACGCTTGGCGGGGTGGCGCGCAAGACGCGGGAGGCGGCGATTGCCTGCGAGGCGGCGGGATTCGGCGTTGTCCTCTTGGAGACGGTCGGCGTCGGCCAGAGTGAAACCGCGGTCGCCGACATGGTCGACGGCTTTCTGCTGCTACTGGCGCCGGGTGCCGGCGACGAACTGCAGGGGCTGAAGCGCGGCATCGTCGAGCTCGCTGATCTGGTGATCGTCAACAAGGCGGACGGCGAGCTCCTGGCCGAGGCCGGCCGCGTACGCGCGGATTATCAGGCGGCCCTTCACCTGCTCCGGCCGGCCAGTACTGCCTGGACAGTAGAGGTGCTGACCTGCTCCGCTCTCAACGGTGATGGCATCCCTGCTGTCTGGGAGGCGATCCTTCGCCATCGGCAGGCTTTGGAGGAATCGGGCGGCCTGGAGGCCAAGCGTCGGGGGCAGCGCAGCAGCTGGCTTTGGGCCGAGGTTCAGGCGGGCTTGATCGAGCGGCTCAAGCGTGACCCCGAGACCGCGGCGCATCTAAGGGAACTGGAGCGTCAGGTCGACGCCGGCGACATGCTTCCGCCTGAGGCCGCCCGCCGCCTGATCGAAAGGATGACCGGCGGCGAGCGAAAACAGTCCTAATCAGTCCTTCTTCGACTGGATCAGCGTCTTGATCTCTTCGAAGGCCTGGGCGGCACGCTTGTTGATGATCTCCATCGCCTCGCTGTTCGATTGACCTGCGAGCTCTGCCAACTCCTGCATGTTGCTGACAGCGCTCTCGAAGGAGGATTTGGCGAGATCGAAGCGCTTTTGCGCGCCCACCTGCGGATCGCCTTCCTTCATCAGTTCCTGGGTCGCGGCGGTGAGTTCGGTCATGGCATTGTTCATGATCGCCGACTGCTGCTGCATGACCGCCTGAGCGCCTTCCATCAGACGCTGGTTGGCTTCGGTCAGCGCAGCGATGTTCTTTTGTTGCGACGCCATCACCTCCTTCCAGTCGACGCCGGGGACGCTGAGATCAGCGAACATCTTGCTGATATCGAGGGGATCGAACGGATTCTCCTTTTGCTTTGCCATGATCGGCTCTCCTCAATTTTCTGATGAATGAGACTTTTGGCGGTACGTTGGTATCCTCTGACGTCAAGCGGCGCCGGCTCCTGATTCGGTGTTGTCGCCCTGTCCCAGACCGGCGAGATTTTCGATGCGGCGCAATTGCTTATCGAGGGATGCCATGGTCTTGGCAAGGTCCGAACTCTCGTCCGTAGACCAGACATTCAAGGTTTGCAGATAGACGGCACCTAAAAGCCGGCGCTGGATCTTGCGCCGAAGGCCGCCAAACGGCCGCCCGCCATGGCCATGGGTGAGCCCGGCACCATCCTGCAGCCAGCCGATCGAGCGATCCAGCCGGCAGGCGGTCATGATCACCAGGCCTGGATCGGTGCGGGCGTCCATCATCATCCGGCAAAGGCCTGCGCGGAAAGGTGCCATGGCCTCAAGCCGGTTCATCACCATTTCGAAGACCCGGTCCCGCGGCGGCAGCTCTTCCAAATCCTCGCTATCGACCGAGAGCATGGCCTGATCCAGACGCCGGCTGAGCGCATCCAGCAAGGCCGGTCGGCTAGCGAAGGCCTGGCGCACATCGCTGATCGAGATATCAGCGCGGTCAGCAAGTTCGGTGAAGGAAAAGCCCTGCCAGCCGGTATCGGCAATGATCTCGAAGGCAAGCACCAGAAGATCGCGGTCGGTGTCCCGCTTCGATCGGGATTTTGCAGCAGGCATGTCACATCTCCGTCTTCACCAAGGCCCGCCGCCGGCGTGAACGGCGCTCAGGCGTGCTCGCTGCCGTCAGGCAAGTTCGCCAGACCGTTCCGTTGCCGCCCGGATCGCACGATCGAACAGCGGCTGCACGCCATCCTCGGCCATCAGAACCCCGAGGGCCGCCTGGGTGGTGCCGCCGGGGCTGGTGACGTTCTTTCGAAGCGTTTCCGCCAGTTCCTCGCTGGCGCCGGCGAGTGCTGCGCTGCCGATCACGGTGCTGCGTGCCATCGGCCAGGCGAGAGCCTCCGGGACGCCGTTGGCGATGCCGGCTTTTGCCAGAGTTTCGATCAGGAGAAACACATAAGCCGGGCCGCCACCGGACATGGCGGTGACCGCATGCATCTGCTCCTCATCATCCAGCCAGTGCACCTGGCCGACCGCCGCCATCAAGGCTTCGGCAAGACCTTGCTGCCGATCGTCGACCCTGGCGTTGGCGATGAGCGCCGTCGTCCCCTGTCCGATCGCGGCAGGCGTGTTCGGCATTGCGCGCACGACAGCGGTCTCGGAACCGAACATATGCTCGAACCGGGCGATCGCGGTGCCGGCGGCGATCGACACCACCAGCGCGCCGCCTGCGATGATGTTGCGATAGGCGGGCAGCACGTCCGCCATCATCTGCGGCTTGACGGCGAAGATCAGCGCGCGGAAGGGGGCGCTGTCTTCAGGGATTTTGTCCGGGCCTGAGACGGCCTCGACCCCAAGACGGGCGACCGCATCCCGCCCCCCATCGGCAGGCTCGACCACGAGTACGTCGCTCTTCAAAAGACCGTGATCGAGCCAACCCGAAAGCAGGGCCGCTCCCATTTTGCCGGAGCCGACCAGAAGAACGGGGCCGGCGAGCGCCTTCATCTAAGCTTCGCCCTCCGTCTCCAGCATGGCTGCGGTCAGGGCTTCGACGGGAGGCTTGCCGCCCCAGATGACGAACTGGAAGGCGGGGTAGAAGCGCTCGCACTCGGCGACCGCGATGTCGATCAGATCTTCCATCAGCTCGCCGCTGACCCCGACGCCGTCGCGCAGCAGGAGGGCATGACGGAACACCGGAAGATTTTCATCCGACCACAGATCGAAATGGCCGAGCCAGAGCTTTTCATTGGCCATGGCCAGCAGGGCGTAGATGTCCTGACGTTTGCCGGCGGGCACCTTCATTTCCAGGGCGCAGGAGAGATGCATCACGCCGAGATCGGGATGCCAGCAGAACCAGAGCCGGTACTGACACCAGTGGCCACTGATTTCGGCGGCGAGTTCGTCCTCGTTCTGGCGGTGAAACGGCCACTCGTTGGCGACCGCGACCTGTTCAACGAGATCCAGGGGATTGCCGATTGTCTCTTCTGTTTCTGTGCGGATCGAAACCATGGCGCACTCCTTTTTCGCTATCCCCAAAAAGGCTGGGACGGCCTCCCGGCGAGCACCCGCTTCGGCCCGATGACCGGCGCTCGAACCGAGCCTCGCCCCGTCACCATCTCACAGCTTGGAGTCTGCCAAAAGGAAAGGGGCATCGCAAGCGGCCGCTGGTGACATGACGCAATGGGGAAGAATTGTCGATGAATTTTTGGTCAGTCAGTCGCTTTGCGTTTCGCTGACGGTTTGCGCGCCGGCGCTTTTTTCGGCTTAGCAGGGCTCTTGGCCGTGCTCCGGCTGCGCGTCGTGCGCGTAGCCTTCGCCGCAGCCGCAGGTGGTGATCCTTCGAGGGCGGCGATTCTGCTTTCCAAAGCCTCGACCCTCGCCGTCAGCTTTTCCTGTTCGGCCCGTGCTTTCTGAGCGACAGCCTTGATCGCATCGAACTCCTCGCGCGGCACCATGTCCATCTCGCCGAGCCAGCGCTCAACGCGCTCGCGGATGCGATTTTCGATCTCGTCGCGTACGCCAGACACGGTGTGCAGGGCGCCGTTGGCGACCTTGGCCAGATCATCGAAGAGCCGATTGTCAGTCTGCATAGCCGTTCTCCTGCGGGCCGGAGTATGATGCCGCGCTTCAATCAAGATTTAGGCGCTGCGAGGTGCAAAACAAGCGACAGCCGATGTCGCTCTGCGCCGGTCGAGCGCTCATGTCTCCAGTATGGCTGATAAGTATTAACGAATAGCGACCACGCAAGGCGGCCCGAACGAGATTTTGCGCTTGATGTCACGACGTCGTACGGGCTTGGCATCGGGGTGCCCGCTGCCCTAGAGTTAGCCCTGATTCTTCGCACCTTTCCAAAACGAGATGTCGACCATGGCCACCGTGCTTCAATCCGATCTCGAATCCGTCATGTCCGCGATCGGCCGCAATGCGCGATCAGCCGCGGCGGTTCTGGCATCCGCGCCGACATCGGTCAAGGACAGCGCGCTTCGCGCCGGCGCAGCCAGCCTCAGGCGTTCGGCTGCCGCGATCCTGGAGGCCAATGCCAAGGACATGGCCGCGGCCAGACAGCGGCAGCTCGCCGGTGCCATGCTCGATCGCCTCGCCCTCGACGACAAGCGGGTGGAGGCCATGGCCAAAGGGCTGGAGGCGATCGCCGAGCAGCCTGATCCGGTCGGCGAGGAGATGGCGCGCTGGCAGCGGCCGAACGGCCTCGACATCGCGCGGGTGCGCGTGCCGCTCGGCGTGGTCGGCATCATCTACGAGTCCCGCCCGAACGTCACCGCCGATGCCGGCGCTCTCTGCCTGAAGGCCGGCAATGCGGCGATTTTGCGCTGTGGTTCAGAAAGTTTTCACTCTTCGCATGCGATCCTGGAGGCGTTGCAGGCCGGGCTGAACGAGGCGGGCCTTCCCGGAGCCGCCATTCAGCTGGTGCCGACGACCGATCGCCAGGCGGTGGGCCTGATGCTGACCATGGCTGATGACATCGACGTGATCATTCCGCGCGGCGGGCGTTCTCTGATCGAGCGCGTTCAGAACGAGAGCAGGGTGCCGGTGCTCGCCCATCTGGACGGCCTTTGCCACCTCTATCTGGACGAGGCCGCTGATCCCGAAAAGGCTCGTGCCATCACGCTGAATGCCAAGATGCGGCGCACGGGCATTTGCGGCGCTGCCGAAACGCTGCTGGTGGACCGGTCGGTGGCGGCGTCCCTGCTGCCGGGGATCATCGACGATCTTGCCGAGGCCGGCTGCGCGCTTCGCGGCGACGATGCTGTGGTTGCCCTCGATGCTCGGGTCACACCCGCGAGCGA
>JBCCIN010000249.1:0-7818 GCA_039028235.1 Pseudomonadota bacterium
AGGGCCACCGACGAAGCCGAAGCCGCCGCGCTGGCGCTCCAGATGGGTCCAGGAGCGGACAAGACGGGAGCGCTGGTAGCTCAGCGCTGCCAGTTCGACCTGCAAGCTGCCCTCCCGGGTGCGGGCGCGGTCCCCAAAGATCTCAAGGATCAGACCAGTGCGATCGATCACTTTCGCCTTCCAGGCGCGCTCCAGATTGCGCTGCTGGATCGGGCTGAGCGCCGCGTCGACGATCACCAGGTCGACCTTGTCGGATTTGATCCGCTCTGCCAGCTCTTCGACACGGCCCGGGCCGATCAGGGTCGATGGCCTGATCTGGCGAAGCGGCAGCAGGACACCATCGATCACCTCAAGATCGATCGCTGAGGCGAGGCCGACGGCCTCCGCCAGTCTGCCGTCCGGTGAGCGGTGTTCCGACGTGTCGTTTGACTTGAGGCTCGGATGCAGGACCAGCGCCCGGCCGGTCCCGATCCCACTCCCGTCGATTGTTTGTTCAGCCGTCGGTCGGAGCTCCTGCAGGCGCTGAACCGGCGGTCTCTTCGGCATCGGGCGCACCCGGCTCGTACAGACGAATGACCGTCGAGGGCATCACGGTCGAAACCGCATGCTTGTAGACGAGCTGCACATGACCGTCGCGGCGTAGCAGCAGGGAGAAATTGTCGAACGAGCTGACGACACCCTGCAGTTTCACGCCATTGATCAGAAAGATGGTAACGGGAACCTTATTCTTGCGTATATGGTTAAGAAAAACGTCCTGCACGTTTTGTGTTTTCTCGCCGGACATCCACTCAATCCTTTCTTTTTGTTCGAGGCAGTGATTGTCGTCCTGCCTGTGCTTCCTCCGTCCTGCCTAGGCGCTCTGCCAGCGCGAGCAAGTCGAAACTCTGTCATCCAAGCCCATAAGGCCTGGCCCTTTCGCCAACCCCTGTTCCGAGGTGTCTGCAACCCCTGGACAAAATGTCAGCGGACTATAATCAACCACTGATATCATTGTCTGCCAAGGGCTCGGCCCAGATTTTTACGCTATAATGGAAAAAAATGCTGGATCCGTTCTCGTTATGCGTTTTGACCGCACGTTTCAGCCGAGGCCAATCGCCTATTCAGGGCATGTTGGTCGCAGCTCGCGGATCGTCAAGAGGCCGCCAGTCCGATGGCGCCCTCCCGACAGCCACATAAACTTACAAACACGCGAGACCGCAGTCTTATCCAACCGGCGATCAAAAATAGTCGATGCGCACCGAAAACAGCTTTTCCGCTTTTTTGACCAGCGTCCCGCGCGCGACGATGACCACGCGGTCGCCTGTATGGATGGTGGTGTCGGCGCGCGGCACCACGACCTCGTCATCGCGCAGGATGGCACCGACGATGACGCCCGCCGGCAACCTTGCCTCTTTGATGGAGAGGCCGACCAGCGACGAGGTTTCCAGGACCTCGGCTTCGAACACCTCGGCCTCGCCGTCTCGGATCGAATAGGCAGAGCGGATTCGGCCACGGCGGACGTGCAGCAGCACGCTCGAGACGGTCGTTTCCCGCGGGTTGATCATCACGTCGATGTCGAGCGGGCCAAGGAGGGCGCCATAGGCGTTGTTGTTGATCAGGGTCAGCGCCTTCAGATCGCCTTCACGTTTGGCGAGGAGCGCTGCCATGATGTTGACCTCGTCGTCATTGGTCACGCAGACGATGGCATCAGCCGTGGCGAGATTGGCCTCTTTGTGGATTTCCGCCTCGCGCGCATCGCCGTGCAGCACGACATGATTGGACAGTTGATCGGCGACGACGCGCGCGCGTTCGTCATTGGCTTCGACCAGGGTGATCGACGCGTTCGGCCAGCGTTCCTCAATCTCTTTGGCAAGAAACAGGCCGATATTGCCGCCGCCGGCGATGACGATGCGTTCCGCAATCTTGTCCTCATGACCGAAGGCGCGCATCGCGCGTTCGACATGGGCCGCATCGACCACCGAATACACCTCGTCTCCCTTCGAGAGGTGATCGTCGCCCGACGGCACGAAGAAATGATTGTCGCGGGTGATCCCGACGCAGACCAGATGGAGGTCCGGAAACAGATAGGTGAGCTGGCGAAGCGGCGTGTCGAGGATCGGACAGTTCTCGCCGCAGCGTGCGGAGATCAGGCGGACGCGTCCCTCGGCGAACGGAATGACCGACGTCGCCCCCGGCACTTCGAGGCGGGTGGCGATCGCCTTGGCGATCTCACGCTCGGGCGAGATGATGAAGTCGATCGGCAGATGCTCCCGCCGAAACAGAGCCTGCCAGCGCCCCTCCAGATAACTCTGTTGGCGAATGCGCGCGATCTTGATCGGCACGTTGAAAATCGAGTGGGCCACCTGGCAGGCGACCATGTTGACCTCGTCGTGATGGGTGACGGCGATCAGAAGCTCAGCATCTTCAGCACCGGCCCGCTCCAGAATATCGGGGTGCGACGCGTGGCCAGTGATCGCCTGAATGTCAAGGCTTTCACCGATCTTCTGCGTGAGTTCCTGGCGCTGGTCGATGACGGTGACGTCGTTGCCGGCGACCGCCAGATAGCGCCCAATATTGTAGCCGACCTGCCCGGCCCCGCAGATAATCACCTTCATAAGCGAGCGCGCTTAACCGTTGACTTGATCATCGAGCTGACCGCGTCAGTCGTCGGCGTGGATGGCGAGCGACTTCAGCTTCCTGTGCAGCGCGGACCTCTCCATACCGACGAAGTTCGCGGTGCGAGAAATATTTCCGCCGAATCGTTCAAGCTGGGCCTGGAGATAGGCGCGCTCAAAATGTTCGCGGGCTTCGCGGATCGGTAGGACCATCAACTCGCCATTGCTGTTCGGGCTGAGATTGGCGGTGGTCTCGTCCACAATCTCCGGCGGCAGTGCGTCGACGCCGATCTCGGATTTGGCATCGCCAGGCGCCATGATCAGCAGGCTTTCCAGCACGTTTCTGAGCTGACGCACATTGCCAGGCCACGCCGCGGACTGGAACAACGCCTGCGCATCTGCCGAGAGCTTTCGCTCCGGCAGGCCGGCAGCCTCGGCGGCGCGCTGCATGAAATGCTCGATCAGCATCGGGATGTCGGCGCGACGCTCCGAGAGCGGCGGCACGGCGATCGGGACGACGTTCAGGCGGTAATAGAGATCCTCACGGAACCGCCCGGCTTGGATTTCCTCCTGCAGATCGCGATTGCTCGCCGCGATAACGCGCACGTCGACCTCGATGCTGCGTTCACCGCCGAGCCGCATGAAGCTCTGTTCCTGCAGCGCACGCAGGATCTTGCCCTGAGTTTCCAGTGGCATGTCTGCGACTTCGTCGAGCAGCAGCGTGCCGCCATGGGCCCGCTCGAACGTGCCGATCTGACGAGGACGGTCGGAGCCGAGAAAACCGGCCTCGCAGCCGAACAGCTCCACTTCCATGCGCTCGGGCGCCATGGTCGCGGCGTTGATCACCACGAAGGGAAGCTCGGAACGCTTCGAGTTCAGATGGATCAGGCGCGCGACGATTTCCTTGCCAACGCCTGGGGGGCCGGTGATCAGAACACGGCTGCCGGTCATGGCGACCCGCTGGATCGCTGTTCGAACCTGCTGGATAGCCGGTGACTTCCCGATCAGCTCTAGGTCTTCGCCGACCTTCAGCTTCAGTTCGGCATTTTCCCGCTTCAGCCGTGCCGACTCACGGGCGCGATCGATCAGCACCAGGAGCCGATCGGCATTGAAAGGCTTTTCCAGAAAGTCGTAGGCACCTTTTTTGATGGCGGTGACCGCTGTTTCGATGGTGCCGTGACCACTGATAACGATGACCGGCACCTCGGGCCGCGTGGTCTGGATGTGATCAAGAACCTCGAGACCGTCCATCGAGGACCCTTCGAGCCAGATGTCGAGAAGAACCAGGCTCGGCGGCCGCGCCTCAATCTCGGCGAGACCGCCCGGACCGTCGCCGGCATGGCGTACGGTAAAGCCTTCGTCCTCGAGGATGCCGGCTATGGCCTGCCGGATCTCCGGCTCGTCGTCGACGATGAGTATTTCGCCCTTCATACCACTCTCGGAAATTGCTGTTGGGCTGATGTCACAGAGAAACTGACAGGGGAAAACCTAACGAGTCGATGTGATGCAGGCAATGGCCTCACTCCGCCGCAGCGCTGCTGGCGGCAGGCATCATCGGGAAGGACAGGCTGACGCAAGCGCCACCACCTTCGCGATTGGCGAGCGCAATGGTGCCGGCATGCTCTTCCATAATCTTCTTGACGATCGCCAATCCAAGCCCTGTCCCGTCAGCTCTCTTGGTTACATAGGGTTCGGTCAGCCGGCCGACCGGCTCGTCGGCAGGCAGTCCCAGACCATTATCATGAACGTCGATCGAACAGAACTGCTCCGTCGCTTCCAGACGGACCAGAACCCAGCCGCGCTCGCCCTGGTCTCCCTCGTTCGCGAGCCGTTGGAGCACCGACTGAACCGCATTCTGCACGAGATTAGTCAGCGCCTGCGCAACCTTTCGGCTGTCACAATAGAGCTGTATGTCCTGTTCGGGAAGCTCTGTTTCGAAACGAACTTCAGCACGCGCACCCTGCTGCAAATAAACGGCCTGCCTTATGAGATCGCAAGCGGATTCATAGTCGAACACCGGCGCCGGCATGCGCGCGAAGGCCGAGAATTCGTTGATCAGGCTGCCGATGGTATCGACCTGACGCACGATCGTGTCGATGCTGCCGGTGAACGTGTCCTGGTCCTGCTCGATCTGCGGCAGATATTTGCGCTTCAACCGTTCGGCCGAGAGGCGAATGGGGGTCAGTGGGTTCTTGATTTCATGGGCGATACGGCGCGCGATCTCGGACCATGCGGCGGTACGCTGCGCCCCTAGAAGCTCGGTGATGTCTTCGAAGGTGACAACAAAGCCGGCGATCTGTTCGTCGTCGTCGAGCTGCGCCGACACCCGCACCAGCAGGGTGCGATGGCCGTCCGGGCGGCGAAATTCGAGCTGCTCTTCCATCGCCGGCGCATGGGGAGCCGCCACGGCGGCGGCGAGCAGGCCAGCGATTTCCGGCAGCACTGCGATAACCGGCCGTCCGCTCAGCTGCTCAGCGCTCGATCCCAGAAAATCCAGGGCCGACGGATTGGGCAACGTGATCAGTCCCTGGCGATCCAGGCCGATGACGCCTGATGACACGCCGCCGATCACGGCTTCGGTAAAGGCGCGCCTGCGCTCGAGCTGGCTGTTCGCCTGGACCAGTTCCTCACGCTGCGTGCTCAGCTGATCGGTCATGCGGTTGAAGGTGCTCTGCAGGTGATCGATCTCGTCATTTTCTTCGCTCTCGGGCACGCGCACGGAGAGGTCGCCCGCACTGACCTGATCGGCGGCCTGAATGAGTGCGCTGACCCGGGTCGCAAGACCGTTGGCGAACAGCAGGCCAACCCAGACCGCCGCCAGCAGCAGGAGGAGAGCGACCACGCCGAAAGTGATGGCGAAGAGGCGCTCGATACCCGTTCGCCGCAGTTCAAGCGACTGGTAGTCACTGACCACCGCGCGCGTCTCGGCCACATAGCCCAGCACCTTGCTGTCGACGAAACGGCCGACATAAAGAAAGGTGTCGTCAAAGCTCCCCAGCGCGACCAGGGCACGCACGCGATCTTCCGTGTCATTGGTCAGAATTACGGCCCGGCCGGCATTCGCTTCGGCGAGTTGATCGGGGCCGGGCAGGGTCTCCATCTCAAGGCCGAAGCTCAGGCCGGTACGCGCGATCAGGCGTCCCTTGCCGTCGAAGATGATGGCCTCGGTGAGCGAACGAAGGGCCGCCTGGGCGTCGAACATTTGCTGAAAGCGCGCTGCATCGTCGACCAGCTTCGGGCCTTCGCGATCGATATCGGCGGCCATGGCTAGTGCATCGCCGCGAATGACGTCCTTATGCTCCTCCAGATAGGACTCGGCGACGTTCAGGGAGTTGGAGAGCGCATGGCTCACCCGCTCGCTGAACCAGGATTCGAGGCCGTAGTGGAGGAACATGACGGCGAAGATGGCAACCAGGATCGCTGGCACCACGGCGACGAAGCTGAACAACGCAACCAGGCGTGCATGGAGGCGTGATCCGATCGATCCCTGGCGTCTTGCCAGAACGATCTGCACCAGCCGATGGGCGACGATGCCGCCGAGCGCCAGGAGCAGGATGACATCCAGCCAAAGCAGAGCGAGGACCCAGGTAGCGTCGGGCTGCAGCGATCTGAAGGTGTAGTAGGTGGCAAGGCCCGAGAGGGTCGCGGCGACCGCCAGCACGATGGCGAGCCGGCGGGCCATGTGAGGGCCGCGCAGCCAGGACGAGAGCCAGCTCCAGCTGGTCTGTGAAGATGTGGTCAGCAGGCTGGCCATCGCGTTGGTGCGGACCTCGAAAGCTTGTCGTCGGTGAGCCGGCCAGCGCGCCGTCACCTAGCGCGGGGCGCGCGTCACTTCGATGTCCAGCTCGCGTATTTTCTTGCGCAACGTATTCCTGTTGACCCCCAGGAGTGCGGCCGCCTTCAACTGATTCCCACGGGTCACCGCCAAGACTTTCTCTATCAGCGGCCGCTCAACTTCGCGCAAAATTCTGCCATGAAGGCCGCTGGGCGGCAAGCGTCCTTCATAGGTGTCGAAAAGGTCGTCCAGATGGCGCATCAGGAAGGTTGCCAGATCCTCGCCTGATGCATCGCCTCCCGCATCCGATGACGGCCGGCTCGCCCGAAGCTCGAGCTCGATCACGTCGCGGCCGATCGCATCCTCAGCATAGAGCACGGCAAGGCGGCGCACGAGGTTCTCGAGCTCGCGCACATTGCCGGGCCATTCGTAGCTCTTGAGGAGTGCCATGGCGCCAGGTTCGATGGTCTTCGCCGGCAGGCCTTCGTCTCGGGCTTCGGTCAGGAAATGCTGCACCAGCGCCGGGATATCCTCGTTGCGTTCCCGTAGCGGCGGCAGGCGGATCGGCACGACGTTCAGGCGGTAAAACAGATCCTCGCGAAACAGGCCCTGGGCGACCAACTGGCGGAGATCGCGATGGGTTGCAGCGATAATGCGCAGGTCCGCCTTGATGGGCGAACGTCCGCCGACCGTCATGAATTCGCCGGACTGCAACACGCGCAGCAGCCGCGTCTGCGCTTCCAGCGGCATGTCGCCGATCTCGTCGAGAAAGAGCGTGCCGCCTTCGGCCTGCTCGAAGCGCCCGATTTTACGCACGGCGGCACCGGTAAAGGCGCCTTTCTCATGGCCAAACAGCTCACTCTCGATCAGCTCTTTCGGGATCGCCGCCATGTTGACCGCGACGAAAGGGCCGTTCCGGCGCTTGCCAAAATCGTGCATGGCGCGCGCCACCAGCTCCTTGCCGGTACCGCTCTCGCCGGTGACCATGGCGGTGAGATCCGTGCCCGTGAGGCGTGCGATGATGCGGTAGATCTCCTGCATCGGCGCCGAGCGACCGATGATCGGCAGCGGCTCCTCCGGCCGACCCGCGGCTTCGGCTTCGGGCGTGGCCGGAACGGCGAAAGCACGCCGCACCATGGCGATCAGATCGCCGAGATCGAAGGGTTTGGGCAGATAGTCGAAGGCGCCACGCTCGGTGGCACGAACCGCCGTCAGCAATGTGTTCTGGGCGCTCATCATGATGATCGGCAGCTGCGGGCGACGCTGCTTGATTCGTGGCAAAAGGTCGAGCGTGTTCTCATCCGGCAGCACCACATCGAGGATGGCAATATCGCCGGCGCCATCTTCCATCCAGCGCCAAAGCGTGGCCGCCATGCCGGTCGCCCGGACGTTGTAGCCATGCTGTGTGAGGGCCCGCGAGATCACCGTGCGGATGCCGGCGTCGTCCTC
>JBCCIN010000250.1:0-7803 GCA_039028235.1 Pseudomonadota bacterium
CTTCCTCGCTTGGCTCGGCAGTTACCTCGCCAGGATCCTCGAAGGAGGCCAGCAGCTTTTCCTCCTTCGCTCTCGCCGCCTCGACCTTCGCCGCCTTGACCGGCCCAAAGCCGTTGACCTCCTTCGGGAGAGCGACAAGCGCAAGGGCTTTCTCGTAGTTGCGCCTGGTGAGGGAGCAAAGCACCCGATCTATCAGCGTGATATAGCCCTCGATGAGCTTGCGCTCCATCCTTCGCTCCGCCGTCCAGCCAAAGGGGTCGATCAGCGTGCCGCGCAGTCCCTTGAGTCTCGCCAGAGCGGAGAAAAGCGGGAAGATCCAGGGGCCGAAGGTCATCTTGCGCGGCCGGCCCGTGGCCGGATCGATGCGGCTCAAGAGCGGCGGCGCCAGCTGCACCGACAGTCTGGCACCCTCGCCGAACTCGGCCGCGATCTTCTCGCGGAAGCCGGGGGCGCAATAGAGCCTGGCGACCTCATACTCGTCCTTATAGGCCATAAGCTTGAACAGATTGCGCGCGACCGTCTCGCTCACGTCCGATCTGCCGCCGACGACATCCACCTCGACGCGCCTGACCTTCTCGACGACGCCCCGAAAACGTGTCGCCAGCCGTTCGTCCTGATAGGCGACGAGTTCGGCGGCCAAGCGCTCGACCAGCGCCTCCAGATCCTCCTCGTCGATGCTCGACGCACCGCCTCCAAGGGCCAGGCGGTCCGGAGCCGTGGCGATTAGCCGGCCTGCATGGAAGGCCGCCAGATTGCGTTCCGCTGAAACGCCGTTCAGTCGCAGCGCCTCCTCGATCGAGGCGAGCGTGAGCGGCAGCACACCCTCCTGGAAAGCGGCACCCGCCAGCATCATATTTGCGAAGATCCGATCACCGAACAGAGCCTCGGCGACATCGCCAGCATCGACAACGTGCAACGAGCGCGCCACCCGCCGCACTCGGGCCTCAAGTGCACCGGCCTCCTCGATGGCGTCCTGAAAGAGAGCGAAACGGCCGGTTGGCGGGACCGCCCTGTCGGCGATCACCGCGGTTCGCTCCGGGCTGCAAAGCGCGAGGCTCTCCGCGGCCGCTGTCACCAGCAGGTCGCAGCCGATCACCAGATCTGCGGATCCTGGAAGGATCTTCGCACCGTGGATCGATCGGCCCGCGGGAGCGAAACGCAGAAAACTGAGCACCATACCGCCCTTCTGCGCAAGCCCGGTCATATCCGAGGACGCGACTTGGAGACCGTCGAGATGGGCGGCCATCGCCAAGATGGCGGAAAGCGTGGTCACACCGGTACCGCCGTTCCCCGGCAGCAGGATGTCCGCGGACGCTTCGGATGGAGAGGCAGGCAGCGGCAGGTCGGCAACCGCCTTCATGATGCGATCAACAGGTGTTGCCGGCTTCGACGGTTCGCCACCTTCGATCAGGACGAAGGAGGGACAAAATCCCTCGGTACAGCTCAAATCCTGATTGCAGGAGGATTGATTGACCCGGCGCTTGGTGCCGAACGGCGTTGCCAGGGGTTCGATCGAAAGGCAATTCGACTGTCGGCTGCAGTCGCCGCACCCCTCGCAGACGCGGTCATGGATCATGACACGCTGTTTCGCTGGAGGTGCCAGCTTGCGCTTGCGCCGCCGGCGCTTTTCCGCCGCACAGGTCTGATCGAAAATCAGGACGGAAACGCCCCGGATCTCTCGGAGTTCCTCTTGTACGGAGAGGAGCTTCGAGCGATCGAGCAGGCGCACCCCCTTGGGCAGATCACCGCGTTTGAAGCGCTCGGGCCTCTCGGAAAGGACGACGATCGGGTCGACGCCTTCCGCCTGGAGCTGTGCGACCATGCGCTCGACCGAGATCGGCCCGTCGACCGCCTGACCACCGGTCATGGCCACGGCGTCGTTATAGAGGATCTTGTAGGTGATCGAGGCCTTGGCGGCGACGGCGGCCCGGATCGCGAGCAGGCCCGAATGATGATAGGTACCGTCGCCGAGATTGACGAACACATGGCCAGTGTCGGTGAACGGGGCCTGACCGAGCCAGGCCACACCCTCGCCGCCCATCTGGCTGTAAGCCTCCGCCGATCCGCGGCCCGTCGCTTCGCCGCCCATCCACTGGGTCATGATATGACAGCCGATCCCGGCCATCGCCCGGCTGCCGTCGGGCACACGCGTCGAGCGGCTGTGCGGACAGCCGGAGCAGAAATGCGGCGGCCTCGGGCTCGGCGTGGCGAGCCGCCGATGGCTGGCCTCGCGGCGCTCGCTCTGCTCAAGCACTTGCCTCATCGCCGCGGTTTCATCACTGACCGGCAATAGGCGGAGCAAGGCTGATGCGATGGTCAGTGCGTCTGCGTCGCCGATCTCGGGAAGAAGCGGCTGCCCGTCAGGATCGGTCTTGCCGGCGATCGCCGGGCGCCGGTCGGCCGGAAGGTGATAGAGCCGGTCCTTGAGCTGCGCTTCGATCAACGATCGCTTGGCTTCGATCACCAGTACGCCGTCCAGCCCCAATGCGAACGCCTCGGCACTTTCCGGCTCCAATGGCCAGGGCATCGCGACCTTCATCAGCCGCAGGCCGAGGCGATCAGTGTCTCGAAGATCGAGACCGAGCAGGTCGAGTGCTGCTAGCAGTGCGGACCAGTTCTTGCCGCTGGCAGCGATACCGAGGCGAGGTGCCCGGCTGTCCGCCACAACCCGGTTCAGGCGGTTCTTGCGCGCATAACGAAGGGCTGCAGGCAAACGCTTCATGCGCAGCGTCTCTTCGACGAGCGCACGATTCGGCACCTGCAGAAGATCCAAGCTGATATGGCGCGGCGCCATATCGTCAGGCGGCAGGCTGATGCTCAAATGGTCCGGATCGACCGATACGGTGGCACTGCCGTCCATTAGATCCGCAAGGGCGATCATCCCGGTCCAGAGCCCGGAAAAACGCGACATGGCGATGCCATGAAGCCCAAGATCGAGCACGTCTTGAATGTCGGCCGGCGTCAGCACCGGAATTTCCGCATCGATGAACGCGAACTCGCTCTGGCTCGGCAGTGACGAGGACTTGGCGAGCGGATCGTCGCCGGCAATCGCCAGGACCCCGCCCTTTGGCCAGGTGCCGGTCATGTTGGCGTGTTTGAACACATCACCGGAGCGATCGACCCCGGGCGCCTTGCCATACCAGAAACCGACGACACCGTCCTTTTTCGCGCCGGGGTGAAGATTGACCTGCTGCGAACCCCAGACCGCGGTCGCCGCGAGGTCCTCGTTGACGCCAGGCTGCACGTAAATGTCGTGCTGATCCAGGAGCTCCTTCGCCTTCGCGAGACGCTGGTCATAGCCACCGAGCGGCGATCCGCGATAGCCGGAGATATAGCCGGCTGTGTCCAACCCTGCCTGCCGATCCCGGCGGATCTGCTCCATCGGCAAACGCACCAGCGCATCGATCCCGCTGAGCAGCACCCGGCCCCTGCCGGCCGTGAATTTATCGTCCAGCGATATCCCACGAGAGCTCATGATCCATCCCCGGTCTACGATTTCCGACAAAATTATCTGAAAGTCATATTAACCCACCAGACCGGAAAAAATTTGCTTTTCTTACTGATATTAGAGTAATATTGAGCAGAAAAACTCATGAAAGCGCTTGCAATTGGAAAAAATAGATCGCATCGATCTGCGCATCCTGGACCTGCTGCAGCAGGATAGCAGCCTGCCCATGGCCGAGCTCGCCGAGAAGGTCGGGCTCTCGACCTCACCCTGCTGGCGCCGGGTACGCCGGATGCAAGAGAGCGGCCTGATCAAAGGCCAGTCCGCTCAACTCGAGCGGACGGCGCTCGGCCTCGGCTTCGTCGTCTACGCCTTCATCAAGCTCACCACACCGACCCGCGATGCGCTCGGCAAGTTCGAAGCGATCATGCGCGCCTGGCCCGAGGTGGTGCTCTGCGAATGCATGACCGGCGCCGCCGACTATCTGATCAAGGTGGTGACCACGGACGTCCAAGGCTATGACCGCTTCCTGCGCGACAAGCTGCTGGCCACGGAAATGGTCGCCGATGTCCAGTCGCGCATCGTCGTCCACACCGTCAAGGAAACCACCCGGCTGCCCCTGCCCGAGCCTGCGGACAGCTGACTCCGGTCTTTCGGCAAGGCCACCCTACTATCAATACCTGTTGCACCACTGCTCCGCAGCAGGAGGCGCATCGCTTGGAAATCGCTTGGAAGGTGACGGGACAAGGCCTCCGAAAAGTGCCTTCCGCCCTGCCCTCGTACCGGCCTCGATTAACCAACTCTTAACCCAGCTGTGCCATGATCGTTTCCGGTCCATGCGATCCTGAGAATCCGTCCACCCGCGACAAGGCTTGGCGAGGCTCGGATTCCCAGGATCGCATGGACCAGCGAGGCGTCACCGTGATAGTGGCTTGGGGTTAAGATTTCGTGAATGTCAGGTAACGGCGGATTGGCCCGTCACAGTCGGACCACGGCGCGCCCAGGTGACTTGCCGGCGCCGTTACCGATGCCGACGGCACTCAGCTCTCGGTCAAAAGACGGCGCTCCCGATAGAAGGCGTAAAGCCCGGTAAGCACCACGATCGCGCTGCCGACCAGGGTCAGCAAATCCGGAACGTCCCCGAACACCACGAACCCAAGGATCATCGCCCAGATCAGGATCGTGTAGCGAAAGGGCGAGATGAAGCCGATATCGCCGACGCGCATGGTCATGATGCCGAAGAGATAGCCGATCAACACGAACACCGCCGCCAATGTCAGGATTCCAAGCTGATAAAGCGTTACCGGCTGCCAGCTGTCCGCCGCGATGATCAAAGCGGCCATCAGGGTGACCGAGATCGACGAGATCACCGTCACGAACAGCGAAGGCACCTCAGGCGGCAGCCTTCTCGTCACCAAATCGCGCATGACGAAAAACACCACCGCCGCCAGCGCATAGACCGAATAGACCGTGAAACCGTCGGATCCCGGCCTGACGATCAGCATGACGCCGAGGAAGCCGACGATGATCGCGCTATAGCGCCGCCAGCCCACCGCCTCACCGAGAAACAGCGCAGCACCCAGCGTCACGGCGAGCGGGCTCACCTGCAGGATCGCCGTCGCATTGGCAATCGGCATGTTAAAAAGGGCGGTGATGAAGCAGATCGTCGCACCGACCTCACCAACGACCCGGAGGCTGATGATCCTTACCGTCACCCCCGACGGCCGATACCAAAGCGCACGACGATGCCAGGCCAGGGCTCCGATCAGCGCGGTCGCTACCAGGCCACGCAGAAAGATCGCCTGAAACATCGGCAGATCCGCGGACAGCGACTTCATCAGCGTATCGTTCAGGACGAACCCTGCCATGCTCAGCATCATGTAAATGGCACCACGAAAATTGTCCCCAGGCGCGGCCTGACCAGCCACGGGCTGGAGCGTTGACTCGCCCGAGCCTGAGGGAACGCCCGTGTCCTCCTGACCGTCGTCTTTCGTGGTGATGCGCATGGGTTCTCGTTCGCCATCCCAGTCTACGCTCCAGGTCGCACCTGGCCGCCGCGACTGGTTGCTTAGCACTGCCGTTCGTGCTGGGCTACGACAAGTCAACGATCCAAGCCGTGCTTGGGGAGGATGTGATGGAGTATGTGAGAAACGCTTGGTATGTCGCGGGGTGGTCGGGAGACTTCGACCGCTCGCTGACACCGCTCACCATGCTGGAGCGCGGCATCGTCTGCTACCGCACCGAGGCGGGCGAGGTGGTGGCGCTGGAGGATCGTTGCCCGCACCGCTATCTGTCGCTTTCGAAGGGACGTGTCATCGGCGACGACCTGCAATGCGGCTATCACGGCATGACGTTTGGGCCGGACGGTCGCTGCGTACGTGTGCCGGGGCAGGACAACCTGCCGTCATCCGCCTATGTGCACCGGTATCCCACCCATGAGTGCCATGGCATCGTCTGGCTATGGACGGGTGATGTGGGCAAGGCCGACCCGGCGCTCATCTACGACATGCCCGAGTTCGAGAAGGAAGGCTGGGCGGTTCACTACGGGGATCACCTGCATATCGGCTCACACTACTTGAACGTTGCCGAGAACCTCTGCGATCCCGCCCATGTCAGCTTCGTCCACCCGACGACACTTGGCAACGCCGCCAGCGAGGACGTCCCCATCCGCGTCGAGCGCCAGGGCGACACGGTCGTCACCAGCCGCTGGATCAGGGGCGCTGAACCGGTCGGCTTCTTCAAGGCGTTCGGCAACTTTACTGGCGTCGTCGACCGCTGGCATTACTACTACCTGCACCCGCCCTGCACCTCCGTCATCGACTTCGGAAGCTCGAGCGAACTCGGGCTCGACGAGGAGGACAGAGGCGAGGGCATGCGCATCTTCGCCCTCCACTTTCTTACGCCGGTCGACGCCACCAATACCGTCGACCATTGGATGCATATTCGCAACGCTGCAACGGATGACGACGGCGCCGGCAATCGCATGAACGAGCTGTTCCGTATCGCGTTTGCCGAAGACAAGGAGATCCTTGAGGCCATTCAGGCGGAGGAGCTGAAGGGTCCAGAGCGAAAGCCAATCAGGATCGCCATCGATCGCGGACCCAACATGTACCGGCGGATTGTCGCCGATATGGTCGAGAAAGAACGCGCATAGTACCGTGATCACATCGTCGACTCGGACTGCTGCCGCAAGGATCGACGGCATGCCGCCAAGTCTTCGCGGACAATGTCGCGCCTGATCAACCGCGACAAAAAGCGTACTGGAGGGCGCACAGTAGAAAAAATCTCGGAATTATAAGGAGATAACCATTGATCGCAGATTGACGCGATCTAATTCGCTCCAGTAAGTGACATTACTCAGACCTGGAGAACATGATGGACATCAAAGAGGAAGTACGCCGGCGTATTGCCGAGCTTACTCAGTTCGCCTACGAACGCGGCTATCGTGACGGGATGCAGTCGGCGCTTGCGGAAATCGAGAATGTCGCGGCGGACGATGTGGCCAAGCTGCTCGGCGAGCGTTCAGCGTCGCGAAAGGCAATCCCGGCATCGAAGCCCGCAAAGAAGAAACCCACCCCATCGAAACGCGCCAAGCCCAAGGCGGAAGCCCCCAAAGCAAAGCGCGCCAAGAACAGTACGGCCAAACGCGGCAAGCCCAAGACGGCGGTGGTCCAGGAAGCACTGCAGAGTTTGCTCGACTCCAAGGGAAAGGCCCGCCGGGATGAGGTCCTTTCGGCGGCACAGGCTGAGAATCCGAAAATCAACAAGTTCGATCTCGGCAACGGCCTTAGAATACTCGTGAAGCAGTCCAAAGTACGCGTCTCGCCCGACGACAGCAGTGTCTTGCTACCGGCCGCTTGAAAAGCACCAATCAACAGATCATGCATCGACGACGCCGGTTACGGTTCGTCGATGCATAACGCGCGACATTGCCCAGTACTGACAAGCAGAATCAACGCCAGTCAGATCAACTATAAGATTCAATAACCGTTTGACTTGACGCTTTAAGATTGTTCTAACGCATCCATCGCCCGAGTAAGGGAGATAGCGATGCCGAACTGGAAGTTTGTCGGACTGCCGGAAACACGCGGCTATACCAGCCGAACAGGCCGTAAGGTCGCCGCGCATCTTCTTTGGGGCGACAGGGTCGACGTCGTTCAGCAGGCGGCGTCGCGATCCAAGGTCAGGGCCCGCGGGCGAAAGCGCACATTCTGGATCGACAACGACGCACTGCAGGGCAACGCGCTTCTCGAACTCTATTTCATCGATGTCGGTCAAGGCGACGGCATTCTCATCGTGACGCCAAAGCGCAAGCACATCTTGATCGATGGCGGATATCCGCGCCGATCCCAAAATAC
>JBCCIN010000251.1:0-7786 GCA_039028235.1 Pseudomonadota bacterium
CCACACGGGCTGAAGTGGTGCCAGCCCGATGGCGAGGGCGAGGGCAGAGCAGGCGAGAAGCTTGTTCATCGGCAAATCGGTCATCTTCGGTCATCCCTCCATGCCAATCAGATCACGTGTCGAGGTCGTTTTTGTCTCGGCGCCATAACAACACGCCAGGTCGGCCATTCGTTTTTCGAGATGCAAGAAACTGCTTTTCCGGATCAGAGAAAATGAAATCATTGGGCCCGCGTGTTGTTGTTCGTTGGTAGATGATAAAGCGGGAAAGGGATGGCTGGCGAAACGGATACAGCTGCCGAACGCGCAATCAAGAATGCGCTGGTCATTCTGCTGCCCCGGCTGCGCCGCTTTTGCCTTGCCCTGACCGCGTCCCCTGCGGACGCCGATGATCTTTGCCAGGCGACCTGCGAACGCGCCATTGCCAGGCTGGAGCAGTGGACGCCTGGGACCAGGCTCGATAGCTGGCTCTATCGCATCGCACAGAACCTTCACAAGAACGAAACCCGCGACGGCCGAAATCGTCTGCGGCTCCTTGAAGAACGCATGGCGGACGATGGCACTCTCGAGGATGAGAAGGGCTCGTCGAGCGATCGGATCGAGGCACTCGATTTGAAGAGACAGCTGCTGGCCCTGCCGCAACCGCATCGGGAGGTCCTGGTGCTTATCTGTATCGAAGGATATTCTTACGACGAATGCGCAGACATTCTCGGCATACCGAAGACCACCGTTACCAATCGCCTTTTCCAGGCTCGATCGAGTCTCCGCTCCAAGATCGATCCCGACCTGCGTGGTGATGACGTCGCTGCAAGGAGTGCGTCCGCATGAGGACGATCGAACCTGAACTGTTGATGCGCTATGCGGATGGTGACGTCAGCGAGACGGCACGGCGTGCTATCGAGACGATGCTGAAGACAGATCCGGAAGCCAGCGATCTTGTCGCGATGTTCCGCGGCCAAAATGCCAAGCTCAGGGCCATGGCCCCGACGATGGACGACGATCTCGTCCTTCGCCGGCTCGAGCGCAACATCGATGACGCGCTTGCGGTGAGACGGCGTCGTCGGCAAAGCGATCTGCGCCGTTGGGCTCTGCCGATCGCCGCTTCGCTAGTGATCACGCTGATTGGCGGACTGATCAGTTTGCAGCTTGTCGAACGCAGGGTCGACTCTAGGATCGCCGCCTTCCTTGCCGATCAGGCGGGTGACCAGGAGCTTGTAGCACTGTCGAGGGCTGAAGCGCTGGAACAGATGGTTTCCGGCAGCCCTCTCATCTGGGCCAATGAGCGTTCAGGAACGAGGGGATCGATCACACCGCTCGGAACGTTCCAAGCAAGCGATGGGACCTGGTGTCGCGAATATGAGGAGGTGATCACCACCTCAACCGCAGAAGAGCGACGCTTTGGGATCGCCTGCCGAGATGCGGACGGCCGGTGGAGCCCGCCGCAGGAGCGTGTCCGCGGGATCTGAATGGACCCCAAGCCTTCGATGCCCGACCAGCTATGGGCCGTCGGCATCCGTTGACCGAAGAGAGCCGCTCTTCGCGCCGTATCAGCCAGTCATGACGTTGGCGCCGAAATACTGAAACTCCTGGCTCATCCCGGCCATGCCATCGGACGCGAGCGTCAGTGTCGGACTATCCAGCTTGGTGAAGCTTTTCTGGCTCTCGACCCATTCGTCGGCCGAGGCCAGCGTGCTCAGCGTCAGAGTCGTGGCCTCGTTCAGATAGTGGGTGGGGATGACGATCTTGGGGTTGAGGCGTTCGACGATCGCATTGCCCTGCTCGTAGCTCAAAATGTGCTCGGAGCCGTCGACAGGCAGGGTCAGCACGTCGATCCGGCCCATGGCCTCCCAGACCTCTTCCGGCGGGTTGTGGCGGTTGTCGCCCCAGATCAGGGTTCGGAATCCGCCCGTCTCGACCACATACATCACCATGTCCATATGGCCTGGATTGTCAGGCGGGCAGGCGTTCTGGCCGAACTCGGCAATCGCGTTGGTCCACTCATACCAGCCGGGCGCCTCGCAGGCGTGCTTGTCGGCGATGCCGGTGATGCTGACGTCCGAAAAGCTCCAGGAGCCGACCATGCGGTCCAGCACCATGGTGGCCTCGGGGCGGAAGAGGGCATCGTGATCGAAATGGGCGTGGGTCGACATGGCGACGTCGACGACGACCTTCGGAAACTCGTTCGGGTACCAAAGGCCCCAAGCCCCGGATGGATCATTCCGCCAGGGATCGAACATCAGGCTGAGCCCGGCAGGCGACGTAATCTTGAGCGCACAATGCCCGTAATAGTCGATCGTCACCTCTCCGCCGGCGGCGGCCGCTGAACTTTGCAGATCGAGGATGTGATTGTTGTTGCCGGGCTGCATCCAGGCGGCGGACTGGGCCGACGCCGTCTTCGTCGAAGCCGCCATCCCGGCCGCGAGCGCACCCGCGCCGGCCGCCGCACCGAGCATCCCGCGCCTGCTGACATTAACACCTTTCTCGTCGGATCGATCCGCCATCGCTTTTTCCTCCCCGCATTAACCTTTTCTTAAGGTTAACCTGTTAGACGTGGAGAGGATGGCAATAGCCACGAACAAGCACACCGACGTTACCGCCGTGAACGCGAGCCTGCCCGTCCGGGTCAGGCAAGTTCAGGCCGCAGCGCCCCGCTGCTAGGGTGCAGTGCCCCGCTGCCTGAAGGGGTGGGCGGGGTAGGTGCCGAGTTCGTGGAGGGCATGGGAGAAAAAGCGGAGTTCGTCCATCGCGTTCCTGACGCCGGTCTCGGCGGGATGGCCCAGAATTTCCGCGTAGAACTGCGCCTGATTGAACTCGGCGTCGACATAGCTTTCGAGCTTCAGCATGTTGACGCCGTTGGTGGCAAAGCCGCCGAGCGCCTTATAGAGGGCGGCGGGCACGCTCTGCACCTGGAAGAAAAAGCTCATGATCGTCGGCCGCTCGGGATCGTAGGCGGGGATGATCGGCTCGGGTGCGAGGATGACGAAGCGTGTAGTATTGTGATCCGCGTCCTCGATGTCCGACTTCACGATCTCAAGGCCGTAAATTCTGGCGGCGAGACGAGAGGCGATGGCCGCCTGCGCCGGATCTTTCGCCTGTGCGACCTCGGCGGCGGAACCGGCGGTGTCGGCGTGAACCTTGGCGGTCACCGGCAGGTCGCGCAAAAGCTTTCGGCACTGGTTCAGCGCGTGGACATGGGAGTGGACGACCCTGATCTGGTCGATCGTGGTGCCGGGCAGCGCCAGGAGATGGTGGTTCACCCGCTGGAAATGCTCGCCGACGATATGAAGGCCGGAGCGCGGCATGAGATGATGCACGTCGGCGACTCGGCCCGCGACCGAGTTGTCGATGGCGATCATCGCCCGATCAGTACGGCCGTCGCTGACAGCGGTGAAGGCGTCGTCGAAGGTCTCTGCGGGGACGGCCTCCATCTCCGGGCAGGCCTGCTGGCAGGCCATATGGGAATAAGCGCCGGGCTGACCCTGAAAGGCGATTTTCAGCGGCTTTTGATCGGCATTCGAGATGGTGATCGTCTCCTCGTCGGAGGCACTGGCGAGCTTGTCCATGGGCAGTGATTTCTTCGTGATGGCGCTTGGTCGGTCGTGCTGACAATTAGCCCAAAATTCGACGAGCTTCAGCGAGTTGCTCGGGAGTATCGACACCGAGCGGAACTGTGTCAACGCGTGCAACGCCGATCGTCATGCCGTTCTCCAGCGCGCGCAACTGCTCCAAACGCTCACGCCGCTCCAGCGGGCTTGGCGGCAGGGTCGCGAAGCGCTCTAACGCAGTACGTTGATACGCATAAATGCCGATATGGTGGTCAACCGGCCCCGATCCCGACGGCGCCGTCGCCCGCGTGAAGTAGAGCGCAGGCCCCAGATCGCCGTGCTGATCGCGATCCGCCCTACCGGCTCCGAAGGCGACGATCGCCTTGACCACGTTCGGATCATCGCGCTCCACCGGGTCTGTGGTGGCAACCGCGAGGGTGGCGATGTCGGTGCCGAGCAGGTCGAGCGGCCGGAGCACGGCCTTCAGCAGGGACGGGGCGATGGTCGGGAGGTCGCCCTGCAAGTTGACCACATATTGATAGCGGCGCTCGGGGTCGATCTCGGCAAGCGCCGCGGTGATCCGATCGCTGCCCGACGGTAGATCCGGATCCGTCACGACGGCCTCACCGCCATGCGCGTCGATGGCATCGGCGATCGCCTGGTCGCCGGCGGCCACGACCACCCGGCCGATATCGGCCTCGATGGCGCGTTTCCAGACTTGAACGATCATGGGAAACCCGCCGATCTCGGCCAGCGGCTTGTTCGGAAGGCGCGACGAGGCAAGCCTTGCCGGGATCAAGACGACCGTATTCGAGGGGGATCGGGCGATCACGAAAACGCGCTCCTCTCGGCTGATGCCGCCGTCGATATCACGGGCTATGCGCTTCGGGTCTGGGACAAACGGTCGCGATGCTCGGTGGCTGGGGGAAACAAGTCTTGCCCGCGTCGTTAAAAGTCTGTTTACCGTCACAGGCTATAGTCACGTTTTAACCGCGTAGGCAGACGGATTCGCCATGGCATCTTCGCTCGAAACCAATAAGATCCTTGCCGCAATCCTCACCGCCGGCATCTTCGCGTCGGGTGCAGGCGTGATGTCGCGTATCATCTATCACCCCACCGTGCCGGAAGAGCCCTCCTATGTCATCGAAGTGGCTGCGGAGGCTGATGGCGGCGGCGATGAAGGGGGAGGCGAGGTGGTCTCGGTCGCTGCTCTGCTGGCGAGCGCGGATGTCGCTGGCGGTGAAAGCGGTGCCAAGAAATGCGTCGCCTGCCACACCTTCGATGAGGGCGGCGATAACAAGATTGGCCCCAATCTTTACGACATTGTCGGCCGGGATATCGCTACCGTAGCAGGCTTTGCCTATTCCGACGCGCTTGCTGGAATTGACGGGGATTGGAGCTACGAGGCGCTGGACGCCTTCCTCGCCAAGCCTAAGGATTTCGCGCCCGGCACCAAGATGGCCTATGCCGGCATGAGGAACGCCGAGGACCGCGCCGATCTCATTCTCTATCTCCGATCGCTCGCGGCTGATCCTCTGCCCTTGCCGGAGGCCGAGACGGCCGAGACGGAAGCGGCTGAGGGGGCTGAAGGTGGCGAGAGCGAAACCGAAGAGGACGTCGCGGCCGCGGAAGGCGCTGTCGAGGAGGCCGCAGCCGAAGCCGCTGCTGAGGCGGCTGATGACTCGGTGGCGGTGGCCGAAGAAGCTGAGGACACGGCTGAAGAGGTGGCGGAAGCGGCCAGCGATGTGGTGGAAGGCGCTGAAGAGGCAGCGGCGGAAGCTTCCGAGTCTGTCGCGGATGCCGCTTCTGAAGCGGTCGAGCAGGCGGCGGATGCGGCGGCGGCGGTGACCGATGCCGCTGGAGATGCCGCTCAGGCCGTTGCCGGTGCGGCAGGTGCGGCTGTCGCCGCGGTCAGCGAAGCGGTATCCGATGCTGGCGACGCGGCCGAAGATGCAGCAGATGCCGCTGCCAGCGGTCTGGTGGCCATGATCACGGACGGTGATATTGCCAAAGGCGAAAAAGTCTCGAAGAAGTGCAAGGCCTGCCACGTGTTCGAGGAGGGTGGCAAGAACAAGCTCGGCCCGGCGCTTTGGGGCATTGTCGGCCGGGACATCGCCTCGCATGAGGGGTTCAACTATTCGGGCGCGCTGAATGAGCTCGAGGGTGACTGGACCTACGAAGCTCTGGATCAGTTTCTCGCGGCGCCGAAAAAGTACGTTCCCGGTACCAAGATGGTCTATGCCGGCCTGAAGAAAGAGCAGGATCGCGCCGATCTGATCGCCTATCTGCGCACATTGGACGCGGAGCCCGCGCCCCTAAATTAGCTCGACCTGGGGCTTCGTGCCCGGTGGTCTGCACCGCGCGCCGGAGGAACGACAAAAACGAATGGTGAAAACCGCAGCGGAACCGGCCCGGCTACTCGCCTTTGCCGAACAGCTCTCGGATGCTGCAGGCAGCATCATCGCGCCCTATTTTCGTGCCGACATCGCAATCGACCAAAAGATCGACGATACACCGGTGACCGTGGCGGATCGCGAAGCCGAGCAGGCCATGAGGGCGTTGATCGAAGAGACCTTTCCCGATCATGGCATCGAAGGGGAGGAGTTCGGTGCCGTTCGTCTGGATGCCGATTATGTCTGGCATCTCGATCCGATCGACGGCACCAAGTCCTTCATTACCGGCCGTCCGCTGTTCGGTACCCTGGTGAGCGCCGCACGTCATGGCAAGCCAGTGGTCGGCGTGATCGACCACTGCATGATGAAGGAACGCTGGACCGGTGCCACAGGCACGCCGTCGAGATGGAACGGCAAAACCGTTCGCGTCCGATCCTGTGAAAGCCTTGGGGATGCCATTCTCTACGTGACGTCGCCCAAGATGTTCAAGCTGCCAGGCGAGGCCGAGGCTTTCGGCCGTGTCGAGGATGCCGTCGCCCTCCCGCTCTACGGCGGCGACTGCTATGCCTATGGTCAACTCGCCATGGGTTTCGCCGACATCATCGTCGAGGCGGACCTTGATACTCACGACTATTTCGCCCTCATTCCGGTGATCGAGGGTGCTGGCGGCATCATCACCGACTGGGAGGGGAACCCCCTTGGCCCGGATTCGAAGGGACAGGTGCTCGCGGCCGGCGATGCGCGGGTGCATGCCGAAGCACTGAAGCTGCTCGCTCTGGATTAAACCTGGTTCATCCACCCTGGGCTTCAGCCGACCTGCCGTCTATATAGTAGCACCGCATGTGTTGAAGGATCTGGAGTTGTCGATCATGAGCGCCTTCATTCGCCCCCTTGCGCCCTGTTTGGCCATGGTCTTGTCCTTGGCGTTCGCCGCGACCGCGCCTTATGCCGACGAAACCGTCGAGCCGGTTCACGGCATCGCCATGCATGGTGATCTCGCCTATGGCGCGGATTTCGAGCATTTCGCTTACGCCAATCCCGATGCGCCCAAAGGGGGCAGGCTCACCCTGTCCGCACTGGGCAGCTTCGACAGCTTCAATCCCTACATCATCAAAGGCCAGCCAGCGGCCAGCGTCAGTCTCATCTACGAGACATTGACGGTACAGTCCGATGACGAACCGTTCTCTGAATATGGCCGTCTCGCCGAGACGATGGAAATGCCGGCGGATCGGTCTTGGGTTGCCTTCACGCTTCGTGAAAATGCGCGGTGGCATGACGGCAAGCCCATCACGGTGCAGGACGTCATCTGGAGTCTGGAAACGCTGAAGGAAAAGGGCTCGCCCTTTTTCCGTTTCTACTATCAGAACGTCGTCAAGGCGGAGAAGGCTGGCGAGCGTCGCGTCAAGATGACCTTCGACGGCACGGTCAATCGCGAGCTGCCGCTGATCGTCGGCCAGATGCCGGTGCTGCCGAAGCATTACTTCGAGACGCAGCCGTTCGATCAGACCTCGCTCGAACCGCCGCTCGGCAGCGGTCCCTATAAGATCAAATCCTTCGAGCCCGGGCGCAATATCGTGTACGAACGGGTCGAGGACTATTGGGGGCGGGACATCCCGGTCAATCGCGGCCGCTACAACTTCGACGAGGTTCGCTTCGAGTATTTCCGGGACGCCAATGTCGCGCTGGAGGGGCTGAAGGCGGGCGTTTACGATATCCGCCAGGAGAACAGCTCGAAAAACTGGGCGACCGGCTATACCGGGCCTGCGGTCGATGACGGGCTGATCGTCAAGGAGGAAATCCCGCGCCAGTCGGGCACCGGCATGCAGTCCTTCGCCTTCAACCTTCGAAAGG
>JBCCIN010000252.1:0-7740 GCA_039028235.1 Pseudomonadota bacterium
CGCTGCCGCTGACCGCCGGAAAAACTGTGCGGGTAGCGGCGCAGATGACGGATGTCCAGACCGACAGCCTGCAACAGCTTTTTGACCGTTTCCTTACGCTCATCCGGCTCGCCGATGCCGTGGATCACGAGCGGTTCGGCAATGATGTCGTAAACGGTCATGCGCGGGTTCAGCGAATGGAACGGATCCTGAAAAACATATTGCAGGCGACGTCGAAAACGCTCCAGGCCGGCGGCGTCGAGCCCGAGAACATCGATCAACTCGCCGGCCGACCCATCGTCATCTTTCCGACCGTGAAAAATAATTTCGCCGGCATCCGGGCGCACGGCGCGCATGATCAGTTTGGAAACCGTGGTCTTGCCGCAACCGCTCTCGCCGACCAGGCCGAAGGCTTCACCGCGCGCGATGCGAAAGCTGACATCGTCAACCGCGACGATCTCGCTGATGTCCTTGCCGAGCCAGCCGCCCTTTCGAATGCGAAATGTCTTCTCCAGGCTCTGCACCTCGAGGATCGGTGACACCGGCTTATCCGATGACTTGCCCTCGCCTCCTGCTGCCGGCTTCAACCCGGCACCGAGCAGCGTTCGAGCGTTGGTTTTCACCTCGCGAAGCGGAGTCAGTCGCTCGTTCACCGACATGGACAGCGTCGGCACGGCATGCATGAGCGCTTTCAGGTAGGGATGTTCCGGCGCCGACAGCAAGTCGGCGGAGTTGCCACTCTCCATCACCTGGCCGCGATAGAGCACGACCACTTCGTCAGCCATGTTGGCGACCACACCAAGATCATGGGTGATGAACAAGATCGCCATTTGGAACTCTTTCTGGAGTTCCTGCATGAGCTGCAGCGTCTGTGCCTGGATGGTGACGTCAAGCGCGGTGGTCGGTTCGTCCGCGATAAGAAGCGCCGGGTCGCACACCAGGGCCATGGCAATCATCGCACGCTGCCTGAGGCCGCCTGAAAGCTCGAAGGGATAGGTGCGATAGGCCCGATCCGGCTTGGGGAAACCGACGCGATCCAACATCTCGATTGTTCGTTTACGCGCGGTTTGCTGATCGACATCGGCATGCAGCAGCAGCGCTTCGCCGATCTGATTGCCGATTGTGTGCAGCGGCGACAGCGAACTCATCGGTTCCTGGAAAATGATCGAAATGCGATCGCCGCGGATCGCCCGCCGCTTCGGATGATCCTCACCAAAAGCGGCAAGATCCAGCACCTCACCCGGCTGCTTCGGATCGCGGAACAGCATCTGACCGCCGGTGATGGTTGCGATCCGTGGGAGAATCCCGAGGACAGCCTGGGAGAGAACGGTCTTGCCGGAACCGCTCTCACCGACCAATGCCACCGTCTTGCCGGCGGGCACATCAAAGCTGACCCCGCGGACAGCTCTGACCAGGCCCTCCGCAGCGAGGAAATCGACCTTCAGATCCCTGATCGAAAGCAGGGCTGTCGACTGATCGACGGTCATGCCGCTCGCCCGCTTGATGACGACGGCGATGCGAACAGATAGGAGGCCGAGCAGTTGCGCACCGCCGGATGGCCCGTCAGGGTCGACAACAGCCGCTCGACGAAGGCCCAGCAGGGCTCGTCCATCGCCAGATGATGGCTGAGAAAGCCGATCGGCTCGTCCAAACCGAGATGATCGATCATGCGCTGCACCATCGCCTCCTCGCCGAGAAAGCCACGCGTGCCGCGCCAATCGATCGGATCAATATGAGTGTTGACCAGGGATATGCCGGAGGCGATCTCGGGCTCGCCGCGCCTGCCAAAGACCGAAAGGCCCATATAACCTTGCTTTCCGAGATGCGCATGCAGCGCTGGATCGATTCGGTTCCAGGGGGGCACGAGCACCGGGAGATAGGCGGCACCGAAAGCATCCTCGAGGATCGCGAAACCCTTCTTCAAGTCTTTGGCGATCCGACCAACATCGCGGCCGCCAAGCTCGATCGACTTCTCGCTTTTCCGCGCATGGTTCTTATGCGCATAGCCGTGCTGCAGCACCGTGACCTCGGCGCTCGCTGCTATCTGGCCCTGCACATCCGCTTCCAGCCAGGCCGGCACCACGGCGAGCGCCAGCGGATGATGATGACGCTCCGCGGTTTCCAGGAGTCGGATCAATGCCGGCGATCCACGCCCCGCGTCGTCGTCTCGCCACCAAAAACGGATCGTTTCACCACGCCGCGCTGCGGCGTCCAAGGCGGCATCGAGTTCTTTCCAGCCCGTCACCTGTGCGCCCTGGCCGCCAGTTCCGGGGCCATCAGATCCTGGACGAACTTGACGGTATTGGCCATGCCGTCGAGATTGATGTCGATGACCTGCGGCGGCGGCCGGTCGAGCACGGCATCAACCGCTTTCGCAAGGCTTTCCGGTGTCAGATCGGCCTCGCTGATGGTCTCAGCAAAGCCCATATTAGACAGGCGCTCTGCTCGAAGGCTCTGTTCCGTCTCGCTTGCCGTTTCGAAAGGCACCAGCACCATACGCTTGCCCAATCTCAGCCCCTCGACCACGGTATTGTAGCCGGCCTGGGAAATAGAGAGAAGGCTGTTTGCGAGACGCGCCTGAAAATCGGGGCTCGGACCGGTCAAAATAATGCCGAGCGGCAACTTGGCACGGAGCGCTTCGAGCTCGGCTTTGTCCGCATAACCGCCGGCGATCACCCGCCAGGGAACGTCCTTCAAGCGGGAGCGAGCGCGCGCCTTGATCGCCGCTTCGATCAGCTTGGCGCCAACCCTGCCGCCGCCGGTCGACACCAGAACCTCCGGCGCCATGCTGTTGATCTTGGGCTCGTTGGTCGACGGCTTTTCCGCGACATAGCCGGTGTTGACGATCTTGTTCTCGATCGCTTTGGCGTGGGGGAAGGTCAGGTCGAACGGCACGAGCTTGGGATCGGTGTGCACCAGCACGTGATCGTAGTAGCTGTTCACCAAGTCCCGCATCCAGTCATAGCGGCTCTGATCACTCTTGATCACGAGAATATCGCGCACCGAACTGAGGATTTTCGGACGTGGCACGAAGGACGACGCCGCATCCAGCAGCCTGATAAGCTCGAACTGAAAGGCGCGGCGCCCGAAAGGAAACATCTCGGTGATCACGACTTTCGGACGGGTGCGCGCCAGCACAGCCATGAGCTTGGCGCGACGTTTGGCGATGAACACCTGATCGATCGGTTGCCCATCGAGATCGACCATCGCGCTGAACTGCCGATCGCGCGAGCGAATTCCCGGAAGTTGTTCCAGGCGCACACCTTTTGGCGTGATCCAGTCGACCGGCGGCCCGCCACTCACCAACGTGACGTCGAGACCGTCGGCCGCCATGGCTTCCGCCAAGGTTGCCGCCCGTTTGAAATGCCCGGTACCGAGCAGATGTTGAACCCAGATCAAAACCGTCATGTTTTGGTACACCGAGAAACAATGATCTCATCGACAACGTCGACCGGAGGAAGGCCAAAGCCCGAGCCTGGTCCGCAACCGCAAACGGTCGTTACGTCGAAGCCGGATGGGAAGCCGACCGGAAGATCGACCATATCCTGACTACCGCGCATCACCGCGCAGCTCCCATCTGCCGCGCCTTGGCCTCGACAATCGCCGAGGCATCGCGGATGGCACGATCCAGCTCCATCGAAGCACGATCCAGGCCGTGTTCCCTTTCGACAACTTGATGCGCAGCCACCGCCATGGCTCTGCGCCTTGCCGGGTTGTCGAGCAGGTCAGCGATCGCCGACGCGAAAGCTTCAGGATCTCGTGGGATCGTCAGCATACCGGTCACGCCGTCCCGCACCACGTCGGTAACGCCCCCTTCGCGACCTGCCACAACCGGCAGGCCACTCGCATGCGCTTCCAGCAACGCCATACCATAGGCCTCGCGAACCGCGGGCCAAGCATAGAGATCTGCGGCCGCGTAACAAGCCGGCAGCTCTCTTTCCTCAAGGATTCCCGCGAACTTTACGCGCTCCGGTTCTTGTCCCTTGAATAGCCTTTCAATCAAGGGGCGAGCAACACCGTCACCGACGATCAGCAACTGCCAGGTGCGATCGCGAAGATGCCGCAATGATTTGGCGAGGAGTTCGTAGGACTGGCGCTTGACATCGTCGCGCATCATGCCGACCGCGAGGAGCCATGGCGTCTCCATATTGAGGCCGAAACGTCGGGCGATATCATCGCGGTGCCGCTCGCGCGACATCAAAGCATCACGGTAGGGGCCTGGCTCCAAAAACGGCGGCAAACGCCGGAGTTCGGACGGCCGATCGATCAGAGGAGACAACCCGGATTCGTCGACCGCCGTCATGGCCAGCGTCACATCCGCAGCGCCAATCGACGCTTCAGTGGCGCGATGACCAAGCTTCCAAGGCCCATCGGCCTGTTTCGGCGCGAAGGACGTTTCGATTAGGAGATAGGGAATGTTCAACGCCTGGCGCATCTCGGAGCCAAGCCAGTCCGGCGACTTGTGATAGGCATGGTAGGTGATCCAGGCCTTCGGGCGACGGCTCATCGGCATCCTTCGATATCGCGCGATCAGCCGTTCGGCGATGCGCTTGCCAAGCCGCTCTATCCGGGCCTGCCGGCTGGCGTCGCCATCCCGATCATAGCTACGCAATCGGCTCGCGAGCTCGACTTGGCGGCCGCTCCTCGTGAGCGCCACCATCAGCGCTCGGGCCATCCGTCGATCGCCGGAGGGATGAGGGTGGTGGGGCGGCTTCAGCGGTGCATAGAACGCCACCGATTCAGCCATCCCTGAAGCCATTCATCGCATCCTGCCTCTTGTTTCATCCAACCGATCATCGCCCGTCGTCGCCATCCCTAGCACGATCATCGTTAACAATCTCTAAATCCTGCGTCGGTTCACGCGATCGTCCAGTGATGATGTCGCGCGCTGATCACACCTGGGTCAACGGGCCGTGCCCCAGGGTGACGGCGAGGCGCGCTCGTCTATAATGCCGATCGATGCTCACAGGCTCCGCCCGTTTTGTTGGACAAAAACCATGATTCGCATGTTCCAAGCAGTCGTTTTGGCGCTGATCGTCAGCACCGGTCCGCTTTCGGCGGCGGACAAGCCGTCCTGGGAAGCCGTCCTCGCCAAGGCCGCAGGCCAGACGGTGTATTTCAATGCGTGGGGCGGAGACGAAACCATCAATGGCTACATCGACTGGGTCGGCCAGCAGGTGGATGATCGCTTCGGCGTGACGCTTAAGCATGTGAAGCTGGCCGACACCGCCGAAGCCGTCGCGCGGGTGCTCGCCGAGAAGACGGCGGGTCGAGAAGATGGCGGCAGCATTGACCTCATCTGGATCAACGGCGAGAATTTCGCCTCGATGAAGGAGCAGGACCTGCTGTTCGGACCCTTCGTCGACGAACTCCCGAATTTTTCCTTTGTCGACGTCGATGGCAAGCCGACGACGATTCTGGACTTCACCGTGCCTACCGATGGTCTGGAAGCCCCATGGGGTATGGCGCAGTTCGTCTTTTTCCATGATACCGAAACCGTCGCCGAACCGCCGCGCACGATCCCGGATCTGCTCGACTGGGCCAAGGCCAATCCCGGCCGGTTCACGCACCCTTCGCCACCGGATTTCATCGGCTCGACATTTCTGAAACACTTGATGATCGCCTATATCGAGGATCCTTCGATCCTGCAGAGGCCGGTAGATGAAGCCGATTTCAACAAGGTGACCGCGGGGCTCTGGCAGGCGCTCGAGGATGTGCGCCCTTCGCTCTGGCGCCAGGGGGAGACCTATCCGGCCAACGGACCCGGCCTGCATCAACTCCTCGACGATGGCGAAGTCGACTTTTCCATGGCGTTCAACCCTGCCGAAGCGTCGGCCGCGATCAGCGCCGGCACGCTTCCCGAGAGCGTGCGCACCTTCATTCCGGAAACCGGGTCGATCGGCAACACTCACTTCGTTGCCGTTCCCTTCAACGCCGCGCATAAGGATGGGGCTATGGTGGTCGCCGATTTCCTGATGTCGCCCGAGGCGCAGGCAAAGAAACAGGATCCCGAAGGTTGGGGCGACGGCACCGTGCTCGACGTCGCCGGGCTCGATGCGGAGGATCGTGCGCGCTTCGACGCTCTGCCGCGCGGCATCGCCACGCTCGCGCCGGAAGACCTGACCCCTGTGCTGCCGGAGCCGCATCCCTCCTGGATGACCAGGATCGAGGCGGAGTGGCTTCGCCGTTTCAGCAGCTGATCGGAGTGTGAAACCCTAGACAAGGTTGGGAACGGCGTTGACGTCCGGTCGACAGCGGCATGACTGGCTGCGTTTCGTCCCGGGCGTCACCCTGCTTCTCTTTCTCGGTCCGATCGCCGCAGGCCTGATCGGCACCGTCCTGCCCGCTTTCGGCTATCTTCCATCCCTCGGCGGTGAGGCGTTCAGCCTCGATCCGTGGCGCGCCCTTTTCGCGTTTCCCGGCCTGCCCAAGGCCGTTGGCCTCTCTCTCCTGACCGGCATCGGTTCCACCGTCATCGCCTTTGCCCTGACCGTGCTGCTGTTCGCAAGCGGCCATGGGACCGTCGCCTTCAACCGCGCGAAACGGGCGATGACGCCGCTGCTCGCCGTTCCGCATCTGGCGATGGCGGTGGGGCTCGCCTTTCTCCTCTCGCCCTCCGGCTGGATCGCGCGACTGATCTCGCCCTGGCCGTCAGGCTGGGAAACACCCCCGGACGTCGCACTGGTGCAGGGTCCCTTCGGCATCGCGCTGACCTTGGGACTGATCATCAAGGAAATGCCGTTTCTTCTCCTCATGACATTTGCAGCACTCGGCCAGATCCGGGCGGACGATCAGATCCGCATGGCGCGGTCCCTCGGCTACGGGCCCGTGCAGGCCTGGCTGAAGGTCGTCCTTCCCCTGGTCTATCCGCAGATCCGGCTGCCGCTTTACGCCGTGCTCGCCTTCTCGCTGTCGGTGGTCGACATGGCGATGGTGCTCGGCCCGACGACGCCGCCGACACTGGCACCGCTCGTGCTTCGCTGGTTCAACGATCCCGACCTTGAGTTGCGTTTTCAGGCAGCCGCGGGCGCGGTGCTGCAGCTCATGATCGTCCTTGGAGCCATCGCCGGCTGGCGCCTTCTGGAGAGTGTGCTCGGTAGCACTCTTCGACCCTGGCTGATCGGTGGTAAGCGAGGCGGCGGCGGTCGGCTCACGAGACGTTTCGGCTGGAGCGGTCTCACCCTGGTCTTCGCACTCGCCGGCGGCAGCCTTCTCAGCCTCGCCGCCTGGTCACTCGCAGGACGCTGGCGCTTTCCAGCATCGTTGCCCGACACCCTGACGCTGAAGACGTGGATGGCACAGGCGGGGCGACTGCTCGATCCTGCCATGACCACGCTTGCCGTCGGCATGGCTGCCACGCTGATTGCGCTTGTTCTGGTGATCGGCTGCCTGGAACATGAAAGTCGTGAGCAGCGCCGTCCGGGCGCCGGCGTGCTCGCCCTGATCTACATCCCGCTCCTCATCCCGCAGATCGGCTTCCTGTTCGGCGTCCAAGTAGCCCTGGTTTGGGCGCGGCTGGACGGCGGCTGGATCGGGCTGATCTGGAGCCATCTCCTGTTCGTACTGCCTTACGTCTTTCTGGCACTCGCCGACTCCTATCGCGCACTCGATCCCCGCTTTGCACGCATCGCGCTTACCCTTGGCACCTCACCCTTCCGCGTGCTCATCAGGATCAAGCTTGCGATGTTGCTTCGTCCGGTGCTGATCGCGACGGCGGTCGGATTCGCCGTCAGCGTCGCCCAATTCCTGCCGACCCAGTTC
>JBCCIN010000253.1:0-7698 GCA_039028235.1 Pseudomonadota bacterium
AAAGCTGCTGACGATGAAGATGAACGGAACGGCCAGGAGCAGTGCGGTGCCGCCGACGATAATCCCGATCAGGATCCCGCGCAGGATATAGTACCAGACGCGCTGGTCGAAAATCACCGCTTTCCGGCTATAGCTGTCGTCACGGAGCACACGCCAATGCCAAAGCACGGCGATCGAGCCCCAGGCGATGATATAGACCAATGCGGAAAGAGCTTCCCAAAACTGGATTCCAGCGCTGCCGTGTTCCGCGGGATTGTCGATGCCGACCGAGGCGAAGAGATAGGGGGTGATCAGAAAGATCAGGAACCAGGGAGCCATGATCTTGAGCGCATATAGAACGTGCTCCCGACAGAGGTGAACCGCGGCAACGATTGTCGCGAGGACGGGAAGCTTACTCTCCATGGTCGGAACCCAAGGTCCCTTTGTTGATTGATGTGAGACGGCAAATGGCCGGCTTTCGGCAGTGCCGTATGTCTAGACGATGTCCTACGAAACGCCAACAGGCGGTTCTAGCCACCGACTTCGGCGAACCCCCAGATTTTCGGCGTGCCGAGCTCCAGGCTGTTGCCGGCGGGATCGCGGAAATAGAAGGACTGGCAACCGTTCGGCCAGGCGACCTCCTGTTCGATCTCGACGCCGAACTGGGTCAGCCTGTCACGCCAGGCATCGAGCTCGCTCTCCGGCATGGCGAAACAGGCGTGGCCCGGGCCATGGGCGCCGTGGGCGGGGATGGACTCGTTCTTGGCGGCGGCATCCGGATTGAAGAGCAGCAGCATCGCGTCGCCGAGCTTGAAGAAGGCGAAGAGGCCGTCCTTCCGGCTGTAAAGCTCGAGCCCGAGCCCATCGCGATAGAAGGTCTCAGCCGCGTTCAGATCATCGACGTAGAGGATGGTTTCGAGAACGCGATCGATCGGCCGCATGACTTTGCTCAACGCTCCGCTGCTCAGCCCGTGGTCATCGGTGCTTTCATCTCCACGCGCAATGTTTCTTCGCCGAAGAAGCACTGAAAGTCGACGAAGCAATACGCATACTCCACGAACACCTCGACCGGCTGGCCGATCCTGCCGGTGAACGGCATGGCGATGGTTGCCGGCGGCTCGAAATAGGTGACCGAAAAGTCCTGATGGCGGTGTGGCAGGGCGACCTGCCAGTCGAGCCCCTGATCTGCCGGCGTGACCGTGATGCCGGGATCGGCGTTCAGTTGCGTATCACCATCGGGCTGGAGCGTGATCACCAGGGTGTTGCTGCCGTCGTCGCCGGGTTCGATCCAGGCGTCGATCTCGACATCTGCTTCGCGCTGCGGCGCTTCGCTCTGAAACTGCTGGATAAGCTCCTCAAGCGAAGGTTTTTGGGCCTGCGCGCCGGCGGTGGCGGGCAGAGCCAGGGTTACAAGACAGGCGAGGGCGATGGAACGCATCGGGATCTCACAGGTTGGAGCATCAGATAGCAATTATAACGCATGACAAAGCGAAACGTCGCACCCTCGCCATCTTGTGACCGGACGTCACCCAGCAAGCCGCGTTCAGCCCACGGCGGCTCGTCGTCAGAGGATGGACTGACCGGTGGCTTCCCAATCCTTGAGAAAGGCGGCGAGGCCTTTGTCGGTCAGCGGGTGGCTGAACAGCTTCCGAATGACGTCGGGCGGCAGGGTGGAGACATCCGCACCGAGGCGGGCGGACTCGATCAGATGCGGCACGGTGCGGATCGACGCGACCAGCACCTCCGTGCGGATGCTGTCATAGTTGCCGTAGATCTGCACGATATCCGCGATCAACGCCATGCCGTCATGGCCGACATCGTCGAGGCGGCCGACGAAGGGGGAAATGAAGGTGGCACCGGCCTTGGCGGCAAGCAGTGCCTGGGCAGGCGTGAAGCAGAGTGTGACATTGACCTTCGTGCCCTCGTCGGAGAGTGCCTTGCAGGTCTTCAGCCCATCGATGGTGAGCGGCACCTTCACGCAGACATTGGGCGCGAGTTCGGCGAGCTTTCGACCCTCCGCCAGCATGGGCTCATGATCGGTGGCCGCGACTTCGGCGCTGACCGGACCCGGTACGATTGCGCAGATCTCCTTGATCACTTCGAAGAAGTTGCGGCCGGATTTGGCGATCAGCGATGGGTTGGTGGTGACCCCATCGAGAAGACCGGTAGCGGCAAGATCGGCGATCTCGTCGACGTCGGCAGTATCCACGAAGAATTTCATGGGCTCGAACCTCTCTTAGGTAATGCCTGTGCGGGCAAGTCTGCGGATGATCTTGGCAGATGATGCTGCAAAAATCCTATCACAACCTCGACCGCAAGGAAAAAAGCGGGCAAAACAGGCCGATCTGCACGCTTTTGGAGCGAAGAGAGAGCGAGAATGTCCGAAGAAAATGCCATCCTGCTCGGCAAGGGCGAAAGCCACCAATATCTGAACCTGAAACTCGCCAACCGTCACGGGCTGATCGCCGGCGCCACCGGTACGGGCAAGACCGTGTCGCTCCAGGTCCTGGCCGAAGGTTTTTCCAAGAATGGCGTGCCGGTGTTCCTCGCGGATGTGAAGGGTGATCTTTCCGGCCTGTCGCGTCCCGGCAACCCGCATCCCAAGATCGACGAGCGCATCGCGACCATCGGCATCGAGGGGTATCAGCAGCGTCCCTTTCCGGTGGTGTTCTGGGATCTGTTCGGCGATCAGGGACATCCGATCAGGACGACCGTCTCGGAGATGGGGCCACTCCTGCTGGCAAGCCTGCTCGGCCTCAACGACACCCAGGAAGGCGTGCTCAGCGTCGTCTTCGAGGTCGCCGACGATCAAGGCATGTTGCTCCTCGATCTCAATGACTTGCGCGCACTTCTTCACTATGTTGGTGAGAATGCCAAGGACTTCTCGCTGGAATATGGCAATGTCAGCACGGCTTCGGTCGGCGCCATCCAGCGGCGGCTTTTGACTCTGGAGCAGCAGGGCGCTGAGAACTTCTTCGGGGAGCCGGCGCTTAAGATCGAGGATCTGATGCGCTCCGATCTTTCTGGCCAGGGCATCGTCAATATCCTGGCAGCCGACCAGCTGATGCAGTCCCCGAAGCTCTATGCCACGTTTCTTCTCTGGCTGCTTTCGGAGCTGTTCGAGGAACTTCCCGAGGTCGGCGATCCCGACAAGCCGAAGCTGGTGTTCTTCTTTGACGAGGCGCATCTGTTGTTCGACGAGGCGCCGAAAGCATTGCTCGAGAAGGTCGAGCAGGTGGTGCGGCTGATCCGCTCGAAGGGTGTCGGCGTCTACTTCATCACCCAGAACCCGCTTGATGTCCCGGATAGCGTCCTCGGCCAGCTCGGCAACCGCATCCAGCACGCGCTGAGGGCGTTCACACCTCGAGACCAGAAGGCGGTGAGGGCGGCGGCCAGCACCTTCCGGCAAAACCCGGCGTTCGATACCGAGGAGGTCATTACCCAGCTTGGCGTCGGCGAGGCGCTGGTATCGACCTTGCAGGACAAAGGTGTCCCTTCGATCGTCGACAAGACACTGATCTGCCCGCCTTTCTCGCGCATCGGCCCGGCGACGCCGGAGGAGCGGGCGCAGACCAGGGCGGCGAGCCCGGTCGGCAGCCTCTATGACGAGGCTGTGGATCGCGAGTCGGCCTATGAGATCCTGACCAGGCGCGCCGAAGAGGAGAAGGCCTTCGAGGAGGCCGAAAAGCTTCGCCGTGAGCGGGAAAAGGAGCAGGCGCGGCTGGAAAAGGAACGCGCCAAGGCCGAACGTGCCGCCCGTCCGCGCCGCAGCAATCGCCAAAGCGTGCTCGAAGCCGCAACCAAGAGCGTGGTGCGCTCGCTCGGCACCCAGGTCGGCCGCTCCGTCGGCCGTTCGCTTCTTCGTGGCATATTAGGCTCGCTCATGCGTTAGTCGGTCGTATAGCGAACTCATCGACTTGCCGGGGGTCGAATGCCGACCTCAGGAACCCGCTGGAGCGTGCGTCCCGATCATGAACAAGCTTGCCTCAGTCTCCGCCTTTGCCCTCTTTCTGGTGCTCGGCTGCAGCGCCCAGACGGCAACCGTCCCGCCAGGTGACACCATCACCTCGGAGCAGGCGACGTTTCGTGTCGAGCTGGTGACCGACGGCCTCGAATTCCCCTGGGGCATGGCGTTTCTCCCTGATGGCGACATGTTGATCACCGAGCGGGACGGCCGTCTTCGTCTGGTCAGCGGTGGTGGCCTCGATCCGACACCGATCGCGGGCGTGCCGGACGTGTTCGCGAGCGGGCAGGGCGGATTGCTGGACGTCGCCATCGATCCGGCGTTCGCCGAGAACGGGCTGGTCTACCTTTCCTATTCCGGCGTCGACGACGACGGCCGCTCCAGCACGCGCGTCGCGCGTGGGCGGTTGCAGGATGGGGCGTTGCAAGACGTCGAGGTGATCTTCCGGTCCAACAGCGTGTCCTCCGGCGGGCGGCATTTCGGCTCACGGCTGGGCTTCGATCCCGACGGCTATCTTTACGTAACATCGGGCGATCGCGGCAATCCGGACAGTGCGCAGAACCTCGCGCGCCATGCCGGCACCGTCCTCCGTCTCCTGCCCGATGGCAGCGTGCCGGACGATAATCCCTTCGTCGGCCAGAGTGGCGTGCGGCCTGAAATCTACAGCTATGGCCATCGCAACCCACAGGGCCTCGCCGTCCACCCCGAGACGGGACGTGTCTGGACCCAGGAGCACGGACCCAGAGGCGGAGACGAGGTCAACCTGATCGAAGCGGGTGTCAATTACGGCTGGCCTGAGATCTCCTGGGGCATCAATTACAGCGGGACACCGATCAATGCCGGGCTTCGCGAACTGGACGGCATGGCCCAGCCAGCCCATTTCTGGGACCCGTCGATCGCCCCCTCCGGCATGACCTTCTACGACGGCGACGCTTTCCCCGAATGGCAGGGCGATCTGTTCGTCGGCGCGCTCAAGTTCCAGCTGATCGCACGGCTCGAGATGGAGGGCGATGAGATCGTCGCCGAAGAGCGCCTGCTGGAAGGCCAACTCGGCCGCATCCGTGATGTCCGCACCGGCCCTGACGGCCTTCTCTACATTCTCACCGACGACCCCGACGGCGGCCTCTATCGGATAGCCCCCTCCGGCTAGCAGCCGGACGCCTAACTTGCCTGAACCCAGAAGAAACGTTTGAGGAAATTCCCATGCTTTATCGTTTGGTTCGAACTGCCGTCCTTGGCTCCGCCCTCGTGTCGACCCTGCCGCTGGCAGCGGCGGCCACGGACCCGCATGGGGCACTGGCTTGTGAGAAGGCGGCAGCGCTAGGTGGTAAGGTTGACTATGCGGCGGCCCTTGATGCCTGCTCCTTTATCGTCGACACGCTGACCCTCGATGATCCCGAGCGCGCCAAGGTGCTGTCCTTTCGTTCGGCGGCGCATCGCGGCCTCGGCGACTTCAGCCAGGCGCTGGCCGATGCCGAGAAGGCATCGAGGCTCAATCCCAATCTGGCGCTCGCGCACTTCTATCGGGGTGCTGCCCACGGCGAACTCGGCGAGATCGACGAGGCGATGGACGCCCTGAACAGGGCGCTTGAGCTCGACCCGGCCTTCGCGCCGGCATTGCACGGCCGCGGTGTCGCCAAGATGATGACCGACGATATCGAAGGTGCGCTTGCCGACCAGAACGAGGCGATCCGTCTCGTTCCCGAATTCGCCTTCGCCTATAACGATCGTGGCCTCGCGCATTTTGCCGTGGGTGATCTGCAGAACGCGCTCGCCGATTATGACAAGGCGATCGAACTCGATCCCGAGTTTGCGCTGGCCTACCGCAATCGCGGCAGCGCCTATGGCGGACAGGGCGATCTGGACAAGGCGATCGCCGATTTCAACAAAGCGATCACCCTCGATCCCGACTACGCGCCGACCTACAAGGATCGCGGTCTCGCTTATCTCAATCAGCAGCAATATGATCAGGCGATCGCCGACTACGACAAGGCACTCGCCCTGCAGCAGGGCCTGGTTACCGCGCATTTCGGACGCGCCGTCGCCTATCTGGAGAAAGGCGAGGCCGAAGCGGCCATCGAAGACCTGGACCGCACGTTGATGGTCTATCCCAACGACCCGCAGGTCTATGCCAAGCGGGCGGAGGCTCATGAGCAGGCGGGCGACCTGGCGGCGGCCAGATCGGACTACGAGAAGGTGCTCAGCCTGAACCCCGAAGACAGTGAAGCCAGAGACAAGCTTCGTGAGCTGGAAGGCTCCTGACGCTTTCGGTGGTCGTCAGCTTCTCTCAGGTCCGGGAACCTGGCCAGCGGGGTCGATCTCGCGCTCGATATCGGACAGCGGCTGATCTTTCATCGCAGCTTCGAAGGCCCGAAGTCGTTTGTAGACCGATATCAGCTCGACAATGGTGTTCCAGGAGTTGATCAGGTATTGGAACGAGTTCTCGACCCGACCAAACGCGCTGATGATCTGGTTTAGCAGGCCAAGCGTCAGGCTGGTCGCGGCGATGCTCGGTGTGAGCGCGATCAGCGGCACGAGCAC
This sequence comes from Pseudomonadota bacterium, assembly GCA_039028235.1. Taxonomy (GTDB): domain Bacteria; phylum Pseudomonadota; class Alphaproteobacteria; order Geminicoccales; family Geminicoccaceae; genus JANQPX01. The sequence goes on from JBCCIN010000253.1 coordinate 6,485, forward strand.
GCCGATCTGCAGATAGCCGTAGCGCACGACGTTGAAATAGAGATAGTTGAAATAAAGGCGGAAATAGTTGCTGCGCACGTCGGCGAAGAGCTCGGCCAGGGTCTTCGGCTGCGCCCGCGCCGCGTCGTCCTCGCCGTAGACCAGCTCCTTGCGAAAAGCCGCCTCGACCCGCTGGTTTCGGAATTCCAGGCCGGGAAGACGAATGCCGGCCGCAGCAAGAAGACCAGTTCCGAACACCGACCAGACGATCGCGATGACCACCAGGGCCTGAGGGATCTCGCCAATGATCGGAATTTCGGTGACGTATTGCGACAGTCCCCAGAGGATCGGAAGAAAGGCGACTAAGGTCATGAAGGCGTCGATCAGGCTGACGCCCAGGCCCTCCATAATCGCCGCGAAACGCATAGTATCTTCCTGGATGCGCTGCGAGGCGCCCTCGATGTGGCGCACGCGGTCCCAGTTGGCGACGTAGTAGTCATTCATCGCGGTGCGCCAGCGGAAGATGTAGTGGCTGACTACGAAGCGGGTCACCACAGCGACGGTGACGGCGGTGAGCAAAATACCGAGCACGTTGAATAGCTGAGCGTAAAGCTCTGACTGGCTGACCGATCCAGGCTCGCCAAGGGCAACCTGCACGAGGTCGAAAAACGTCCGGTACCAGGCATTGAGCATCACGTCGATCTGCACCTGAAACCAGGTGATGAAGATGATAAACGCCGAGGTGACCACCGACCAGCGGAACCAACGATGCGGCGCGTACCAGTTCCAGAACGCGCAGAAGATCGCGCCGACGATCAGCATGTACTGATAGATCCAGATATTGATCGCCCAATCGAGCGTGGCCTGATAGGCGACAGTCTGCTCTGGTGCAGCGTCTGCAGGCAGCACATCCGGATAGTCAGCACCGATGATCCAGCCGAGGCTTAAGGACGGCCCGAGATCGCGGGCGAACAGATACCAGATAGCGATCGAGATGGCGGTCCAAATGACGGCCGAGCCGAAGAACTGCCGTGGAGCAGGAAAAAAGGATTGAAACATCGCGCTCTCTCAAGGCGGCCACAGTCGCCATCGTGAGTTGTAGAGGGGCCTTACAGCTCTACTGCCACAAATGGCGGATGAGCGATACGCGGCAAAACCGACCGGGCAAGCTCACGTCGGATAACGAGATGGTCGTTAGGCCGTGACCGCCCCAACAAGCAAGTCAACGCCGCCGG
>JBCCIN010000254.1:0-7689 GCA_039028235.1 Pseudomonadota bacterium
ACCAGAGTGTTGAGATAGCTGGTCTGGCCGATCTTCGGCACCTCGAACCAGTCCTCGGTGGTCTTGACCTGGACCACACCACCGCCGATCGGCTCGATCTCGGAAAACAGCTTGATTCCGGCGACACTCCAGGCCCGGCTGTTCAGATAGGACACGCTGTCGCGGAAGTGCTCCATCGCTTCGACGTCGATACCGGCAACTTCGGGGCTGGAGGCGAGCACGAGTTCGGTGGGCAAGCGGCTCTGATCGCCTGGATTGCGGATCGGCACGGGGCTGATGATCTCACGACCGCTATGGCCGACACGCGGTTCGGCCGGATCCTTCGGCAGCTTCTCGCGCCGCTGCACGTAGCCCCGCATCTCTTCGAGAACATCTTCGGGATTGGGTGCGTCGGTTGTCGCTTCAGCTTTGGGCGCCTCCTTGTCCTTGAAGGCGTTGCGCACAGCGACAGGCGACTTGGGTGACGGGTCGGGCGACGACGGTTCGGGTGCTGCCGCCTTCGGCCCGACTTCGGCGACCGCAGCAGCTTCTCTAACATCCGGTGCCAAAAGGTCCCGGTGGACCCAGCCCAGGAGACCATCGATACCGACGACCTGGACATGGTGCCAGTCGCCTTCCCGGTCATGCTCGATCACCCTTTGATCGCGCTTCAACTGACGCTTGATTTCGTGAGCCGTGCCCGGCCCACGCCGAAGATTGACGTTATCGCCGGCGATCGTCCAAAGATCATTGGACGCCGACAACGCCGATCCGGCGGAAAACAGCATTGTCAAAAGCCAAATGAGCGGCCCGCGCATCGCCACCTCTGCATCAAGTCACAATCGATCTACGGATCGGCATCGACCTTAGCGGCTACAGCTTCAATTTCAACTATAAATTGTTTTTTGCTGAAGGAATTAACCACCAATAGCGTTGATGCCGGCGGCGGATCGGCGACGAATCGATCCCGCACCCGCATATAGGCGCCGAGATGCGCTTGATCGGTGAGGTAGGTGGTCAGGCGCACCAAATGGCTTGCATCCATGCCCGCCTCACGCAGGATCGCCAGAATGTTCTCGAAGCAGAGCGTCGCCTGGCCCTCCACGTCATCCGGAATGCTGCCATCCGCCGCTATGCCGAGCTGGCCGGACAGCACCAGCCAGCGGGCGCCGGCCGGCACCTCGGTCGCATGCGCATAGTGGGCGAGTGGCGGATGGATATCTTTTGGCGTCACACGCTTGATCATGGGCTTCTCTCCATGGCATGCCGTTGGATCAGATGACATCACAGGCGGCCCGCAGAACAGGCCGTCATCGACGGATCGAGCATAGACGGGATCTCCATGACCGGAAGCGGCGGTAGCGGATACTGGCAGGACCTTTCGAGCGGTGCGGTCGAGGCGCTCGATCATGCCGGCACGATCGCGATCTTGCCGGTCGGCGCCATCGAGCAGCACGGCCCACATCTGCCGCTCGGGGTCGATGCCATGATCAATCAGGGCATTCTCGAGTGCGCGATGGCGTCCCTGCCGCCCGGCCTTCAGGTGCTGGCCCTGCCGATGCAGCCGGTCGGCAAGAGCGACGAGCATGTCTCCTTTGCCGGCACGCTGACGCTGTCGGCGGAGACGCTCATCCGGGTCTGGACCGAGATCGGCCAGTCGGTGGCGCGGACCGGGATCAGAAAGCTGGTGCTCTTCAACAGCCATGGTGGTCAGATCGCGATCATGGACATCGTGGCGCGCGAACTCAGGATCAAGGATCGCATGCTGGTCATGGCCCATAGCTGGTTCGCAGGCGGCCTGCCGGAGGGCCTGTTCGCCGAGGAAGAAGTGCGCTTCGGCATCCACGCTGGCGCGATCGAAACCTCGATGATGCTACATTTGCGCCCGGAACTGGTCGACATGGCCAAGGCCGGGACCTTCGAGCCCCTGCCGGCCACCATGGTAAGCGAAGGCTACCGACGGCTCTCGCCGGTTGGCCAGGGGCGGATGGGGTGGATGGCGGAGGATTTGCACCCCTCAGGTGCATGCGGCGATGCCGCTTCAGCCGATGCTGAACGTGGCCGGCAGCTAGTGGAGCATGCGGCAAAGACGCTGGTCGAGCTGTTGATCGAGGTGGATCGCTTTCCGCTGGAGCGGATCGCTGACAGGAAATCAGAGATAAAATGGGAGGGTTGAGATCATGAAGGCGAGCTTCGACTATCGCGGCAAGACGATCCTGATTTCCGGCGGCACATCAGGCATCGGGCTCGCGATCGCCAAGTCTTTTCGAGATTCGGGCGGCGATGTCTGGATTACCGGCACGCGTGCCAGTGCCGGCGACTATGACGACGATTTCGACGGCCTAACCTTCCGCCAGCTCGACATGCAGGACGGCAATGCAGTCGACGCCCTTCCCGCGTCCCTGCCGGCGCTCGACGTGCTGATCAACTGCGCCGGCAACACCGTCAGGAATGAGGAGGCCTACAAACCCGAAAACTTCGAAAAGGTGATCGCCATCAATCTTTCCGGCAGTTTTCGCCTTTCGATGGCCTCCCTTCCGCAACTCAAGAAAGGGCCGGGCAGTGTCATCAACATCGCCTCGATGACCAGCTATTTCGGTGCGCCGGGATCGCCCGGCTATGGCGCCAGCAAGGCGGGAATCCTCGAGCTGACCCAGACCCTCGGCGTCGCCTGGGCGCCGTTCGGCGTGCGCGTCAATGGCATCGCACCCGGCTGGATCGACACCAAGCTCACCAACTATTGGCGCGCGGACGACCGCGACCGGCAGATCCTGGAGCGCACACCGATGGGCCGATGGGGCCGGCCGGAAGAAATGTCCGGTGCCGCCCTTTTTCTGGCATCCGAGGCCGCGAGTTTCGTTACCGGGGTGACGATCCCGGTGGACGGCGGTTATACGGCGAAATGACCGTCGTGGAGCCGCATCAGCAAGAGAAATAACCTATGGGATAAAATAAAATGTTTTCATCGCGTCATGCGTTTGTCATGATAGGAGAACATCTTCTGGGCGCAATCGAACCAGCCGCACATGGAAGTGTCAAAATTTCCCATTGCTTTGAGGGAATAACCGCGCTCTTTTTGCATTTGCAAACGAAGAAGCAAAGAGGCGTGGGCTGCCTCCGATGAAGAAGCTGGTGGAAACGGGACGGCCGACAGTTGCAGATGGCAGGTCGGTGACATAAATGCCGAAAGTTCCAGCGACGTTGAACAAACCTATTGGGTGATAGATGGCTACAGCAGTAAAGACGCCGTCGGCGGGGATGACGGGTGCCGTTCGTTCCTTGCAGTGGACGATCCAGGACATGAATGGCTCGGTCGAGCATCTCGGCCAGTCCCATGACCATCTGCGCCGCGCCCAGAATGTCATGGCCTGGACCACCGCCATTTTCGGCGCCCTGCTGCTGTCAGGCCTCGTCTGGATCGCCAATGACATCTTCCATCTGAAAGACCAGCTGATGGAAAGCGATCGGCGCTTCGACGATATGAGCACGCAGATGACGGCGCTCGGCACGCGCATCGACGATCTCAACATTACCATCGAGCAGCTTGGCGCCGAACTTCTGGCAGCACGCGGCACGGCAGCGCCGGCGGCCGGCCCCGAGGTCAGCATTCTCAGCACCCCGGCGACACCGCAGCAGCTGCAGGCCACGGCGAATGCGCCGCTCGCTCCGGCAGCGCTTGATGCGGCCGCTCAGCCAGCACCAGTTGCCGTTCAGCCCCAGCCTGCCCAGCCGCAGGCGGTTCAGCAGCAGCAAGTCGCCACCCTAACACCCGCGCAGCCCGCAGCGCCTGCCCAGCCGGCAGCCGCGGCAGTCCTTCCGGCGGAAACTGTCGTGGCTCCATCGCCACCAGCCCCGCGCGATCAGCTTACGCCGCAGGAGCTAGCAGCACCGGCCCCTGTCCTCGCCGCGGTCGCACCGGCGGCAGCGCCAGCCGCATCCACGGATCAGCAGGCGGCTGCACCGGCCGCCGGCACGCAGGTGGCGGAAGCTTCCGCAGCTCCAGCGGCAGCCCCCGCCCCCGCAGCGGCGGCACCGCTAGCCGATCTGTCCGATGATCAGCTTCTGTCCTATAACGACGATCAGGTCGATCCCGGCGACGAGCTTCTGCTTCTGGACGAAAACGGCAATCCGCAATAGCCCCCCCGTCGTCACGCGGCTAACCGCGCATCTACTCACTTAGTAGCGAGCGACGCGGGCTTCGACCCGCTTCAAGAACGCTGTCCGGCCGGCATCTGTCGAGCTGTCCATCTTATGGAGTCCCAGCCAGAATGTGCGGCAACGCGGCGCGCAGAGTGCTCGGACCCCACGCATGACGGTGCGTCGTCCCGGGTCGCCGACATAGCGAGTCCACCACCAGCCGGCGCCGTAGGTCGAGACCCCTCCCAGCAGCCGGATGTGCTGCATCAAAGGCATGATCGGCCCATCGTCCTGAGGCAGAGCAAAACTGACCTCCGGCAGCCAGACCCGATCCAGCCAGCCCTTCAGGATCGCCGGCAGACCGTACCACCAGGTCGGATAGACGAAGATCAGCCCCTCGACGCTTTGTAGAAGGGCGATATGATCCTTGAGGGCCTCTCGATGCGCGCCCTCCCGCTCATAAGCCGCGTGTTCATCCCGGGAAAGAACCGGATCGAAACCGCTGGCATAGAGATCGAGAACGCGAACGTCATGCCCACGTCTTTCGAGGGTTTTCCGCACGGTCTCGCACAGGGCAGCGCCGAAGCTCGTCTCGACCGGATGGGCATAGACGATCAGAAGGCGCATCAGGCCCGGTCCAGGGATCGGTAAAGATAGGACGTCCGATCAGAGCCGTCATAGTCCGGATCGTCGAAGCCGAGCATCTTGCCGGGGTTCAAAAGACCTTTCGGGTCGGCTTCGCGCTTGAAGACGAGCTGGGTCCTGTCGATCGCCTTCATGCCCCCCTCTTCGAGGGTGAAGGCGTGCGGGTTGAAGATCGGGCAGCCATTGTCCTCGTGATAGCGGATGATCTCGTCCAGCCGTTCTTCGCTGGTGAACGCGACGAGCGGCAGGCCGAAGCAGGCGATCTTCCCGCCGAAACGCACGAACTCTAGATGGCTCATCACCTCCTCGCCGAATGTCTCGTGCATGTGCTGCACCCGATCCAGATGCTCGCCCGGCGGATAGAGCACCTGGAGATAGGTGATCGTAGGATCGATCTTCAGCGCGTGCAGTGTGGTGTGGTTCCAGGACAGCTCATAGATCGGCAGGCTTTTTCGTTTCGGGTCCGATGCTTTTCGCTGCAGCAGGACCGTCCCTGGCCAGTCACCGAGCACGTCGGAAAAATCGGCCATGGCGATGTCGGCGATCATCAAGAGAACCAGGGACTGGCCCTTCGGAATACGGCTCTGCAGGGGCCGGAAATAGCGCTCGCCGATCGGGGCGGCGAGCGGCGCGATCAGCTTCTTCAAAATACCGTCCTCATGGGCGAGCGCATCGGCGAAACGTACCGCGTCCATGAAGTCGTCGAAACCGACGATGATGTCGACCCAGTCATAGGCCGGAGCAAGTGGCATCGCCAGTTCGGTGATCACACCGTTGGTGCCGTAGGCGTGGTTGACCTTTTGGATGTCGCGGCCTTCGAGCTCGAGCACGCGCGGTTCCGCTTCCATGGTTACCACACGGGTCATCAGGATATTGCCGGGATCGCGCAGAAGACCCCAGGTGATCGAGCCGATTCCCGACGACCCGCCGGCGACAAATCCACCGATCGTGCCCATCTTCAGCGTGCTCGGATGAAAACGGAGTTCCTGCCCGCTATCGACCTGACAGGCCTCGTCGATACGCGAGAGCCTTGCGCCGGCCTCGGCGCACACCCGGCCGGGCTTGATCGATGTGATCCGATCCATCTTGGAGAGGTCAAGCACAACACCGCCTTCGAGCGGCATGGCCTGACCGTAATTGCCGCTGCCACCGCCGCGCACGGTCACCGGGATGTTATGCGCGTGGCAGGCGGCCAGCACTCGGATGACGTCGGCCTCGTTTCGTGCTTCGACGATCAGATCCGCGCTGATGTGATCGAGCTGTCGTTTCAATACCGGGCTATACCAGAAAAAATCGCGACTCTTCTGGCGTAGCTTTACCGGATCTGACTTGATCGCCATTCCTTCGAGAACCTGAACAAGGCTATCGAGACTCGTCATAGCGCATCCATCCCTGCGTGCTTTCCTATGCATGACGCTTACTGCCCCTTGATGAGAACAGCAATCCGCAGCGATCCCATACGCACCCAGCTGATGATTTAGGTTAGATTTCAAAAATGTTATGTAATCACCTAACTTCCTTTTAGCCTTTTCAATATTTCTCAGTCAACTCTGGCTCTCTTCCTGCGCCGTGTTAGTATTGAGGCACAAACAACCTTCGAGGGGAGGCATCTTTATGCGCGCACCGCATCTGTTGATGTTAGCCGCCGGCTCACTGGTCTACACCAGCGGGACGGCCATTGCGGATTGCAGTCCGGAGACCTGGCAGGACTGCGGCGACAAGCCTTGGATCGACGGCGACAGCATGGAAACGCCGCTTGGCGAGAAGTGGTGGCCGCATCCGATCTGGGGTGAAGGCGACGAGGCAGGTTCGACCAACTGGTACAAAGATCCCGAGGTGGTGCTGCGAGCCGTCGGCCTGATCGAGGAAGGTGTAACCTACGAGCTCGGCCACGAGTATCACGCCGACATGCCGCTCTTCGGCTCACGCAAGTTCAGCTTAAGAATTCCCGGATCACCGACGGGCGGCCCCTTCGGCGCCAACAAGATCGTCTGGTATGACGACTTCCTCGCCACCGAGGTGGGCCAGGTCGGCACCCAGTTTGACGGTCTTGGCCACATCGGCGTGCAGGTCGGCAGCGACGGTGACCGGAACGAGATGCGCTTTTATAACGGTTTCACCAGCACCGAGATGCAGAGCACCTACGGTCTGGAGAGGCTGGGCGCCGAGGAGTTGCACCCGATCGTTGCGCGCGGCGTCCTGATCGACTTCGCGGGCTCACGCGGCGACATGAACGCCGGCGAATGCGCCTCGATGGATGATGTCAACGCGGCGCTTGAAGCCCAGGGCATGGCCGACTTCGAATTCGCGTCCGGCGACGCCATTTTGTTCCGCTATGGCTGGGAGCAGTTCTGGGAGGATCCCCCAAAGTTCAATGAGGGTTCGCCCGGCATCTGCATGGACACCGCGCGCTGGATCGCCGAGACGGTCCAGGCCGGCGTGACCGGCGGCGACACCTGGAACGCCACCGACCCGGTGCCCGATCCCCTGAACGAGACCTGTGCCTTCTGTACGCATCAATATCTGCAGACCCGCCACGGCATCGTGAATCAGGAGAACCTCCGCCTGAAGCAGCTCGCTGACGACGGCACTTATGTCTTCGCCTATATCTACGCGCCGTCACCGGTTCGCGGTGCCACCGGATCGATGGGATCACCGATCGCCATCAAGTAGCCGGCAGCGCCGACAAGCTCTACATTGGGCCGGCCTCGAAAGGGGCCGGCCCTTTTAATTGCGTGGTGCTTCACTGAAACTGATTATTACCATTCTTGAAGCACTCGGCCGTCATGGCAGCGTCATCCTGCCGGTCGGGGTATTCATCGGCCTGCTCGTCCCGCCGCTCGCCGCCCTGATGAAGCCGCTACTCATCCCAGGCATCATCGGACCCTTCATCATCGCGCTTTTGCGCATCGACTGGCAAAGGCTGGT
>JBCCIN010000255.1:0-7687 GCA_039028235.1 Pseudomonadota bacterium
AGACCGTCGCTCGACCAGGCGCTGTATGCGCTTCGGCCGCAGCAGAAGGTCCGTCTCGCCCGGTCGGCGGAAATCTATCTCCGCGATCACCCCGTTCATGCGGCCTGCTCGATCCGCTTCGATCTGATCGCCATCCGTCCCTGGCGCTGGCCGCATCATCTTCGGGATGCCTGGCGGCCCGAAGAAGCATCGTGACGTTTCCCCGACGTCTTCCCACCGGAGCAAAAAGCATTATCTGTTGGCAGTGCTGCGATCTATGGTATAGGGAGCGGCTTCAGCCGGACCGTTTTCCAGGCGGCGCCGGATCACCAGGCAGCGGGCGTGGTGGAATTGGTAGACACGCCAGATTTAGGATCTGGTGGCTTCGGCCGTGGGGGTTCGAGTCCCTTCGCCCGCACCACCGTCTCCCGCTCACCAACAGTAGAATCGGTCGGCGTACGCGCCGGTCGGTGCGACGGGCAGTAAAGAGATGCAGGTCAAGGAATTATCCGCCGAGGGACTGAAACGCGCCTACGAGGTCGTGGTCGCCGCCGCTGAGATCGAGGAACGGGTCGACAAGCGACTCGGTGAGCTGAAGAAGACCATCAAGGTCCCAGGCTTTCGTCCGGGCAAGGTGCCGGTGACGCTGCTGAAGAAGCAGTATGGCCGCTCGGTGATGGGCGAGGTGCTGGAAGCGGCGGTGAATGAAGGCTCGCAGCAAGCGATCGATGACAATGAGCTGAAGCCTGCACTCCGCCCGAAGATCGAGGTGAAGTCCTTCGAGGACGGCAAGGATCTCGAATTCAGCATGGAGCTCGAAGTCCTGCCCGACGTGCCCAAGGTCGATTTGAAGGCGATCGAACTCACCCGCCTCAAGGCCGAGGTGACCGACGAGGCCATGGCCGAGGCGCTCGAGAATTTCGGGAAGCGCTTCCAGGAATATGAGCCGCCGGCCAAGGCCAGAAAGAGCAAGGAAGGCGATCGCTTGACCATCGATTTCGTCGGCAAGGTCGACGGTGAGGAGTTCGATGGCGGCAAGGCGGACGATTTTCCCCTGGTGCTGGGCTCCGGGTCTTTCATTCCTGGCTTCGAGGATCAGCTTGCCGGCAAGAAGGCGGACGAGGACGTCGAGGTCAAGGTGACCTTCCCCGAGACCTACGGCGCTGAAAACCTCGCCGGCAAGGACGCCGTCTTCGACGTCAAGATCAAGGAAATTGCTGCGCCGAAGCCGGTGGAGCTCACCGACGATCTGGCCAAAGGTCAGGGCTTCGACGATCTCGATGCGCTCAAGACGGCGATGCGTGAGAGCATGGAGCGAGACTACGGCAATGTTGCCCGCGCGCGCGTCAAGCGTGCCCTGCTCGATCATTTCGCGGACAACGTCAAGTTCGATGTACCGGCCGGCATGGTCGATCTTGAGTTCGAGGCGGTCTGGAAACAGATCGAGGAAGAGCTCAAGAAAGACCCGGAGCAGACCGACAAATCCGAGGACGAGCTCAAGGCCGAATATAAGGACATCGCCGAGCGCCGTGTCAGGCTTGGCCTGATCCTCTCCGACATCGGCCAGACCAATGACCTCCAGGTGGAGCAGGCCGAGCTGAACCAAGCGATGATGGAGCAGGTCAGGCGCTTTCCCGGTCAGGAAAAGCAGGTCTTCGAATATTTTCAGAAGAACCCGCAGGCGGTCGAGCAGCTGCGCGCACCGATCTACGAGGACAAGGTGGTCGATTTCGTCCTGGAGATGGCCAAGGTCGAGGACGAGACCGTTTCGGTCGAGGAGCTGATGAAGGATCCCGACGAAGAGGAGGCTGCCGACAAGAAAAAGGGCGCCAAGGCCAAGGCGAAGCCTAAGGAAGACTGATATCGGGACGGGCGGGACATGGTGCCGGCCCTCATGACATGTCACCCAGATGCGTCGGCTAGCCGGGCGGCGCAGAAACGGAGCGGCTGATGAGCTATTCGATACCATACGTCATTGAGCAGACCGGTCGGGGCGAGCGTCAGGTCGACATCTATTCACGCATGCTGACAGAGCGGATTATCTTCCTTACCGGCGAGGTCCACGATGGGGTCGCCAGCGTCATCACTGCGCAGCTCCTGTTTCTCGAAGCGGAGAATCCAGAGAAGGACATCTCCTTCTACATCAATTCGCCGGGCGGCGTGGTCACGTCGGGCCTCGCGATCTACGACACCATGCAATATATCCGGCCCGAGGTCTCCACGCTTTGCATCGGCCAGGCCGCATCCATGGGATCGCTCCTGCTGGCGGGCGGGGCTCCGGGCAAGCGCTTCTGCCTGCCGCATGCCAGGGTCATGATTCACCAGCCTTCCGGTGGATTTCGCGGTCAGGCGACCGACATCGAGATCCATGCCAAGGAAATCCTCGACCTGCGCGCTCGCCTCAATCAGATCTACGCCGATCATACCAAGCAGGACATCAAGATGATCGAGGCGAATATGGAGCGGGACAACTTCATGACCGCGGATCAGGCCAAAGAGTTCGGCCTCGTCGACGAGGTGGTAAGCGAGCGGAACAAGCCTGAGAGCGACTGATCGTCACGGCAGGCTGTCCCCCGTTTCCGTACCAATTTTCGGTGCTGGCCAAAAATTTCTCCGGCGTTAACCAAATGGTCATGTCTGATCGGCCATGCTTTGGTCGATGTCGGTCACCCGCTGATATGGGACTGGTGGCTGATAGGCGGTTGTTCCGAGGTTCCGCCATCGTTACAATTCCCGTATCGCTCCTCGTCCAAACGGTGCCTTGATGACCAAGTCTAACGGCGACGCCAAAAATACCCTCTACTGCTCGTTCTGCGGCAAGAGTCAGCACGAAGTCCGTAAGCTGATCGCGGGGCCGACGGTGTTCATCTGCGATGAATGCGTCGAGCTTTGCATGGACATCATCCGTGAAGAGAACAAGACCACGCTCGGCAAGAGCCGGGCGGGCGTGCCCAGCCCCCAGGAGATCAAGGGTGTTTTGGACGATTATGTGATTGGTCAGGAGCGTGCGAAGCGGGTTTTGTCTGTGGCGGTGCACAACCATTACAAGCGGTTGGCGCATGGCTCGAAGGGCGGGGATGTCGAGCTTGCGAAGTCGAACATCCTGTTGATCGGGCCGACCGGCTGCGGCAAGACGCTTTTGGCGCAGACGCTGGCGCGCACCCTCGACGTGCCGTTCACCATGGCGGATGCGACGACGCTGACCGAGGCGGGCTATGTCGGCGAGGATGTTGAGAATATCATCCTGAAGCTGCTGCAGGCCGCTGACTACAATGTCGAGCGCGCCCAGCGCGGCATCGTCTATATCGACGAGGTCGACAAGATCTCGAGAAAGTCCGAGAACCCTTCGATCACGCGCGATGTCTCGGGCGAGGGCGTGCAGCAGGCGCTGTTGAAGATCATCGAGGGCACGGTCGCATCAGTTCCTCCGCAAGGCGGGCGGAAACACCCGCAGCAGGAATTTTTGCAGGTCGACACGACCAATATCCTGTTCATCTGCGGTGGTGCGTTCGCCGGCCTCGACAAGATCGTGGCGGCTAGAGGCGTGCAGCGTTCGATGGGCTTCGGCGCCGAGGTCGCGGCCCCGGATGATCGCCAGGTGGGCGAGCTTCTGGGCGACGTCGAGCCGGATGATCTCTTGAAATTCGGCCTCATTCCGGAATTCGTCGGCCGCCTGCCGGTGGTGGCGACGCTGAAGGACCTGGACGAGGCGGCTTTGGTGCAGATCCTGACCGCGCCGAAAAATGCGCTGGTGAAGCAGTATCAAAAGCTGTTCGAGATGGAGGATGTGCGGCTCAGCCTGACCGACGACGCGCTGTCCGCGATCGCCAACAAGGCGATCGAGAGAAAGACCGGGGCCCGAGGCCTGCGCTCGATCATGGAAACCATCCTGCTTGAGACCATGTTCGACCTCCCCGGCCTGCACGGCGTCGAGGAGGTCGTGATCAACAAGGATGTGGTGGGTAATACCGGAAAGCCGTTGATGATCTACGCTGATCGCGCCGACGATGTCGAATCGGCATCTTAGTCCGATCCGGCCGTCTTTCCATCTGCCAAGCTTCTTGCGTGCGTGCCGCTTGAACCGCACCTCTGGTGGGGCGCATCGGCGTCCTGTCAAGAGGTTGAAACCAAGTCTGTCGAAGGCCATCTGCACTCCAGGACAAGAGATGGTTTCGGCGTCTGCCGAAACCTGTGACGACCGAGCGGTTCATGCTGAAGCGCCCTTTTGGTGAGACATGATGACTGATCAGCCCAAGACATCGTTGTTCCCGGTTTTGCCGCTTCGCGACATCGTGGTTTTTCCCCATATGATCGTGCCGCTGTTCGTCGGCCGCGAGAAATCAATCCGCGCCCTCGAAGAGGTCATGCGCGACGACAAGCAGATCCTCCTGGTGGCGCAAAAGAACGCCGGCCAGGACGACCCCGGCATCGACGACATCTACCGGGTCGGGACGGTTTCGAGTGTCCTGCAGCTCTTGAAGCTGCCCGACGGCACGGTCAAAGTGCTGGTCGAGGGCAACGCTCGCGCCGAGATCAGCGGCTTCATCGACAATCCGAAGTTTTTCCAGGCGGATGCCGAACTTCTGCCTGAAGCCGCATCCGATCCGCGCGAGCTCGAAGCGCTCGGGCGCACGGTGGTCACCCAGTTCGAGCAATATGTGAAGCTCAACAAGAAGGTGCCGCCGGAAGTCTTGGTTTCCTTGAGCCAGATCGACGATCCATCCAAGCTCGCCGACACGGTCGCCGCCCATCTGTCGCTCAAGATATCCGACAAGCAGGACCTTCTGGAGACCTCGTCGCTCGCCGATCGGCTTGAGCGTCTCTACGGCTTCATGGAAAGCGAAATTTCGGTCCTTCAGGTCGAAAAGCGCATCCGCTCGCGGGTCAAGCGTCAGATGGAGAAGACTCAGCGCGAGTACTATCTGAACGAGCAGATGAAGGCGATCCAGAAAGAGCTTGGCGAGCTCGAGGACGGCAAGGACGAAGTGTCCGAACTCGAGGAGAAGATCAAAAAGACCAAGCTCTCCAAGGAAGCCCGCGAGAAGTGTCTGACCGAGGTCAAGAAACTGCGCTCGATGAGCCCGATGTCGGCCGAGGCCACGGTCGTGCGCAACTATCTCGACTGGATGCTTTCCATCCCCTGGAAGAAGCGCTCCAAGATTTCGAAGGACATCATCCGCGCCGAGGAGATTCTGGACGAGGATCATTATGGCTTGGAAAAGGTCAAGGAGCGCATTGTCGAATATCTCGCGGTGCAGCAGCGGGTCGACAAGATGAAAGGCCCGATCCTTTGCCTGGTCGGCCCCCCGGGTGTCGGCAAGACCTCGCTTGGCAAGTCGCTGGCACGTGCCACAGGGCGAAACTTCGTTCGCTTCAGCCTCGGCGGCGTGCGCGACGAAGCCGAGATCCGCGGCCACAGGCGGACCTATATCGGCTCGATGCCCGGCAAGGTCATTCAGTCGATGAAGAAGGCCAAGACTTCGAACGCGCTGTTCATGTTGGACGAACTCGACAAGATGGGTTCGGACTTCCGCGGTGATCCGTCATCGGCCCTGCTGGAAGTGCTCGATCCCGAGCAGAACGGCAGCTTCAACGACCATTATCTCGAGGTCGACTACGATTTGTCCGATGTGATGTTCGTGTGCACCGCGAACACGCTCAGGATGCCGCAGCCGCTTTTGGACCGCCTGGAGGTGATCCGTATCCCCGGTTATACCGAGGACGAAAAGCTGGAAATCGCCAAGCGTCACCTTATCCGGAAGCAGCTCGAAGCTCATGGCGTCAAGCCAGAGGAATGGTCGATCACCGACGAGGCGCTGTTGTCCTTGGTCAGGCTCTATACCCGCGAGGCCGGCGTGCGCAACTTCGAGCGCGAGGTCGCTAATCTGATCCGAAAGGCGGCGCGCGAACTCCTTGTCGAGAAGAAGGCGAAGATCCGGGTCACCAAGCGCAATCTCGAGAAATATGCGGGTGTGCCCAAGTACCGGTTCGGCGAGGCCGAGCAGGAGGATCAGATCGGTGTCACCACGGGGCTTGCTTGGACTGAGGTCGGTGGCGAACTCCTGTCGATCGAAGCGGTGACCATGCCCGGTAAAGGGCGCATGACCACTACCGGCAAACTCGGCGATGTCATGACCGAGTCCGTGCAGGCGGCGAAAAGCTTTGTGCGTTCGCGCTCGGTCGAACTCGGCATTCTGCCGCCGCGTTTCGACAAGATGGACATCCACGTCCACGTGCCGGAAGGGGCTACGCCCAAGGATGGACCTTCCGCCGGTGTAGCGATGATCACCTCGATCGTCTCGGTGCTGACCAAGATTCCGGTGAAGGCCAATCTCGCCATGACAGGGGAGATCACCCTTCGCGGCCGGGTTCTGCCGATCGGCGGCCTGAAGGAGAAGCTCCTGGCGGCGCTCAGGGGCGGCATCAAGACCGTGTTGATCCCGAAGGAAAACGAGAAGGATCTGGCCGATATTCCTGAGAACGTGAAGAAGGGCCTGAAGATCATCGCGGTCAGCGAAGCGGACGATGTGCTGAGACTGGCGCTGACCAGGCAGCCGGATCCGGTCGAATGGAGCGAAGTTGACGCAGAATCCGTGGCCAGTGCTGCTGCTGAAGATCCGGCCGTGCCGTCTTCTCAGCTGCCGAACTAGCCATTTGCGCGAAAAAATCCACAGAAATCTTTCGGCAAAGGCGGAAAATGGCGTTTTCTTTGGCGTCAAGGCGTTGACGGCCCGGTTGCGGCAGACTTAGGTTACGCCCGACTTGCTGGAGATTGCTCCAGAGCCCTACTCCAATGTTAAGGGGGTGACACAGTGAACAAGAACGATCTGGTTGCTGCAATTGCCGACAAGTGCGGCATGTCCAAGACCGATGTCGGCAAGGTGGTCGACGCGACGCTGGAGGGCATCACCGACGCCCTGAAGCGTAATGACGAAGTTCGCCTGGTCGGCTTCGGCACCTACAGTGTTGCTCAGCGCAGCGCTTCGCAGGGCCGCAACCCGCGCACCGGTGAGCCGATCAAGATTCCGGCTTCCAAGCTGCCGAAGTTCAAGGCCGGCAAGCAGCTGCGTGACGCGCTGAACTAAGATCAATCGACCGGCTGCCGGCCTGACAATCGGCAGCCGTTTTTTCTCGTCCTCGCCCCCAGTAATCTGCCGGACCGACCGTGATGCGGTTTTCATCGGCAGCGGTCGTAGCGGGAAGTCAAAAAGTTAGACGGTGTTCCGGCGGGTCGATGGCAACCAACGACCCGCCGGTACCGTTTCTAGCTAAGGCCACCGCCATCATCGATCACGCCGAGGACGTGCGTCGCGTCGAGCACGGCCAGCTGGTGGACGGGAACTGTTCGCGATGAGCCATGCCGTTTCGGTGATGTGTCCGGCTGCAAGTTTGCTACTCTCGTCATCGCGATGCTGTTAGTCGAGGTGGCGAGCTATGCTCATCAGATCTGCCATGCCGTCCGATCTTGAAGCCGTGCAGCGCATCTATGCGACCGAGGTCTTGGAGGCGACCGGCTCGTTCGAGCTGATCCCGCCCGATCTCGCGGAAATGGAACGCCGCTACCGGGCCGTTCTCGATGCACGCCTTCCCCTGACGCCATACTCGCTACATTCTGATAAGGCATCCATGCCATCACGATACTCAGTGCCATCTGCACCATGTTTATAACCAATACCCTGCCAATTGGCTTGTAAACATTCATCTTTCC
>JBCCIN010000256.1:0-7670 GCA_039028235.1 Pseudomonadota bacterium
TCATAAGAAGCACGATCACCGATCATGATGTCGAGAGATGACAAGACGCGCTCCTCATGGGGGTGGACTAACCGATACAGGCTGACGCCGAAGGTCTCCTGTACGGTCTCCGGTTGCAGGATGTCGGCCGGATGGCCAAACGCGGCCAGTTGTCCTTTGCGCAGAACCGCGACGTGATGGGCAAAAGCCTCGATCAAGGTCAGATCGTGCAAAGCGGTCACGACGGTGATGCCCAGCCGAATGGCTGCGGTCAAAAGCGCCCCTTTGGCGGCAGGGTCCAGATGATTCGTGGGTTCGTCCAGCAGCAGCAGGCTCGGCGCCTGGCAGATCGCGCGGGCGAACTTTGCGCGTTGACGTTCCCCGCCGGAGAGCTGATCGAGCCTGGCACCAGCCTTCGCCTCCATGCCCACTTGATGCAGCGCATCATCGACCCGTCCCGCGATATCGGCCGTGGACAGGATCGCGCGATAGGGGATTGTGCCAAGCGCGACATAGTCGCGAAGCGAGAGCCGTCCGTCGGCATCATCATGCTGGCCGACATAGGCGATCTGGCGCGCGCGCGCGCCGCTGGTCAGCGACGCATAGGATTGGCCATGCAGCGCGATCGTCCCAACCGTCGGCGTAAGCAGACCCGCCAACAAACGAATCAACGTGCTTTTTCCAGCCCCATTCAGGCCGACAACCGCCAGGATCTCGCCCTTGTGCAGATGCAGCGTGACATCGCTCAGCAGCGTCGCCCCACCCGGCGTACTGTAACTCAGCCGGTTGAGGTCGAGAGCAATCTGACCATCGATTGTGTGGCTCATCTAGGTCTTATGTTTCGTCATCGAGGCGGTCCATCATAATGTTATATTATAACGTGAAACCAAGCTTGGCCAGCCGCATGTTTGACTAACGGCTTATCACCGCGCCGCCCCCCTCTGGCCCGCACCGAACGGTTTCTCGAAAACTGACGCATTGGCGCTTGGGTAAAAAATGCTTGCTGTCGCATAATGTTGGAACAAATGTAAATTGAGATCGAAGCCAAATTTTGGAAACGCTTTGCCGTGCTGAAGCAACGATGCTGAGTTTTGTCCCCGAGGTCGCTCGCGAGAAATTGCCGGCAATCGTCATATGTTCAGTCGATGCGCAGGCGCGAACAGAGACCATCGAACGGTTGCTCGAAAAGGATGGTGCCCGCTGGGCGGTCATCAGCAACGAAGTCGACGGTCCTGAGTTCGCCGCGGCGTCGACGGATCGCATTGCCGGACAGATGGTGCCGCATGCGATCGGCTGTTTGTGCTGCGTCACCCGCTCGGGATTGGTGAGCAGCCTGCGCCGACTCTATGCTAGGCGTGCTCAAGGCGAAATTGATTTTGACCAGGTGCTGATCGAGACCCTGGCCGATGCCGATCCGGCAGCCGTCATGCAAACGCTGCTGAACAACGCCCTGGTGACTGAGTACTTCCGTCTCGACAGTGTCGTTACGGTCATGGACAGCGACGCAAGTTTGAAGGCGCTGGCAAACTCGCGCTATGGCTACAAACAACTTGCCGTGGCTGATCGCATTGTACTCGACACAGCTCTGGAGACACCAGAAATCCGTGCTCGACTGCAGCATTTGAACCCGGTCGCCAGTCGCGTGCCATTCGACAAACCGGTCACGACAGAAGCGCTGATGGGGGCGGGTCTGGAAACACGCTTGCTGGCCGGCGATCTAGGCGGCTGGCTGGCGTCACCCCATTACGCCAGCAGTGATCTGCTGGATAATGGGCTCCATGGTTTTGCCATCGAGTTTGGGCACTCGCTCAACTGGGATTCCCTGCACGGCTGGCTGAATGCCGGTACACAGTCGAACGGCGATGTCATGTATCGGACGAAGGGGGCTGTTAAGATCGAAGGCGTGAGCGAACCTGTGATCATCAATGGCGTTCAGCATGTCTACCAACCGCCGCAACGCTTGCCTGAAACCGAGATCGATCGTTCCAGATTGCTGTTCATCACCGCTGATCTCGACCGTGCCGCCGTTGAGGAAAGTCTCCGTGACGACCTGCCCCAATTCCAGCGTCTGATCGAAGAACGGTCGGCACGGCAGGCCCGCGCAGCGGCAGATCCGTCGATTCCCTTCTAGCCGCGAAGACCTCTTTCTCAGTTGCCGGCTGCTGTCTTAATTGCACCCGCCATTTGTCGTACGTTGTTGAAATGTAAATAGTTTCTCGCCCAACCCATTGCATCGACTCTGCCGACGCGCATTGACAAGCCGGAATTGCAAACTGCAATATTATCACGTAACATTTTCGCGTAAGCACAATATGCTTCACAATGAAGCACTGCCTTGGGGAGGCTTGGCGATGAGCGAAGACGTTCGTGACGACGTCCAGAATACGCAGTCCGTAGAGGGCCAAGAGGGCGACGAGCCGACATCATCGTCGCGTCGGGCATTCATCAAAACAGCGACAGTCGCCACCGGCGCAGCGGCGGCCGTAACCGCCGGCCAAGGGGCCATGCACGAGCTGGATTTGGTCCGCCCTGCACACGCCGCCGAAGGTGGCATCGAAGGCACCCCCATCGCTGAAAAATGGTGGCCGTCCCGCTGGGGCGAGGGCGACCAGACCGGTGCGACCAATCACATGACACCAGAGGTCGCGCTGGATGCGGCAAGCCTCATCCAGACCGGCAAGGTGTACAGCCTGGGTCGTGTTTACGAATACGGCATGCCTTTGTTTGGTCAGCGTGTATTTGCGCTTCGCATTCCCGGTGCCCCGACGGGAGGCGCATACGGTAAAAACCAGGTCATCTGGCACGATGAGATCCTGACCACCGAAATCGGTCAGGTCGGTACGCAGTTCGACGGACTTGGTCACATCGGTGCGCGCGTCGGTGAAGCAGGCGATCTCAACGAAGAGGTCTTCTATAATGGCTTCACGACGAAGGATCTTCAGAACAGCGACGCCGAAGCCGGCTCGACGGTCGGCGCCTACGGCCTGCAGAAGCTTGGTGTGGAGAACGTCAAGCCATTCTTTTGCCGTGGGGTCTTGTTTGACGTCATGGGCTTGAAAGGGCGCATGTTGGACGCGGGCGAGGAGATCAGCGTCGCCGACCTGCAAGCCTGCCTGGAACGCCAGAACATGACCGAGGATGACATCACCGTAGGTTGCGCAGCGCTGTGGCGGACCGGCTGGGGTGAAGAGCTCTGGATGAAGGACAACGCTCGCTTCAACTCAGGCGAGCCGGGGATCGGCGTCGAGGCCGCGGAGTGGTTGGCAGGCAAGGGGATCTCTGTCGGCGCTGCCGACTGCTGGGCGATCGAAGTCGTTCCCAATCCGGATCCCAATCTGGCCTTCCCGGTGCACCAGATTTTCCTGACCGTGAATGGCATCCACATTCTGGAGAATGTGCGCCTCGATCATCTGGTCGCCGACGGCGTCTACAAGTTCGCCTTTATCCTCTCGACGCTGCCGATCAAAGGGGCCACCGGCTCGCCGGGCAACCCGATCGCGGTCGTTTAGGAAGCCTCAGTCGGGCGGGCAATTTGGGCGAGCCAATCGCTGTCGAAGCGATAGGCGAACAAATGCCCGTCTGAGCAGCCTCCGAGCAACTGGGTCCCATCCGGGGACCATGCAAGTGCTGTGACGGCACTGCCTTTCGAATCAACAAGGCAGTGCCGTTTTGGTCTCGGCGCCAAGCTCACCAAGTCGAGACTGCCATCATTATAGCCGGCCGCGGTCAAAGCGAGGATCGGGTGAGCACATACTTGGCCGACCAAGTCCTCGCTGTAACGCCCGAGCATGCGCGGTGCCGCCGGCGGCAAGTCGCCGTCCGTGAATTGCCAAGCGCTTACCGTGTCAGAGCCAGACGCAAGCAGCCAGCTGCCGTCGGCGCTCCAGCCAAGGGATTTTATTTTGCTGAGGCTTTGTCCGAGATCGATATCTCGTCCCGAAACGAGATCCCAAGCGTGAGGTATGTTCTCTTGGGTGGCCGTTACCAGATAGCGCCCATCCCTGCTCCATCCGAGGCTGAGATGTGAGCCCCGGTGCTCCAGGCGCTTCGGCTCGCTAAATAGCTCCTCCAGCGCCCAGAGACTGACGCCGTTGTAGTGCGAAACTGCGAGACGCCGCCCCGGATCGTCAAAGCACATACCGGCGACGGTGCTCGGATGCGTTCCAAGACTGTTGATCTGCTGACCTTCAGCGTCCAGCAACCGCACTTGTCGACCGTCGGCGATTGCTCTTAGGCCGGAGGCGTGTGTGACCAACTGATCAGGCCAGGAGGACCGATCAAGCCGTGCTAACTCGCTCGGCCCGTCTTCGGCATGGACTTGGTAGACGATCCCATCATCGGTCCCGCACAAGAAACCAAGCGCATGACAATCGGCGGCCAGCGCAATAATCGCGCCTTCGGTCAGGGACCAAGTCTCCAGACGCCGTTCCTGGCTCGAAAGGTCGATGACGCGAACACAACCATCACCACCGCTAAAGGCGGCAAACTGGCCGCTCTGCTCGACAGCAACGCCGGTCAGCGGCGCGTCGACGTCCCAACGATCGAAGCCGTCGTCACTCACCCTGCCTTGCAACCACGCAAGCCCTGTCCCAGCTCTTCTTCGTCCAGATTGCGGCCGATGAAGACGAGCCGGTTGTAACGCCGCTCATCGCCCCAAGCATCGCCGGGCTGACCGTCGAACAGCATATGCACACCTTGGAACACGAACCGCTGATCTTCGCCCGCGATCGCCACGATGCCCTTCAGACGGAAGATGTCGGGGCCTCGGGTCTGCAGCAATCGACTGAGCCAGGCATTGAGCGCATCGCTGTCGAGTTCACCTTCAAGCTCCAACGCGACCGAACTGACGGTGTCGTCGTGGGTATGCTCCGGGTTGAAGACATGCTCTGCGGCGACGCTCAGCTCGTCACCATTGGCGTCGAAGAAGCTCGCATTGAACTCGTCCGGCCCGTGTTCGGTGAACAGCGCGTAGAGGCCGGGCTGGTCGGCTTCGATGCCGTAGTCATACTGTTCGGCGCCAGAGAGCGTCATAGACCAGAGCGTCTCCCCAGGTGACAGCGCTCCCCCAGGCTGCAGGGTTTCGGCGGCCGTCGAAAAGCAGGTGAAAACCCGCTCGGCGGCCCCCATCAACGCTTCCTCTGTCGCCGCCTCGATCGGCTCCAGCACGGCGGACATGGCTGGATCCGGGCCATTCTCGAGCTTGATGGTCGCTTTGCCGTCCAGGCGGAGCACGCCACCCCACTCGAAAGGATATTCAGGCTCCAGAAAGCTCGGCTTGAGTTCAAGCGCACGATCGAGATCGAAGCCGCCAACGTTGAGCACCTGCTCCATGGGCGCATCAGCCATTTGCACCCGCTCGATCCGCGCCATGGCGTTCATCGCCCGCAAGCGCTGCTCGAGCGCTTCGAGGGCACCCGAGTCGACGAGATCGATTTTGTTGATCAGGATCACGTCGGCAAACGCAATCTGCGACATCGCCTCATCGCTGTCATCGAGATGCAACTCGGCATGCATAGCATCGACCAGGGTGATGACGCCGTCCAAGTTAAAGGCGTCTCGGGTATCCTCGTCGACGAAGAAGGTCTGTGCCACGGGGCCAGGATCTGCCAAGCCGGTGGTCTCCAGCAAAATACGGTCGAACTTGTCGCGACGTTTGACCAGGTTGCCCAAGATGCGAATCAGGTCGCCGCGAACGGTGCAGCATATGCAGCCATTGTTCATCTCGAAGATTTCTTCGTCCGCATTAATCACGAGGTCCTGATCGACACCGATCTCGCCGAACTCGTTCTCAATGACCGCAATGCGCTGACCATGATTTTCGGTCAGGATGCGGTTGAGCAGTGTGGTCTTGCCGCTGCCGAGAAACCCGGTCAGTACGGTTACGGGAATATTTTGGTTCATTTGCCAAGCCTACCTGTTTAGGAGATCAGCCTAGCCTGACGCGAGGTGAAATTCGAGGCTCTCTGGTAGGATAAGTCCGTGATTCAGACAGAAAATGAACGTCCTGGCCTACTCTGATTCACAGACCTATAAAAGCGGGTGACTTCTTAACGATAATGTTGCGGCTAGAAGAGTACCACCAAAAATGACGATCAATACCCCTCCGATGATGGCGGCCAAATGGATCAAACGTCCCAAGCTCTGCCCTTCCATCTCGAAGGCATTGGCAAAGGCGATGGCGCTGTTTCGCGCGTAGACAGACAGGGCTGCAAGCGCCGAGATGCTAAGCCCGGTGCCAATCGACATCGCCACCACCGCAGCGATACCCGCGGGCAACTGATGTAAGGCTAAAGCAAGGATCAGGACGAGGATTGCGCCGCTGCAGGGGCGGATGCCGATGGACAGGATCATCGGAAAGAACTCGCGGAACGATAGTTCCTTTTCCAGTTGGTCCGCGCTTGGCCCGTGTCCATGGCAACAGGACGTGTGGCCGTCTCCATGCCCGTGCCCGTGATCATCCTCATGCGCGTGTCCATGCCCGTCTTCAGGCCTGTGTTCGTGTCGATTGTAGGATGCCCGAAGGCGCCAAAACCCGCGCCAGATCAGGAACAGGCCAACGCTCATGACCAAACCGTAGCTCATAGCTTCTAGCTGGATCCCGAGCTTCTGACTGTCCCGCAACGACCTCTCGGCGATCAAGGCAACACCGCCTACCAGGAGGATCGCGGTCAGGCCCTGCATCAAGGACGACAGGAGCGACAGCGTGATGCCGCGGGCCAAACGACTCTCGTGCGTTGCGAGATAGGTCGAGATCACCACCTTACCGTGGCCAGGACCGATGGCGTGAAAGACACCGTAGAGAAATCCGAGCCCAATCAGGCTCCAAAATGCTGTCCCTCCCGATGCCTCGACCGCTCGCATCGCTGCGGCCAAGTCCCGATGCAGTTCGCGCTGCAAGTCAACGCCAAACAGCACCAATCGATCCCACCATGTTGGCAGATCGAGCGCAGCAAACGTGACCACCACCAAAAGTAGGGTAAGCGCCGAGAACACAGCCGGTCGTCGGATCGCAGCCTCAAGCATTCGGGATTCTCCGGCTATCGATCTCTGCTCTGTCCACGTCAAACCCTTTCCTGCGCCCTCAGACGACCGGATTCTACAGCTCTTGCAATCAATTGAAGGAACGTTATAACGTTGCGTTTCAAAAGCGCAATACAGGATAGATTCATGCCGTCACTGTCGATCCAGCCTCGGCCCTGCATAGATCCCAAGTGTCGTGGGCAGCATGCACCGGCTGAACGGATTGCGTTGGCAGCGTCCCTGTGTGACGCGCGCGGCGTGCGACTGACAGAGCTCAGGCGTCAGATTCTGGACTTGCTTTGGGAGAGCGGTCGCCCGACGGGCGCTTATGAACTGATCGAAGCGCTGAAGCAGAAGGATTCCCGCCCGGTCGGGCCGCCCACCGTCTACCGCGCGCTTCAGTTTCTGATGTCCCAAGGCCTCGTCTGGAAAATCGAAAGCCGGAACGCCTATGTCCCCTGCGTGCATCCGGAGCGCCAGCATGATTGTCTTCTCTTCATTTGCAGCAGCTGCGGGGCGTCAGCCGAGTTGGAAGACCAGCGGCTTGAGGGCCTGATTTCCGAGAATGCCGATCTTATCGGGTTTCGGGCTATGCGGCGCATGGTCGAGGTCGAAGGCACCTGTGCTGTCTGCCTCGCGGCAGGTGCTGCCTAAAAGAGCAAGCGGAGAAA
>JBCCIN010000257.1:0-7657 GCA_039028235.1 Pseudomonadota bacterium
CAGCAAGGTGGAACGTCGCCGTCTCGGTGACGTAACCTCCTGAAACCACACCTCTGGACCAACCACCTGGCTGGTGGATCACTCGGTGATCGCTGACGCAGTGCCCACCTATTCGTTTATCGACCGATCATCCCGCTTTACGACGAAAAAGCCGCTCTTTGCCTGGGGCACACTCTGTGCGAGACTGCGGCATCCTGAGATCAAGTCGACGACGGATTAAGTCGGCAGGTCGTGGAATTTGAGGACAACGTACAGGTCGAACAGCGCCAATCGAGCCAATGGCCGAGCTGTTCGTTCAGCCGACCATTTGAAAGCAATCGATCTGGAAGAAGGAGATTGAAGACATGGCACTCTATGCATTCGACGGAACCTGGAACATCGACGAAGACGACGACGCGAAGGACACCAATGTCGTACGCTTCAAGGAACTCTATGCCGGCGCAAATGTGGATTATCTGACGGGGGTCGGTACGCGCTTCGGTGCGATCGGCCGGGTCTTGGGCGGCGCGCTCGGTGTCGGCGGGCGCTCGAGAATCGACCAGATGTACGACGACCTCTCAGAGAATTGGGAAGACGGTGATCGCGATATCGACATCATCGGCTATAGCCGCGGTGCCGCTCTGGCCGTTCACTTTGCCAACAAGATCAGTGAGGAAGGCCTGAAGCTCAAAGACGGCTCGGTGGTCCATCCGGAGATCCGCTTTCTCGGGCTTTGGGACGTGGTCGGCTCCTTTGGTCTCTCCTTCGACACGCTGATCGATTTTCAGGACATCAATCTGGGCTGGAATATCGACAAGGTGGCGGGCTCCGTTCTGAACTGCTTCCATGCCATGGCGCTGGACGAGCGCCGCGAGACCTTCGATCTGACCAGGCTGGATCCCGAAAATCGCCTCCCAAATGTCAAGGAAGTCTGGTTCCGCGGCGTGCATGGCGATATTGGCGGCGGCAACAACAATCCTGAGCGTTCCAACATCGCCTTTCGATGGATGCTGGATTGCGCTAGGTCCTGTGGCGTGCCGATCAATGGCGCCATGGCGAAAAAGGAGAAATACAGCAAGATCGATCTTAAAGCGCCCGTCAGCGAAAGCATGGACCCTGTGCGCGACAAGCGTCGCCGCAGGTCTGAGGCCGATGAGATCCATCCGACCGCAAAGCCGAAATCGCTGGAGGTCGGAGAGGCTCACGAATTCATCGTCCTGTCCCGCCTGAAATACAACTGGTCAGGTGTCAGGCTTGCGGAAGGTGCGGTCTACGAGTTTCAGATTGCCGATACCGAGAAGTGGCGCGACAAGAACATCAAATGCGGCCCCGATGGTTGGACCAGCGAGGAATTGCCCTGGTACAAGGAAATGGTCGTCGAGCGCTTTGAGGACCGGCGGCGGCACAAGAAAGCCAACTGGTTCGAACTTATCGGCGCGCTCGGTGATGAGGACGAGCACCTGTTCCGTATCGGCAAAGGCGGGACGGACCGTCGCTACACCGCCGAGCGTGACGCCGATCTCTGGACCTTCGCCAACGATCTCAATTCGAAATACGACAACAACAAGGGATCGATCAGGGTGACGATCCTGCGCGTGCGCTAGATGTCTTCAGGAGGCCAGCCGATGGTCTTCCTCCGTCGGCTGGTCTTCTTCGGGCGGAGCAAAATCCTTCAGATTGATCGGATCATAGCCTGACTGGCCCTGTCGTCTCGTCCAGACAGAAGCATCGATGGTCGCGTTCTCCGGAATCAGTCTCGGCTCTGAACGCGGGAGATACCAACTGAGAAACGATCGCCGATCCGCCCACTCCCGGCGTTTCAATTTCTTCGGCAGCCATTCGAGCACAGGCCAGAACCCTTTCATCGAATCGTGCAACGGGCCTTCCGGATCGGGCGCCGCGTAGAATTCTTTGCTGCGCCCGTCCTTCTTGCCCAGCACATACTGATTGATCCTGTTCTGCTTGAACTGCACGCCATGCTCGCGCGCCTCTTCCACCATCCACTGCAGTGGGATCCGCGCAGAACCGCTTTCCCTATCGGGATAGCCGCCGCCGATATCCGAATGCACACCGGCAAACCAGACCTGTTTGATGTCCTGCTCTTCGGCCTGGTCGTCGTCGATGAACGGGTTCATCTTGAACTTTTGCGGTTCGGTCCAAAGGCTGGCCCGAAACATGCGACGGCGCTCATCGATCGCGATCGCATGCCGAAACGCCTGAACGCTGGGGTTCGTGCGCGTATAGGGAAGTGATTGCAATGAGGGGATTAGAAAACGGTCGGGACGTGGCACGATCACCGAACCAACGGTATCCCAGCAACCCATGAACCTGATCGTGACATACTTCGTCGCCAGCGCCTGATGGTAACGCCAGGCAATCTTAAAGTCGTCCTTGTTGCTCGCCTGCTTATAGGCCATTAGAGCATAGCCACTCAGATTTTCTTGCTCGGTCTCAAGCAAGCCAATCATGTTCAAGAATCCGGCGAGGACACGGACTGTATAAGCCCCTCGGCTGAAACCGAAGAGGTAGATGTTGTCGCCATCCTCGTAGTTGCGGATGAGAAAGCGGTAGGCATCGAGAATATTGGCGTCCAGACCATAACCTGTTGCCAGGCCGAAGATACCTTTCGCCTGAGACTTCAGTCTTGCCCAGGCGCTGCTGTCACTGATGGTGCCGACGCCTGGATCGTAAAAGGTGGTTTGCGCGCTGTTCTTTTCGAGCGTCCTGAAGAAGAGCAGGACGTTGGATTGATTCTCCTTGATCTCGTTACCCGTTCCATCGCAGCAGATGATAATGTTCTTCGGCATGGTTAAGCTCCGAAAAAGTCCTAACGAGAGCGGTGCGCTGCTGTCCGTTTTGGCCTAAGCCGATGGCCCTTCGCGCTCCGGCACGCAGTGAGCGACGACGCCGCCGGCGAGAATGGCGAGGCGGTTGCAGGCATCGCGCAGCGCATCGTCGATTTTCGTCCAGTGATCCGGGCTCGGCCCGTCGTCGAGATCGGCAAACAGGTCGTCCACGTCCGCCCGATAGGCACGCCCGTAGATGTTGACGAATGCCGCCTTCTCCAAGCCTGCGAGAGCGGTATTCACCACGCTTTTGAGATCGCTGACGCCTGGCCCGGCGAAGAGGCCGGCAAGTCTGGTAAGGAAGCCGACAGCCCGCCGCGCGGTGGGCCGCTCGGCTTCGAACGCGACCTGGACGACGCTGAAGACCCGGTTGCTGCGCTTGACCCTGGGAAAGCCGTGAAGGCTGGCCGCTGTCCGATCGACCTGCGGTACGGGCTTAGCTTCGAACTGCCTGGCGGTCTTGCTATCCCGACGCAAAAGACGCTCGGCATATTCGATCCTGGTCAAGAGCGCTGCCGCATCGCTCGACAATGCGTCGTAGGGTTCGAAGTTAGTTGCGTGAAGGCCGCCTGCAATGACACCTGTCATGTTGTAGGCGGCATAGCGGGCCATGACCGTGACAATGGCGTGACCACGCAGAGCCAGCAGCTCCTCTTTCGCCTTATCGTCTGCTCCGGCTCGACGCAGGTGCTCCGATAGATCGACGTAGTAGCAGTTCAGGAAACTGTCGAAGTCTCTCTCGATGTCATCAAATGCGAGTTGCTCGTGGTCCGCGCCATTCGCTCGGGCAGCATCTGTTGCCAGCAAGGGGCGCTTGCCGCTCACCAGCGTTGTCGCAAATCTCGGCAGCGGCTTGTCACTGCCGTAGCGTTTGACGAAGTCGCTGCAGGCAGGATTGCTCTCCAGAGTTCCATAGCCCGTGTCGGATGACGTCGGGAGAGTTGGTGCCAGTGAGCTGCAAGCTGTGAGGCTGATGACGGCTGTGGCAACAAGGGTATTTCGAAGGGCAGGCATCGATATTCCAATAAGTTTTTATCTCATAAGGCGATTTAAAGAAAGGTATTTTCGCATTTTGCGCTAGTCATATTCCAAGCTCCTTCCACCCTCAAGCCAGCAGCGTATCGCCAGCGGCGAGGGCGTCACTGACCCGGACGAGTTGAGGGCCGACATCGGCACTCATGAGTTGTCTGGCGTTGCGGATGTGGACGTCGCGCAGCATGTAAAAGTGGAGATTCGCGCGCTGGCGGTCTTCGACCAGCTTGGGGACACCTTGAAGGATTCCCAATCGACGGCTGACGCAATCAGGTTTCCAAGGATCGTTGGCGGTTAGGCCCCGCTCTTCGACGGCGATGCCGACAAGCGCGAACTGGTCGTTGGGGTTGTCGCGTGCAATCCGCTCCTCAATCCTCTTTTTGGCCTTGTTGAGGCTGCCCTGCTGCACGACGAGATCATAAAGGGCGCACATGCAGCGGAGATGATCGATCTCGATGTCAGGGCGGAGGCTTTGCAGATAAGCGGCCTGATCGAGGAGCTTGGCGCCGTAGCTTCGAAGCGCCTCTTCGACCATGATGGCGCGAAAAGCGTGCTGACGCCCGACCGCTCTGAAATAGCTCTTCCAGGGCTCCTGCACATCGTGACCGCGTGATCCCGTCGAAATCTCGTCGGCCCAGGCAATCTGATTGGCGGCCGGCTCCTGCATTACCTGGAGCCACTCTTCATAGTCGATCGGGTCGTCGAAACAGGCCTTGAGCGTGGGTTCGTCAGCCCGTCGGAACTTTTCGAACAAGGGAACGAGCGTGCCGCTTCTGAAGTTCCATTGAAGCGGGCCGAAGGACAGCCCGGCCTTATCGAAGTTGCCGGTGATCTGCTGAAACCGATCGCCGCTCGTCTCGAAGGCCGAGGTCACGGAAAAGGCTGTCTCAAGGGCCTGTTCCAGATCGATTTCCCGCCGCTCATTGGGGTTGGGTATGACGACATGGACGCCGTCGTCCCGTGGTGCAATGTCGGCGAACAGACCGTTGACTTTGGCCCGCTCCGCCGCGGCGGTCAGTTTGGACATAGGCTTGCCCCTTAGGAGCGCGCCGAGGCCATGCTCGTCGACCTCGACGATCGAAAGCGGATGCTCGAAGCGTGTTCGCAGAATCTGCAGGGCCGATCCAAGCTCCCGATGGACCCGAACACGGCCGGCTTTGTCGCGAAACTCCTTCAGACGAAAATTCGGCGTGACCCGTCGATTGTCGTCGCCGCCGACGACGAAGTCGCCGTCCCAGGAGACCGTCCACACCATGAGTCGCCCTCTCATTTGTTGATTATTGAATAGAGTTCTGGATCTTGATTCTGGACCATCGCAAGATCCACGGCTGTGAAAGGCTTCACACCCGAGAGAATCGTGATGCCGACCTCGGTGAGCGATCGTTTTTCAGAAGGATGACTGATGGCCACAGCCGCGACCGAAAGATCTGCGGAAAGAAAAAGCAAACGGCGCAGGCTCGCGCCGGGGTTCATGGTTCTCGGTACGATCGTCGTCTGGTCGACGACGGTGGCGCCGCTCACGGTCCTGCTGAGTTGGTTTCTCGAACAGCCGACCGGAAGCTGGCTGCTTGCGAGCCTGGTGCTGGCGCCGGTTGCGGTCATCGGGCTTTGGCGTGTCATTCAAAGCCGGAACCTGCGCCTGCGCTGGCCGGTGATGCAGTATTTCGGCTGGGGCGCCGTCTTGCTGCCGCTGACCCTGGCCGGCGCTATTCTCACAATATGGTTGCCCGAGCGCACCGTCGCCCTGGTTGTTTTCATGGCTTGGATGGTGCTCGGCGCGGCTGGCGTCTTTGCTGCGACGAACATAAGAGAGCGCCGTCTCGCTTTCGATCACGAACGACTCGACCGCGCCTACAAGCTGGTGCAGTTGAGCGACATCCATGTCGGCTCGCGTAGCTCGGCCTTTTTGCGCCGGGCCGTCGAGCAGGCCCTTCGCCATGAGCCCGACATGCTCCTGATCACAGGTGATCTGCTCGATGCCAGTGCTGTTCAAGCGGAGGAACTCGCTGCCCTTTCAGGCCTGCCATGCCCGGTTTTTCTCTCGCTTGGCAATCACGAGCGCTATATCGATCTGGACGCGGCGATCGCGATGATCGAAACGCATGGCGTCCATATATTGCGCAGCCAGGCGACGATCCACGGGCAGCTGCAGATCATCGGGATCGACGATGCCGATCATGAAGATCATGTCGAGCGCGAGCTGCCGCAGATCGCCTTAAGCGACAAGCATTATCGCGTGCTGCTTTATCACCGTCCGGACGGTTGGGCCGCTGCGCGTGACGCCGGCATCGACCTGATGCTCGCCGGGCATACCCATGCGGGCCAGATCTGGCCGTTCAATGTTCTGGTCAAATGGCGCTTCCCGCATATGACGGGCCTCTTCAGCGATCAGGATCGACATCTCTATGTGTCGCCCGGCACCGGTTGTTGGGGGCCGATCATGCGGCTGGGCACGCGTGCTGAGATGACAGTCGTCGATCTCCTGCCGGCGACCGGTTCCAGCGGGGAGCGATGATCAGGAGGGCGGCCTCATCCTGAAGATCTTGCCCGTCTTGCCGAACGGACCGAATTCGTCGCTGGTCAGGATGTAGAGCTCGCCCTCGGAGTCCTCGGCGACGCTGATGATGCGCGTGTTCAGTTCCAGCAGTTTTTCGAAGGACCAGAGATCGCGCCAGCGCGGTGGCGGCGTGGCGACGAAGATCTGGCCTGACGGCTGCTCGAACGCGGCACTCCAATCGGCGAAGACCAGCTTGCCCTGAAGGTCCGGCAGCGCGTCTCCGCGATAGATGCGGCCGCCAACCACGGCGGTGCCTACTCCGGTCGCGTCGACCTTGGTATCAGGATGCATAACCTGCATGTTCGGGTATTCGACGATCGGCTCCTGGATGGGCGAGCCATCAGCGCCGTGGCGCGGACAGTTTTCGGGCGGTTCTCGCGGGGCCATGCGATCGACACAGTGGGTGCCTTCGCGAATGGGCCAGCCGTAGTTGCCGGGGCGATCGATCAGGTAGATCGCTTCCCAGAGCGTCTCGGCGATCGCCGTCGCTAGGAGATCGCCGCTGCCGTTCTTGTCGAAGGCGATGCGATAGGGATTGCGAAAGCCGAAGGCGTAGATCTCGTCCAGGCCAGGCCTGCCAACGAAGGGATTGTCGTTCGGGATGCTGTATGCGGGGAAACCGCCATCGACATCGATGCGCAGAATGCTGCCGAAGAGCGAGCTGGTGTCCTGGGCGAGGCGATCCCAATAGAGCTGCTCCGCCGGCACGTCGAATGCGGACCAGATCACCTCCTCGCCGACGCCATGCGCGCCGCCACCGTCGCCGAGCCCGATATAGAGATAGCCGTCCGGTCCGAAGGCGAGACCGCCGCCATTGTGCTTGCGGCTCGGCCAGTCGAGCTCGATCAGGGTACGCTCCGTGCCGAGGTCGACGCTGTCGGCTTCCGGCGCAAGAGTAAGCTCGGAAATGCGGCGCGTGTAGTTCCAGCCTTTGGGAGCGCTCTCACGGAGTGGGGCGGCGTAGCTCACATAGACGCGGCCATTGCTGTTGAAATCGGGATGCAGCGCGAAGCCGAGCAGACCGCGCTCCTCGAAGTCGTTTTTCAACTCCAAAAGATGCGGCCGAAGGTCAAGGAACGGCGTTGCCGACATCTGGCCATCCGCCTCGAGCACGATCACCATACCCTGCTGCTCGACCACGAACAGGCGACCGCTGCCATCGTCGGGATCGGCGAGATCAATTGGCGCGGTCAGCCCCTCGGCGATCACCTCCAACTCAACCGCCGCCGCTGCGAGCGGCGCG